>JAFAWR010000171.1 GCA_019241635.1 Solirubrobacterales bacterium
GACGCGGACCTCGACATCTCACCGGCTGTGATCGTCGATGCCGTGCGTCGCTTGGAGGAGCACAGCGTGGACGCCGTCATCGGCAGCAAGCGCCATCCGGACAGCCAGGTTCACTACCCAGTGAAGCGCCGCATCATGTCCTCGGGCTTCCAGATGCTCGTGCGCCTGCTGTTTCGCATCAGCGTCCGCGACACGCAGGTGGGGGCCAAGGTGTTCCGCGGCGAGATGCTCAGAACGGTCGTGCCGCTGCTGCTGATCAAGCAGTACGCATTCGACCTCGAGGTGCTGGCGGTTGGGGCCGAGTTCGGCTTCGACCGGATCGAAGAGGCGCCGATCGCGCTCCAGTACCGGTTCACGGGCACCGGCATCACCAAAGACACCGTGCAGCGGATGTTCCTCGACACCCTGGCCATCGCCTATCGGATCCACCTCAGGCACTGGTATGTCCGGCAGTTCGCCGCCCTGCAGCGGGCGCGCACCGACATGGCCGCCGACCCCGCCGCGCAGCTTCCGGTTCCGCCGAGCGCGACGTGGTCAGAGATCGTCTCCGAGCTTCTCTCGACGCGACACTAACCGTCGCTTGACCGCGTCGGCTACGGCGAGCTCACGAACCGCGGCTCACCCACGCTGATCGAGAGCAGGCGCGGATCGCCGTCCTTGGGCGGGAGTGCCGGGATGTCGGTGGTGAGCAGGAGCCGCGCCTGGCCTCCCACGAGCTTCACGCCCGGGATACGAACGGGTGCCGAACGGTCCGGCGGTATCGGCACTGTCGCCAGTACCTCGCCGGTGCGCCCGTCGGTGACCGTCAGCTTGCGGGGGAGATCCGCGCTGGCGCTCTGGAAGGTCAACACGCCCCAGCAGGAAAGGCAACTGCGTGAGGTGATCGCGAGCACGCCGGTTCCGGTCATCCATCGATATTCGGCGTTCGGCCCACCCTCCACCACTGAGAAGCCCTGTAGTCCGTCGACCCAGGTCTGCGCCGGGCGCGCGTCGTCCTGCCAGACGCTTCCGTCAGGTCCCGAGAAGCGCAGGACGTAGCCTTGCCGGGTGAGGTTGGCGGGATCGCCGCCGGGCTGCCCCGGATGGACGACGATGTAGCGGACCCCGAGAGCGGCCAGGCGCGAGGCGGTGCTCGGCTCGCGCAGGTCGACCAGGTCCAGCTTCATCAGCTCGGAGTCGGAATTCGCGTCGTACCCCTGGAAGATCGGGTGATGGTCGATCATCTGCCAGAGGAGCGGGGCGTAGTTCGGGAACACAGCGGGCTCGAGTGGATAGTCGGCGACGATCCCGCCGGGATGATCCTTGAGCCAGGTGTACTCCGCCGGCGCGCTGACCTTGGTCGTGCGGATCGGGGGTCGCGCCCACAGATCGAGCACCAGCACCGCGGCCAGCGCGGCGATGACGACAGCGCTGGCCACGCGTCCGCGCCGCGCCAGCAGCGCCGTCGCGGCGAAGGCGAGCAGGATGCAGAGCCCAAGCTCGATCAGCTCGACGAACCGTGTGTACACCCGCCACGTGCTCGTGACGTGAAACACGAACCACGACGGCATGGGAACCCAGACGCCGAGGAGGTGAACCTTGGGCGGCGCGGAGAACCAGGCGGCCACCAGCGCCAGCGCGGCACCGCCCGCGACGGCCACACCGCGGATATCGCGCGCCGCGGCCCGCCCGACTCGGCGCAGCTTGACGAGGCCGAGGAACACGCCGCCAAGCGCCAGGAGAAGCACGCTGTCGCCGAGGTAGATCGAGCTTTCGGCAAAGTTCGACCCATGGAGGTGCGAGGTCAGGTAGGGCTTGGTGAGGCCGCCGAAGATCAGGTTGTTCTGGTCCGGCAGCACCCATTCGCGCCATCGTGCGGTATAGGCGTAGAGCTGGGTGATCGACTCGGTGCGCAGCGAGCCGGTCTCGTCCCCGCCGGCCACCACGGTCAGCACTCCGATCGCCCCGAACACCAAAACGACCACAGCGCCGGCCAGGAACACTCCCCTGACGGTGGCCAAGAGCTCTCCTCGCGCGACCCCGGTGAGCAGAACGATCACCGCCATCGTGACGAATCCGACGCCCCCGATCAGAACGAAGTACGGGGTCAGGAGCATCGCCGCGACGGTCGCGGCGCCCGCCAGCAGTCCGTTGCGCACCGTCGGGCGATCGGCCAGCTCGATCATCCTCCAGACCGACAGGACGAGCACCCAGCCCTGCATGTAGTCGGCGTGGCCGCTCATGCCCTGCACCGCCCACGGCGAGTAGGCGAAGGCGAACCCGGCCAGCAGCGCCGCCCATGGGTTCCCGAACAGCCGCCGCGTCAGCAGGAACATGGCCATTCCGGAGGCCACGAAGCCCAGCCACAGGTAAATCGCCGCCCCGGCGACTGGACTGAATATGTAGCCGAACCCGTAGAGCAGCGTCGTGCCGACCAGGCTTCCCCAGTTAAGAACCCACGCCTGGCTGACGCCCTCCGGCGCGTTCAGCCCATGGAATGTCGCGGGCGCGAACGGGAAGACGTGGTGCTGCACGATGTATGCGACGCGCGAGATCGACCCGCCGAGATCCCCGGAGAGCCCCTGCGCCGAGATCAGGCCGCCGGGATCCGTCGGCAGCGGCCAGGTCAGAAACAGCGCGTAGGCGACGTAGACGGCCAGCGCGATGAGCGTGCTCCGCCTGGCAATGCGGAAGCTCTCCGCTCGCGTGAGCGGGAGAACCCGCGACCACGCGCGCTCGTGGACGGCTGTGCTGGTATCGAGTGACAAGTGGTTCGGGCGGGTTGGATCGGACCGCCGCTGCCCATCCGCGTCGATCGGCCCGACCGGCCGGATACGAGGTTACCGGCTGAACTGACGGCTAGGATCGCGGGCCGTGCTGCGTCGCCTGCTATCCCGCGTCCGGCGTCAACCCGAGATCAACCGGCAGCTCTACGAGGGGATCGGTGGCACCGCGGCCGGCCTCGACGAGCTGCGCACCTGGCTGCACAACAACAACCAGGCACTCGAGGACCTGGCCGAGCGCATCGCGCCGGTGGAGACATACGTATCCGCGAGCCGCGCCATGCCCGACCCCGCCGGACTCGGCCTGGAGCGGTTCGAGGCCGGGACGGCGGGCCGGGTGATCGGCTATCGCAGCGGCGGGCCAGGGGTGGCTCCCGAGGAGGATTACGTGGCCTTCGAGGACGTCTTTCGCCTGTCCGAGGAAATCATTCGGGAGCGTCAGCGTCCTTACCTGAGGCTCCTCGGCTCCCGGCAGCCCGTCCTCGATGTCGGCTGCGGGCGCGGGGAGTTCCTCGAGCTCCTGCGCGAGGCCGAGATCCCCGCCCGGGGGATCGACCTGGACGCCGGGATGGTGGCGCGAGCGCGCGCCAAGGGCCTCGAGGTCGAGCAGGGCGACGGCGTCGAGCTTCTCGAGCGCCTGCCGGACCGCTCCCAGGGGGCCGTATTCGCCGCTCAGGTCGTCGAGCATCTCCCCTATGAGGGTTTGCTCGCCTTCCTACGCCAGGCCTTCCGCGTGCTGGCCCCAGGCGGAATCCTGATCGCGGAGACGGTGAACCCCCACTCGCCGAGCGCGCTCAAAAACTTCTGGTTCGATCCCACCCATCAGCACCCCGTGTTCCCGGAGGTTCTGCTGACCCTGTGCCGCTCGATCGGCTTCGAGCGCGCCTACGTGTTCCACCCCGGCGGCACCGGCGACGTCGATCGCGACCGCGAGCTGGCCGGCGATTACGCGCTGATCGCCGAGCGCTGAGGCGCCACCCGATTTCCGGCCGGATCGCGTGGTTCGATCTCGCCACGCAGCGGCGCTGCGACGGCTGTCCAGTCGAAGCGCTGCTCGATCTCGCGGCGCACCTCACGAGCTCGGGCGTCGACGACTGAGTCCGGGTCAGACAGCGTAGCCCGGATGGCCGCCGCGAACTCCGCCGGTTCGACGACCCGGAGATCCCGCTCGTGATCGAGGTCCAGGCCACGCACCCCCACGGGAGTCGAGACCACCGGCACGCCGGCCGCGAGGTAGTCGAGCATCTTCATGTTCGTCCCGGAGCCGACCAGCATCGGGTTGAGCGCGACCGCGGCGACTCTGAGCAGCGCCTCCTTCAGATCGTCGGCGACCACCCCGAACAGCTCGACGTTGTCGGGCCGCGCCTCGGGCTGCAGCGGGATGCCGACGCTGCCGACGATCGCGAAGTGGACCTCGGGGACCTCGCCGGCGAGCCGGAGAACATCGCGCGCCGCGACCACGTTCGGCTCGTGCCAGCTCCCGATGAACAGGGCCAGGGGACGCTCGAGCCGGAGCCGGAGCCGCAGGGTCCGCCGCTCGCTGGGGGCGACGAAGCGGATCGCCGAGGTGTCGACGCCGTTCGGGATGACCTTGACCCGCGCCGCCGGCACGCGATAAAGCGCACGGAGCCGCTTCGCGTCCTCTGCCGAGGAGGCCAGCACGAGCTGCGCCTGCTTACAGCACTCACGTTCAACCGCCCGCGTCCGCGCGAGCAGCCGCTTGCCGGTCGGGGTCCTGGGGAGTACCGCAGCCTTGAGATCGGCCTCGACGTTGTGCGCGTCATACCACGCGGCCGCCCGCGCGTCGACCGCACGCATGGCCGGCAACGTGTACGGGTGCGAGGCGACCAGCGCGCATCCTGGGGTCACCGATCGACTGACCGCTTCGGAGAAAGCCGGGGTCAGCGAATGAAGGTCGGGGAACGCCGCGTCGGTCACCGAGACCTCGGTGACCCGCAATTCGGCCTCGGCCGCATCGTGCCGCGCCGACTTCGGGATACGGATCTCGGTCAGCCCGGGGGCGAGCACCCGTCGCGAGGCGGGCTGGTCGCGATCGACCAGCGCGACCACGTCGACGTCACAGTGGCGCGCGAGCTCACGGTATAGGTGAAAGATTCGAAGCTGCCCGCCGGCGCGTGGCGGATGTACTGCGAACGTGCTGCCGACGACCAGCTTGGTGACGCCACTCATCCGGGAACGGCGACGAAGTTCCACATCGGCTCGGAGAACACGTCCATGAATTGCTGACGTCCGTAGGGACCTTGTCCGTCGAAATCGAAGATTCGCATCCCCAGTTCGGCGCAGAGCAGGTCATGGACGTCCTCTGACCCGTACCCGTAGCGCTCGGATGCCCCGATGCCGTGCTCGAAGATGACCGTGGGCCGGTGCGCTCGCAGTGTTTCGATCGCGCCCCTCATCACGAGCATCTCGGCCCCCTCCACATCGATCTTGATCAGCGACGGATGAAACCCGGCAGGCAGCGAGTCGTCCAGGCGCTGCATCGGGACCGTAATCGTTTGTCGGGGCGAGTCTTCATAGCCCGGATAGGCGCGCTGACGCATCCCGCTGAACTCCGGCGCCGCCACCACATGCAGGAAGTTGGTCTCGCCGTTCTCGTCCGACAGCGCGACGTTGCGAACGTCCACATGCGGGAACTCGCGGCGGAGATACTCATAGCAGTCGGGCAGCGGCTCGAACGCGATGTGCCGTCCGAGCGGCGCGACGCGCAGGATCTCGCTGAGCACTCCGCCTCGGTGCGCGCCGATGTCGATCACATTGCCGTCACGCGGCACCGTGGCCGCGATCAGCACATTCATCGCGAGCCGGTCCAGCGTCTCGCGCTCGATGCGAATATGGTCGTCGCTCACGCCCGCGGTGCTCTCGCGCGCTCGAGCCGCTTTTCCAGGTGCCGCAGCTTCGTACGTGTGCGCGCCCCACGCGCGCGCTCGCGATCCAAGTCGCCGCGCAGCTCTCGCAACGCGTCGAGCACCGCTCTGTCCAGATTTCGCTCGTGAATCGTGAATGGCAGCATCATGCGCATTGCCGCGCGCCGAATCAACCCCGTGGCGGCGCGGCGTGACGGCACACCCTGCCTGAGGTCGAGCTTCAGCTCGGTCTCGATCGCGTTGATCGCATGGGAGCGCTGCCGCCGGGGACCATCGCGCCGCAGCTCGAGGAGGGTCTCCAGCCGGGCGCGGGCGACCCGACCGGTGACCGATGGCGCGTATTGGCGTTCGATGTCCAGACGCGCCCGGATTGCCTTCTCGGCCGCTTCGTCGCGGTGCTGCCAGACGTGGCGCATCAGCTCAGCCGCGTGGTCGAGGTCGGGCTCGGCCCACGTTCCTTCGGCCGGATAGACCTCGGAGTCAGGTCCGACCTGCGCGCGCGTCCAATCGACGAGGTAGCTGTTGCGGTCGGTGGTGAAGTCCATGTTCCCCGAGTACCCGGTGGCGATGACCGGCGTGCCGAGCACCATCGAGTCGGCCAGCGTGAGGCCGAACCCCTCACTGCGGTGCAGAGACACGTAGCAGTCGGCTTTGGCCACCAGCGCAGCGATCTCGCGCGGTTCGAGGTAGCGCTCGGCGAGCTGGATGTCGGGCCGGCCGTCGATGCTGGCGCGCACCTTAGCGGCGGCCTCCGAACGGAATCTCTCGTTGATCGTCTTGAGCAGCAGGCGAGGCCCTTCGCCAGGAGCGAATGCGCGCTTGAACGCCTCGATTAGGCCGATCGGGTTCTTTCGCTGCAACGTACTGAAATAGTCGAACATGAACAGGAAGGTGAATTCGCCGCCGTCGATCAGGTCGATTTCCACACCGCTCGGATCGGCCACCTCGATCGCCTGCGGCACCACGACCACGGGTACGGGTGAGAGCCGGGACAGGTTGTGGGCGACGAAGTTCGAGTACACCCAGATCTCGTCGACATACTGAAACCCGGGTTGCCAGCTGGGTGGAATCACATCGGTCTCCCACCCCCAGCTCCCGATCGTGATGCGGTCACCGAGCAGCTCGCCGCCCCCGGCGTGCACGAACGCGGACAGTTGATCGCCGTTCAGGCAGACCAGGTTGAACGTCGGCTCGAACGGGGCTTGTACCTCCTCGTAGGCATGGTGACCGAACCGGGTGACCGTCTTACCGCGAGAGAGATCAACCGGAAGGTCGGGCGCCACCGCGGTGGTGGTGACCGGCACGCCCGCGCCTTCGAGCGCCTTGACGTACAGGCGTGCCGCCTCGGCGATGCCCAGCGTGTCGCGTAGGTACCCGAACACGTTCACGGTCAGGTGCGCATCGCCGGCGGACACGGACCCGTTGCCGGTCTGCGGGAGCAGATCGGCCAGCAATCCCAGCTCCTCGCGGCCCTGCTCCCAGGCCCACGAAATCAGCCCGTCTGAGTCCGCGTCGAGATTCGGAAACGCGCTCTGGAGGTCGGCGCGGCGCTCGTATACGGCATACAGGTAACGGTTGAGGCCGGCGGCGGCTCCCTGCGGGGCGGGCTCGCGCAGCCAGCTCGTGAACGCCGCGGTGGCCAGCGAGGAAGACTGATCTCCGAGGCCGACACCGGCCAGGTTCGCCTCGGTCCACAGCGCGCTCAGGAGCGGGTCGGTCGGCACTCCGTTCGAGAGGCGCTGATAGCCGTTGAGGCGATCGGGCTCGGGCGCGCGCCAGCCGGACGCGCGCACCCGCTCGGCGTATTCGCCGCACACCTCGGCCAGCACGGTGTCATCGACCGGAGTGACCCGGGTGGCGACGTCACTTAGCACGTACGGACGATCCGGGCGAAAGCCTGAGAAGTCGATGAACCGCAGCGGATGACCCCCTGCGGCCAGGCCGTCTCCGCGGCGCTCGAGCGGTCGCTCGTGCAGATTCCAGAAGCTCACGCCCGACCCCGGATCCTCCAGCCAGGCGGCCGTGGGAAACACGGAGGGCGCCATCCCGAGCCACCGGGCCGGCGAACCGGCGCGAGCGATGCCGCGGCCCCACCAGCGCGCGAACCGAGCACCCTCCGATCCGTTCGTGGCCACGAACGCCGGGTTCACCTCGCCAGCGACCAGCAGGTCCGCGTGGTCGGGACGCTTCCCATCCTCGGGAAGTCGCGTCACCCTGCGTAGGAGCGCCACGCTGTGCTCGCGGGCCAGCGCGAGCGCCGGTTCGAGCGTCCCGTACACGCAGATCTGCGGGGCCAGGTAAACCGCGGTGTCGGCGCCGCTTCCGTGGGCCCATAGGAGCAGTCGCGCCGGCAGCGTCTCGGGATTCGCCGTGAGCGGATAGCCGCCCTCGCCGTCGTCCGCGTTCGCGTCCTCGACGTTCAGCTCCTCGGGTTTCAGCGCCTCGAATTCGTCGCGTGCCGCGAGCTGGCCGTGGCCGCCGAAGACGCACACCGCCACCTGTGCACCGGGATCGTGCGCGCGGAGGGTCGCCGCCAGCACCCGGGCCTGGGCCAGCGTTTCCGGGGTCGCGTACGTGCAAAAGCGGACCATCGGGCCATCGTGCCACATAGCTATCGGTCGAGTCCGTCGAGCAGAACGGCGCAGACGCGCTCCCAGGTCACCTCGGTCGCTCGGTCACGAGCCCGCTCGCCCATCGTCTTCGCCAGCGCGGGATCGCGGTGGAGGGTGGCCATGGCCCGGGCGATCGCGTCGGGGTTGGGATCGGTGATCAGCCCGGTCTGGCCATCGGTCACGAGCTCGCTTGCCCCGCCGGAATCGGTCGCGGTGACGACCGGTTTGGCCGCCCGCATCGCCTCGAGCGTGACCAGACCGAAGTCCTCCTCAAAGGGCACGAACAGCACGGCGCGAGCGTCGGCGTAGAGATCCAGGAGAGCGTCGTCTCCGACGAAACCCAGGAACCGGATCCTCGGGTCCGACCCGGCGAGTTCGCGCAGGCGGCCTCCGTCCGGGCCGGTGCCGGCGATGCGGAGCTCCGCGTCCGCGCCCAGCTGCTTGGTCGCCTCGATCAGCAGGTCGATGCGCTTCGGCGCGTCGAGACGACTCACGGTGAAGAAGTAGGCACCCTCGCGCGGGGGATGAAACACCGACAGGTTCGGCGCCGGATGCACGGCGGTCACCTCGGCCCCCGGCGGGAAATAGCCAGGGCGACTGGCCACCGACTCGGAGATCGCGGCAAACCGGCGCACCGAGCTCATGCCGATCCGGTCGCAGAAGTGGACGATCTCCCGGATCAGGGGTCCGGGGAACGCGTACGCGTCACCCGGCACCGGAAGGCCCAAACGGCGCCGGCGGCCGCGACCGGTCAGGCGGCCGACGCGCGCGAAGCATTCGGCCAGCGCGTCCCGGCTCTGATCACTTCCCCGGAGCAGTCCGAGCAGCGCCCGGATCTCGGGATGCCGGGTTTCGTACTCGGGCGGGAGGTGCCGGGGGTAGGTGTCATAGAGACCCCGCAGCGGGTGCAGCATGTAGCAGACGTGATTCGGATGGTCGGTCATCCAGCCCGGATACTTGCTCGAGATGACCAGCTCGTAGTTACGCAGATCGAGTTCCGAGAACCGTCTGTAGCTGTCCACCACCTCGACGAAGTTCCGCTCGGCCCCAGGCAGCTTGATGATGTCCGCCACGTGTGGCGTGTTGCGGTTGAGGTGGTCGAGCAGGCCTGACCACAGGCGCTCGGCGCCGCCGATGACCAGGGGGACCGGGCACGGGGCAACGATGATGATCTCCACGCCAGATATCAGAGCACAGACGGCGTTCGGGCCGATGAGGCGCTGCTACTGTTGCCGTGCTGTGGCCATGGTCGTCAGCGAAGCGAACCCTCGCGCCGCATCCGCAGGCCCAGACGGTCCCCCGGCGATCCATGTGCACAACGTCTCCAAGACGTTTCGCCTGCCCCATCTCCGGTATCACACCCTCAAGGAGCGGGTGATCCATCCCCGTCGCTTTCGCGGCTACGACGAGCTGCGAGCGGTGCAGAACGTTTCCTTCGACGTGCAGCCCGGCGAGTTCTTCGGCATCGTGGGGCGCAACGGAAGCGGCAAGAGCACGCTGCTGAAATGCCTCGCCGGCATCTACCGGGTCGATCAGGATGACTCGACCGAGCTGGACATCGAGGGGCGGCTCTCGCCGTTCATCGAACTCGGCGTCGGCTTCAATCCCGATCTCACCGCCCGGGACAACGTGATCATCAACGCGATCATGCTCGGCCTCTCGCAGAAGGAGGCACGGGCTCGCTTCGACGACGTCATCGCGTTCGCCGGGCTGGAGGAGTTCATCGATCTCAAGCTGAAGAACTACTCGTCGGGCATGTACGTCCGACTGGCGTTCTCCGTGGCCATCCAGGTCGATGCCGACGTCGTGTTGATCGACGAGGTCCTGGCGGTCGGCGACTCGGCCTTCCAGCAGAAGTGCTACGACGAGTTCCTGCGGCTCAAGGCCGAGGGCAAGACGATCGTGTTCGTCACCCATGACATGAACGCGGTCGAGCGGTTCTGCGACCGCGCGATGCTCCTCGAGCGAGGCGAGATGGTGGCGCTCGGAGACCCTGATCGCGTCGCGCGTCAGTACCGCGAGCTCAACTTCGGCCGCTCCGTGAAGGGCCTGAGCGAGGAAAACAGGGCCGGAGATCGGGGCGCGGAGATCCTCGATGCCTGGGTCGAGGATCGCGCGGGCGACCGGATCACGGCGTCAGGTCAGGGCGAGCGAATCTCGCTGTGCTTCGAGGTGGCGTTCAACGAGGACATCGAAAATCCCGTGTTCGGCTATCGAATCCGCAACGAGTGGCGTCAGATCGCCCTCGCCGGACGCTCGGACTGGAGCCATGGCTCCTCGGGCAAGTTCCTCACCGGGACCCGGGTCGTGGTCAAGCTGCGGATGGACAACCTCCTGGCCCGGGGCAACTACACCTACACGCCGATGCTGCTGCGCGCCGGCCTCGGCGACAACGCCCTGGACATCCGGGAGGACTACACGGGTCTGATCGTGCACAGCTCGATGGTCACCGGAGGTCAGGTCGACCTCCCCTACGACCTCGAGATAACCCCGGCGCCCTGACCCTGATGTCGACCGGAACGGCATACGCACATGGTCCATCGGCGTTCGGCGGCGGCCTGCGGCGATTCGTGGAGCTGACCGTGATCCTGGCCCGAACCGATTTCAAGCTTCGTTTCTTCGGCTCGGTGCTCGGCTACCTGTGGTCGCTGATGCGGCCGCTGATGTTCTTCGGCGTCCTGTACGTCGTGTTCAGCAACGTGTTCAAGCTGGGCAAGGGGATCCCGCACTACCCGGTCTACCTGCTCGCTTCGATCGTGATGTGGAGCTATTTCATCGAGGTGACCACGAACTGCGTTCCTTCCCTGGTCGGTCGTGAGTCGATGCTCCGCAAGGTCCGCTTCCCGCGGATGGTGATCCCGCTCTCGATCTCGCTGGCGGCGGTGTTCAACCTCGGAATGAACTTCCTCGCGGTGTTCGCCTTCGCCCTCGCCAACGGTGTCGACCCACAACTTTCATGGCTCGAGCTGATCCCGCTCATCGCGGTCTGGATCGTGCTCGCCAGCGGCGTCGGAATGCTGCTCTCAGCCCTCTACGTGCGCTACCGCGACGTCCAGCCGATCTGGGACGTCCTCTCGCAGATCCTCTTCTACGGATCGCCGATCATCTACATCGTCGCCTACTTCAATCGCCTCCATCTCCAGCACGTGGCGATGTTGAGCCCGATCGCCGCCCTGAACGCTCAGATGGGGCACGCCTTGATCGGCAACGTGCCGCTGTCCGGTGCTGCCGCCGCCAGCTACGGCCCCTACGCGTTCCCGAACGCCGCCTACGCGGCGGGCAGCTCGCTCCAGCTGCTCGTGCCCCTAGCGATCGTCGCCGCCGTGTTTGCCCTCGGCTACTGGGTGTTCACCCGCGAGGCGCCGGTCGTCGCCGAGTACCTGTAGCCACGCCCGGGCTACAGCTCGGCCAGGATCCGGCGGAGCCCGTCTTCGAGCCCGACCTGGGCCTCCCACCCCAGCACTTCCCGCGCCCGCTTCACGTCCAGGCAGCTGCGCTGCACCTCGCCCGCCCGCGCCGGCGCGAACTCCGGCTCGACGGCACCGGCGAAGCCGCCCACGTCGGTCAGCGTCCCCAGGACGTCGATAACCGAGATCTCGCGGCCGGTTCCGATATTCACTGCTCCACTCACCCCGGCACCGGCGCCCGCGGCCAGGAGGTTGGCCCGCGCCACATCGCTGACCTCGACCCAGTCGCGCGTCTGCGTCCCGTCGCCGAACACGGTCGGCCGTGCGCGCGAGGCCATGCGACCGCAGAAGATCGCGATCACTCCGGCCTCACCGTGAACGTCCTGGCGGGGGCCGTACACGTTGCCATAACGCAGCGACACGGTCGAGAGACCGTGCAGCCGTGTGTACAGCTCACAATAGCCCTCGGCCGCATACTTGGACTGCCCGTAGGGGGCGAGTGGGCGGATTGGGTGGTCCTCCGGGGTGGGGATCACCGAGGCGTCTCCGTACAGGCCGCCTCCGGTCGACGTGTTGACCACGCGCCGTGCTCCGGCCGCACGAGCCGCCTCCAGCACCCTGATCGTGCCGAGCACGTTGGCCTCGGAGTCATAGGCCGGGTCCTCCACCGAGCGGCGCACGTCGATCTGGGCCGCGAGGTGGAACACCACTTCGGGCCTTGCGGCGGCGAAGATCGACGCCAGGGCACCGGCGTCGCGCACGTCGGCCTCGTGGAAGGTCACAGCTCCCGAAGCCTCTGCGCCGGCAAGATTTGAACGTCTCCCGCTCAAAAGATTGTCGACAACGGCAACGCGATCGCCCCGGGCCACCAGCGCATCGACAACGTGAGATCCAATGAAGCCGGCGCCGCCGGTCACGAGGCAATTCATGGGAGCGCGAGGTTAGACGCTGCGCTCCCGGCCACCCTTCCAAGCCCACTCGAAAGATGGCGGGCCCGCACCGCGAAGGCGGTACGGGCCCGACCGAAGGACGACCCTGGTAGGGCTGGGGGCCGTCCGAAGACCCGCGAGAAAGGGGGCGATGCTCGCGGGCCCGTCCGACTTCCGTGTCGGACCCAAGCATAGCGCCGTGGATACGCCCGCCGTCAAGCAGCTTGGACATAATTGGACACTCCCACCCGCCGCGGCGGTGCACCAACCGCGCAACCTCCGGGGCTTTGACTCGTTACAGCAGTGGAGATTCGTGCGCGCCCGTCCGGTTTGACTTCGGGACCGCGCGGCTAGGCAGGCAATGGTGATGCGCCCGGACAGCCCCGTTCAGTCTTACGCCGCGCCGGTCGCGCGCCCGGCCACGGTCGACGTCGTCGACGTGCCGATCGCCGTGATCGACTACGAGCGGACGCTCCGGTGGATCGACGCGATGGTCGCCGAGCGCGAGCGCGGCTATGTGTGCGTGTGCAATGTGCATACCGTGATGGCGTCCCAGGAGGACCCTGGGCTGCGTACGGCGCTCCTGTCCTCCTCGCTCAACGTGCCCGATGGCCAGCCAATCGTTTGGGCGCTGGGCGCGCTCGGCCACCGGCTACCCGATCGGGTCTATGGCCCGGAGTTGATGGCTCGGGCGTGCGCCCGCGCCGCGATCAGCGGCCAGCGCTTCTACCTCTATGGCGGCCGCGATCAGGACGCGCTGATCCAGCTCGGGACGACCCTCCGCCGGCGCTTTCCTGGGATCAACATCGTGGGCGGGTACGCACCCCCGTTCCGCACGCTGAGCGAGGAGGAGCGAGTCGCGGTGGCCGAGGCCATCAACGAATCCGAGGCCGACGTCGTCTGGGTCGGGATCGGCGTGCCCAAGCAGGAGAAATGGATGGCTTCGCTTCGCCCCCACCTGGAGGCTCCGGTCCTGGTCGGGGTGGGCGCCGCATTCGACTTCCTGGCCGACCTGGTTCCCCAGGCGCCGCCGATGCTCCAAAAAGCGGGCCTCGAATGGGCTTTCCGGCTGGCCCAGGAGCCGCGCCGGCTGTGGCGGCGCTACTTGCGCTACAACCCCCGCTTCGTGGCCGCGTTCGCGCGCCAGCTCGCCGCCCACCGGGCAGCCAGTGAGAAGCCCCGATTCCCCAACCCGTAGAGCGGCGAACCAGCCGACGCAACCGTCCCGCGGCGAGCCGGCCGGGGCCGATCGGCGGCGTCCGAAGCTGAGGCTCCCCGGTCGCGACCTCAAGGAACTGCTCGGCGACATCGTGCCGTTCGACCACGCTCGTCAGACGCTGGCCGACCGCTATGTCGAGCGGGAGCTCGGGCGCCCTGCCGACGGCCCGTGGCGGGTGCTCGATCTCGGGTGCGGCGCCGGCAACTCGGTCGACGTGTTCCGGGCCCGGGACCCGGAGGTGCAGTGGGTCGGTCTGGATGTTCCCGGATCGCCCGAGGGACAGCTGCGCACCCGCACCGACGCGCGCTTCGAGACCTTCGACGGCCTGGCCATGCCGTTCGAGGACGGCGCCTTCGACCTCGTCTACTGCAAGCAGGTGCTCGAGCACGTACGCCGCCCGGAGCCACTCCTCGCCGAGGTCCACCGAGTGCTGCGACCAGGCGGATGGTTCGCCGGCTCGACGTCTCAGCTCGAGCCCTATCACTCGCTTAGCCTGTGGAACTACACCCCCATCGGGTTCGTCGCGCTCCTCGAGCACGCGCACCTCGAGCCGATCGAGCTGCGGCCGGGCATCGACGGCCTGACGCTGATCGCCTGGCGGCTGGCCGGCAACCACCACTACTTTCATCGGTGGTGGGGCCGGGAATCGCCGTTCAACCGCGTCCTGAACGTCTGCGCTCGCCTGCTCCAGACTGACGAGCGCGCGCTCAACGCCACCAAGCTGCTGTTCTGCGGCCAGTTCGCGTTCCTGGCCCGGCGCGATAGCACCCCGCGATGACGATCTCACACGAACCCCAGGCCGGCTGCGCGCCGCACGACCCGGACAACCTGCTCGATCGTTTGAGCCGCGAGGGGACGCTCGAGGCGCACTACGAGCGCTTGGTCGAGCGCGAGCGACGGCTGCTTGCCGAGAACCTCGATATCTCGAGCGGCGCGGTTCTCTCCGTGGGCTCCGGCTGGCACCCCGGCCGGCACCTGTTCTCGCCGCCCGCTTTTCGCCTCACGGCGGTTGACTCCGATCCCGAACGCGTGGCCGGCGTCGAGCGCCTGAACCGTGCTGACGAGGTCCATCTCGGCTATGCCGGCCAGCTCGATTTCCCGCCCGGGTCCTTTGACGTCGTCCTCTACCGCCTGGTGCTGCACCACATCGCCTATCAGGGCCCACTTGGCCCATGCTTCGCCGAGGCCGCTCGCCTGCTCCGGCCCGGTGGCGCGATGGTCGCGATCGAGCCGGGACTGTGGCATCCGGTCGGCCTCGGGCTGGCCCTGGCGAACCGAGCCGGTCTGGCCACCGCCCTGCACGGAACGCCCGACGATATTCCGCTCTCGCCGCGGCGTCTGCGCGCCGAGGCGCGCGCCGCGGGATTCGAGCCCGAGCTCTATGCGGTGACCTACGGCTGGCGGCGCTTGCCCCCGCGCCTCCAGCGGGCGCTGGCGCCGCTCGACGCCCTCGGCTCTCGACCCCGCGCAGCCTCGCTCGGCCACACGCTGATGCTGATCGCTCGGAGAGGCGGTTGACCGCTCCGGGGCCGGGCGACGTCATCGTCTGCGTCCTCGGAGCCGGCAGTGATGAGCAGCTCCGCGAACGCACGCCTCCCGGCGTTCCAATCCTCGAGGTCGACTCGCCTGCTGACGCCTTCGCGCGCGCCGTTCGAGCGGACGTGGTCCTACTCCACCCCGGAACCCTCGTTCCATCGGGATGGCTCGAGGGAATGCGTGAGGCGGCCTACGCGGCCGCGACCACGGCCAGCGCCAGCGCCCTCACCCAGCCCGAGCTCGCCCCGGAGCGCTTGGAACAAGCCGCTGCCGCAGTCCGTACCGGCTCTCTGCGGCTCCGGCCCCGGATCGAAGCTCCCGCCGGCGCCTGCGTCTACGTGCGCCGTAGCGCGATCGATCTGATCGGCAGCGCCGGCGGGGACTTCGAGGCACGCTGCGTCGAGCGAGGCCTGGCCCACGTTCTCGCCGACGACGTGCTGGTCTTCGCTCCTGCCCCCGCTACGCCGCTGCGGCACCAGCCGAGCCCGCCCGAGGCCCGCGCCACCGCCGCGGCCCGCCGCGCGCTGCGTGGCGTCTCGGCCACGATCGACGCCCGCATCCTCTACGGGCCCACCACCGGCACCCACGTCCATGTGCTCGAGCTGATCGCGGCGCTGGCCCGCACCGAGCAGGTGCACCTCACCGCGATCCTCCCCGACCAGCCCAGCGAGGACGCGCTCTCGCGCCTGCGCGCCGTCCCGCGCCTCACTCTCGTCACCTACCGGGATGCCCCGCGCACCGACTCCGCCGACATCGTCCACCGCCCGTTTCAGCTCTCGAACGCCGGCGATCTCGGCTTCCTGCAGGCCCTCGGGGATCGCGTGATCCTCACCCAGCAGGACCTCATCGCCTTCCACAACCCGGCCTACTTCCCGGCCACCGCCGCCTGGCAGGACTATCGCGGGTTGACGCGCCTCTCCCTGGCTACCGCCGACCGAGTGCTGTTCTTCTCCGACCACGTGCGCGACGACGCGCTGGCCGAGGAGCTCGTGGACCGCGACCGCGCGAGCGTCGTCCATCTCGGTGTGGACCACCCCTCGGCGTCGACCGACGCCGCGCCGCCCGCCGCTGCGGACGCGATCCAGTCGCGCCCGTACCTCCTCTGCCTCGGCACGGACTTCCTGCACAAGAACCGGCCCTTCGCGTTGCGGCTGCTGAGCGCACTGGTCGGGCGGGGAACCGATGTCGGGCTGGTGCTGGCGGGCCCCTCTGTCGCTCACGGCTCCTCCCGCTCCGAAGAGGCGCGGTTTCTCGCCGCCCATCCCGAGCTGGCGGGACGCGTGAGGGATCTCGGCCCGGTGGCCGAGGCCGAGAAACGATGGCTCTACGACCATGCGGCGCTGGTGGTCTACCCGTCGGTCGTCGAGGGCTTCGGGCTCGTTCCGTTCGAGGCGGCGGCCCATCGCGTCGCCTGCCTGTGGGCATCCGGCAGCTCGCTCAGCGAGCTCCTCCCCGACGAGGCCGCCGGCATCGTCGCCTGGGACGAACAGCGCACGGCGGAGAACGCGCTTGCGCTGATGCGTGCCGGCGATGCCCGCGAGCGGAATCTGAACGCGATCGGCGCGGCCGCGGCCGGCCTCACCTGGGACGCCACCGCCCAGCGGATGATCGAGGTCTACCGCGAGACCGCAGCGGCGCCCGCCCGACCACGGAGCGCCGGCGGGATGGTGCTCAGCGAAGACGCCGCGCGGCTGGTCGGCCCCGGTGGCGAGCTTCCCGCCGATGTCCACCGCCCTCTGCTCGCGCTGGCCACCCGGCCAAAGATCGCCCGGCCGGTCTACGCCGCGCTCAAGCTCGGCTATCGCCTGCGTCACAGACGCAGGTAAGCGAGTGTCTGGTGCGCGGCGGCAAACGCCCGCCGCGAGCGCCGGCCCGCGAAGTGCTTGGCGAAGTAGTAGCGCGCCGCGCCGGCCAGCTCGGAATCGCGATCGGCCACCACCGATCCGTGATGACACATGGCCACGCCCGGGTCGTACACGACCATTCCGCCCGCCCCGCGCAGACGCAGGCACAGGTCCTCGTCCTCCTTGTAGAGGAACAGCTTCTCGTCGAAGCCGCCGACGGCCTCGAACGAGGCCCGCTTGACCACCATCGCCGCCCCCGACACCCATGCCACCTCCTGGCGCACGGTAGTCGCGCGCCAGTAGCTGTGACCGCCCTTGAGCGCGATTGCGGCGCGCGCGCCGTGCAGGCGCCCGTGGTCGTAGGGCTGGGGTTTCCCGTCGGCCATGACCAGCCGCGGGCCGGCGGCCGACACCCGGGGATCCCCCGCCACGACATCGAGCAGCCGCGCCACCGTCCCGCGAGCCCGCACCTCGACGTCGGGGTTCAGGATCAGCAGATAGGGCGCCCGGGTCTCGCGCGCGAGCCGGTTGTGCCCCCCACCGAAACCCAGGTTCTCGGCCGAGGCGAACGCGCGGGCACCGGCGAACCGCTCCGCGACCGGCCCCATGTCCTCCCCGGAGGCGTTGTCGAGCAGGTTGATCTCGTGCGGCAGCCCGCTCGAGTCCAAATCCGCAACCACGGTCTCCACGCATCGTTCTAGATACCGCCGTGTGCGGAAGTTCACGACCTGGACCGCGAGCATCGTCGGATCCGGCATGGCGACGACGATATCCGAGCGCCCACGGGCCTCAGCCGGTGCTGTCTCCCGCCCGGCGCGTTGCTACGCTCGCCGCGTGTCGTCACTCGCCACGGCGCCTCCGCGCGCCACGACCGCGCCGGCCGGGGCGACGCCCGTGAACCGCATTCGCGGGCTCGGGATGACCGTCGACGCCGCGCTCGCCGCGCTGTTGACCGTCGCCTTCGGCGTGGTCGTGTTCGTGGCCACGGGCGGAACCGACCTCGGCCCCAACACGTGGGTGCAGATCGCTCTGCTCGTCGCCGGCGCGGGTTCGGTGGCCGCGCTCGTGTTCTTGCGGGGAGCCGCCGGTCGGCCAAGCCACGGCGTCGCCGCGTTCGCGCTGTTTGCCGCCCTGGCCGCGCTCAGCTACCTGTCGATCGCCTGGTCGGTGCAGCCGGCCACCTCTTGGCTCGAGGCCGATCGCACGCTCTCCTACCTGGCGGCGTTCGGCGCGGCCATGGCCCTGGCCCGCCTGGCTCCGCGCCGCTGGCCCGCGATCACCGGCGCGATCGCGGCGACCACCGCCATCGTGTGCGCCTACGCGCTCCTGGCCAAGGTCTTCCCGGCCACGATCAACGCCGCCGACACGCTCGGCCGCCTGCGCGTCCCGTTCGGCTACTGGAATGCCACCGGGCTGATGTCCGCCCTCGGCCTCCCGGCATGCCTGTGGGCCGGGACGCGTCCGGCCACCGGCCGGCTCCTGCGCTCGCTGACCGTGCCCGCCCTCGCGGTGCTCATCACCACGCTCGTCCTCTCGTATTCGCGCGGCGCCGTCCTCGCCGCGGTGATCGGCCTGGGATGCTGGTTCGCGCTGGTCCCGCTGCGTCTGCGCGCCACGCTGCTGCTCGCGCTCGGCGCGGTGGGCGGCGGGATCGCCGCCCTGTGGGCCCTCGCCCATCACGCGATCAGCCACGACAACGCCGCGCTCAGCGCCCGCACGAGCGCCGGGCACACCTACGGCCTGGTCCTCCTCGCGGTCGTGATCCTCACCGCGGTGGCCGGGTTCTTCGCCGCCGGCGCCATGGACCGGGTCGCCCTCCCGGCGTCGCTGCGCCGGCGGATCGGCACCGCGCTGCTGATCTGCGTGGCGCTCGTGCCGGTGGTCGCGGTCGCCGGCGCCACCGCCTCCTCACGCGGGCTGACCGGCGAGGTCTCCCACGTGTGGAGCGAGCTGACCAGCACCACTCCGTCGACCGGGGTCGGCAACAACCCCGGACGCCTGGCCCAGCTCTCGAACAGCCGGCCGCTCTACTGGCGCGAAGGCCTCAAGGTGGGCGAGCACTCGCTGCTGGCCGGCGTGGGCGCCGGCGGCTTCGACACCGCTCGCACGCGTTATACGACCAGTCCGCTCGTGGTGGCCCATGCCCACAGCTATGCGATCGAGACGTTTGCCGACTTCGGGCTGATCGGGATCGCGCTCAGCCTCGCCCTGCTCATCGCCTGGAGTGCCGCGGTCAGGCGCACGCTCGGCATAGGCCGGGTCGACGCCGAGGGCGCGCCCGAGCGGATCGGCCTGATCACCATGCTCGCGATCGTCGTGACCTACGGGGTGTCCTCGGTGATCGACTGGACGTGGTTCATCCCGGGGGTCACCGTGCCGGCGCTGGTCTGCGCCGGGTGGCTCGCCGGCCGCGGGCCGCTGATTGAGGCCAGTGCGATGCCGGGGGCACGCCGCACCGGCCCGCTACCGCTCAGCCGCGTCGCCGCAGCCATCGGGATCGTCGCCGCCACCCTGATCGCCGCTTGGTTCGTCTGGCAGCCCCTGCACTCCTCAGACCAGGTCACCGCGGCGATCGGCGCGCTGACTCGCGGCGACGCGCCGGCCGCTCTGGCCGACGCTCGAGGGGCCGCCGAAAGCGACCCGCTCTCGCTCGATCCGCTGTGGGAGCTCTCGGCGATCTACTCGGCGCTCGGGAACTCGTCGTCGAGCCGCGCCGAGCTGGTCAAGGCGACGCAGATCCAGCCCGCCAACGCGCAGGCCTGGCAGCAGCTCGGCTCGTTCGACCTGCAGGGCCATCACCCGAAGCTCGCGACCTCCGAGCTCCAGCGCGCGCTCCAGCTCGACCGCACCTCCACCCTCACCGCCCAGCTCCTGAACCAGGCGCAGAACGCGCTCTAACGCATCGCGCGGGCGAACAGGCTCCGCCGGAGCAGCGGCGGCCCCTCCACCGAGCGCACCTCCACGTCGGCGAAGCCGAACTCGTCGAGCAGCATGCGCAGCGACCGCTGCGTGTACAGGTGTAGGTGATCTCCGAGTGGCTCGGAGTAGCGCTCGACGCCGCCGAGCGCCACCCGCAGCCGGCCGTGCGAGGGCGTGGTCACGAGCAGCCGGCCCGCGGGCGCCAGCACCCGTCGGACCTCCGAGAGCCAGCGCGCGGTGTCGGTCACGTGCTCGATCACCTCGCTGGCCCAGACCAGCGCGAACGCGCCGTCCTCGAACGGCAGCGGTCCTTCGAGCGGCACGAGCCGGAAGTCGAGCCCGGGATGGCGAGCGCGGGCACGCTCGAGCGCCGCCTCCGCGACCTCGACCCCGATCGCATCAGCGCCCGCCTCAGCCAAGGCCGCGGTGAATTCGCCGGTCCCGCAGCCGACGTCCAGCACCCGCTCGCCGCTTCGCACCTCCTCGCGCAGAAACGCCAGCCGGCGCTCGAACGAAGGCGGCTCGAGCTCATCGGGCAGGCGCTCCCACAATTCCTCGTAATAGTCCTTGATCGATCGACCGTACCGGGCTCGGCGTTCCGTCCGCCCGCTGCGTGACATTTCCGGTTAGAGTGCGCGCACCGGACTAGCGTGCGGAATCCGGACGAGCAGTGAAAGTCGCATTCGACAGCCGCCCCGCGAAAAGCACCCACGGTGTCGGTCGTTACGCGCGCTGCCTGCTTGGCGCGCTGCGCGACCTCGGCGCATGCGAGGTGGTGGAGACCCACCAGCCGCGACGGTGCGAGGTGTTCCACTCCCCGTGGATCGACGGCGCCATGCTCCGCTGCCCGGTGCCGATGGTGGTCACGCTGCACGACCTCGCGCCGCTCAAGCGCCACGGCCAGTACCTGCGCTCGACGCTTCGCTTCAAGCTGCGCTACCTGGCCGTCCAGCGGGCCGCCCGCGTGATCGTCCCCACCTGCGCGGTCGCCGACGACGTCGAGTCCGTGCTCGAGGTCCCTCGGGAGCGGATCGCCGTGATCCCGGAGGCGGCGGCCGCACCGCTCCATGCCCGCCCCGCGGCGGAGGTGAGTGCGGTGCGCGCTCGCTACGAACTGCCCGAGCGCTACCTCGTGTGGGTGGGCGCCATGCAGCGCCCCGACCCGCGCAAGCGCGTGGCCGCCCTGGCCCGCGCCACCCGCTCGATGCCCCTCGTGCTGGTCGGCCCGACCGGGCCATGGGCCCACGAGCTGCCCGGGGTCACGCTGACCGGCGCCGTCTCCGACGACGAGCTGGCCGCGATCTACACCGGCGCCCACGCCCTGGTCTTCCCGTCCGATGACGAGGGCTTCGGACTGCCCCCGGTCGAGGCGCTGGCCTGCGGCACGCCGGTGGCCGCGTCCGACGTCCCCGCCCTGCGCGAGGTGCTCGACGGCCGCGCCGTCCTCAGAGACGTGGCCGACCTCGACGGCCTCGTCGCCGCGGCCGAATCGGCCGAGCGCCCCGCACCCCCGCCCCCCGCCTGGACCTGGGAGGACGCCGCCCAGGCAACCTGGCAGGTCTACACCGAGGCCGCCGGGGAGACGGGTTGCAGCCAGATCGCCCGACCGAAACATCGGGCGGCCGCGCTGGTTAAAGACGCGTGACGTCGATCCACCGTCGCAGGTTGCGCGCAGGGGCCGCGCCGGTTTTCGCTGTGCTCGCTCTGGTCCTGACGCTGCCGAGCCACGCCGGCGCTGCGCCCGTGCTGATCATGGGCCAAGGCGGTCACATCACGCGCTCCCAGGACCCGTTCGTCCCGAGCGCCGCCGCCACACCCGAGCCCGACCTCGGCCCGGCCGCCGCCACCCCCCCCGGTGCCCCCACCGCCCACGCCCCGACCGCCCACGCGGCGACCGCCAAGCCCAAGCCGAAGCGCAAGCCGCAGAAAACGGTCTCGAGCGAGCTGGTCCGCCTGCTCAGGGCGGGCGCGATCACCTCCTCGGAGTACGGCACCGACAACGCCGACTGGAACGCCGCCCTGCGCACCCAGCGTCACCTCCGCGGCACGCCGGCCCACGAGCTCGAGGCGGTGATCGAGAACCTCCACAACATCGCCGCCGCCGGCAAGCTCACTCCCGACCGCCTCCCGGCGCTCTTCCTCACGCTCCACTACAACCGCCAGTGGTGGGCCGCCGGAACCGTGCCCAGCTCCGGCAGCTACGTCGAGTTCGCCGGCTCGCAGCTGCTCTGGGAGTACTACCCCGGCCAGGGGATCGAGCTCCAGGTGCTGGGGACGTTCGGCCGGGCCGACGGCATGTATACGGCCGGACCCTCGGACTACTCGCAGATGGAGTCACTGCTCGCGCAGATGATTCCCCTGGCGGTCAACCGCGGCGGCAGCCTCACCTGGGAGTACGACTTCCAGTTCGGGGGCGGCACCCCGCCCTGGACTAGCGCGATGTCGCAGGGCACGGCGATCGAGGCGCTCACCCGCGCCTACCAGGCGTCGAACAACGCCACCTACCTCCAGCTCGCCCACGAGGCGCTGCCGCTGTTCACCGCGCCGCCGCCGATCGGCGTCCGCGTGCCCACGCCGCGAGGCGCCCGCTACGTCCAGTACACGTTCACCCCGGGCACCTCGATCATCAACGCCTTCCTGCAGTCGCTGATCGGGCTCTACGACTACGCCCACGTGTCGGGTGACGCGCTCGCCGAGCAGCTGTTCGCCGCCGGCAACGCCGAGGCCGAGGCCGAGGTGCCGCATTTCGACACCGGCGCCTGGTCGCTCTATCAGCCCGGCGTCGAGGACAACCTGAGCTACCACGACCTGGTCACCGGCTTCCTCCAGCAGCTCTGCCAGCGCACCTCGCACCCGTCTACTGCGTGACCGCCCAGCATTTCGCGAGCTACCTGACCACGCCGCCAGCCCTGACCCTCCTCACCCAGCACGCCCGCCGGCACCGGTCGTTCTCGCTCATGTTCACCTTGTCCAAGTACTCCCACGTGGGGATCGTCGTCACCGGCCCGGGCGGCCACACGCTGTTCGAGACCAGCGCGAGCTTCGGCTACGGCACGCGCTCGTTCGCCGTGCCGGCGCTCAGGCGCAAGGGGACCTACACGATCGCCCTCACCGGAACCGACCTGGCCGGCAACTTCAACCGGATCACCGGGACGATTCGGGTGTCCTAACCGGGCTCTCGACCATCAGGGTCACCGGCCCGTCGTTGACCAGCTCGACGGCCATCATCGCCCCGAACACCCCACGCTCGGCGCCGATCCGCTCGCAGAAGCGCTGGTAGAGCTTCTCCGCCCGCTCGGGCTCGGCCGCGGCCACGTAGCTGGGGCGGTTCCCGCGTCGCGTATCCCCGTACAGGGTGAACTGACTCACGCACAGCACCTGGTGGTCGCCCAGCGGCTCGTTCATGCGCCCATCGGAGTCGGGAAACACGCGGAGCGCGCGCACCTTGTCGGCCAGCCAGTCGGCGTCGCGCTCCTCATCGCCCCGGCCCACACCGAGCAGCACGAGCAGTCCGGACCCGATTTCCGAGACCGGGCGGCCGTCGACCGACACCGACGCCCGGCTGACCCTCTGTACCAGCGCCCTCACTTGGGATCGCGCAGCTCCGCGGCGACCAGCTCGGGCGCCACGATGTTCAGGTGAACCCCGGCCCCGAGCTCGAGCCCGGCCAGGTGGGTGAGACGGGGCACGATGTCGATCCGCCAGCAGAAGTGCTCCGAGCCCCGCGGCGCCGTGCGGACCCACAGGTTCAGCGGTGGGCTGGCACCGAGGCGCCGGGCCAGCCGCGTCAGCGCGTCGTGCAGCAGGTGAGCGGCGAGCGGCCCGTCGTCCTCGAAGCGCTGACGGGGCACCCGCGGGGCGATCATCAGCTGGAACGGGAGCCGCGCGCCGAACGGCGCCATCAGCACCGCCTCCTCGTCGATGGCCACGATCCGCTCGCGCCGGCGCACCTCCTCCTGGACGAGATCGCCCAGCAGGTTGCCGCCCATCGTCCGCGTGGCGTAGGCCCCGAAGCGCTCCCGCTCGCGCGCGATCTGGGCCGGGACGAAATCCAGGGCGTAGAGCTGGGCGTGAGTGTGGGGCAGCGAGGCGCCGGCCGTGCGCTGCTCGTTGACGATCAGGTGTACATAGGCGGCGTCGCGGTGCGCCCGTATGCGCTCGCGCCACACCTCCATCGCCGCCACCACCTGCTCGGGGGTCAGGTCCGAGAGCGAGGTGACCGGGTCGGGCGCGTTGATGATCACCTCGTGGCCTCCGTGGGCGGGACCGGCCCAGAACAGGTCGGGGTTGGCCTCGGGCTCGGGCGCCGGCGAGTCCGCGCTGAGCGCCGGGTACAGGTTCGGCACCACCCGCACCGTCCACCCTGGCGTATCCGGTTCGCCACCGCGCGGACGCACGGCGTACACCTCGGGCGGGGTGCGATCCTCGTGGCCCTCGGCGAACGGGTCGGTCTCGGCGTCGAGCGGCGGCGCCTCCGGCGCGCGCAACTCCCCGCCGGGCCGGCGCGCCCGGTCACCGGCGACGATGGCCCGGAGGCCCGTCAGCGGGTCGATCCGGACCTCGGCCACTAACCGAGCAGCTTTTCCATGGCCACGTGCTCGATCCCGGCCTCCCAGAACACCCGGCCCCGCGGCCGGTACCCCGCGGTCTCATACAGCGCGCGGGCGTAGGTCTGGGCGTGGAGCACGATCCGCCTCGCCCCGCCGGCGCGCGACTCCTCGTCGGCCGCGGCGAGCATGGCGGTGGCGATTCCCTGCCGCCGGGCCGAGCGGCGCACGGCCAGCCGGCTGAACTGAGAGGTCGGGCCGACCAGCAGGATCCGGCAGGTGGCCAGCAGCTCGCCCTCGCGCACGGCGACCAGGTGGATCCCCTCGGGGTCGCGGCCGTCGACCTCGTCGCGCTCGGGCACGCCCTGCTCGACGCAGAACACGTCGTGGCGCAACTCGAGCGCGGCGGCCAGTTCCTCCCGGCTTCGGGCCCGGCGGATCTCGTACACCGCGGTGCCGGTCATCTCACTCGAAGATTACGGGCTGCGCTTCGCGCAGCATCCCTGGGGCCGGCGTACCCCATCCTGACACTGACCATCGGCCCTCGACGGCTCGGTGAGCGAGGCAGGAACGCCAACCGCGTCCGACGGAGCGAGGCGACCGCCCCGCTTCGGCGGCACTCGCGTTCGCGACGGTACCGCCCGACGATCCGATCCGAAAAGCGCGTGCCGCCAAAGGGGGGCCGAGCCGAAGCACCCGACCTGCGCGGCATCGACGTTCAGTCGAAGCCGAACCTGCTTTAATGGTTCCTGCAATTCCTCCTAGCCGTGGGCGGCGAGGGGGCATCCGCTTCTGAGGGTAGTTCCTCCCGCGCACGGTCTTACGCGAGCACGCCTGGCCGCCACGCTGTACCTCCGCGGCTCGCATTTCGAAACGCAACCTTCCGATCCGTATGGGTGATTCCACCCCTTTTCCTGAACCTGCCGCGATCGCGCGGGCCGAGCTGTTCACGCGAGAGCAGTTCGTCTACGAGGGCGAGACCCTCGAGGATGCCCTGTCCCCCGGAACGGCCCGCCGGGCCGCGCTCGACGCCGCGCTGACCGAGGTCGAGGCCGGCGCTGAGAAGCCCTCGATCGAGTGGCGCCGCACGTTCTCGCTCATGCTCGGCCTCGAGCGGATGCTCTCCGAGGAGGAGCCGCACCTGGTCGACGGCACGGTCCTTTCCGCTCACCAGGTCGACGCGCTCTCGGGCACGCTGACCGCGCTGCTGGCCGAGGCCCAGCGCAACGGCAACGGCGCCGTCAACGGGTCCGCGCCGGCCGCCCCCCCGCCCGAGCCACCGCCGCTCGCCACGGCGGCGATTCCGGGCGAGGAGGACGAGTCGGACGAGCTCGAGGACGGCGAACTCGAGGACGGCGAGGGCGAGGACGAGGAGCCCCAGGACTGGCAGGACGAGGGCGACGAGCTCGACGAGGATGTTCAGCTCGGCGAGGCCCCCGACGATCCCAACGCCGACCGGCGCTTCTGGTTCGAGCACGCCACCGGCGCCGGCAAGACGGTCGCCGCACTCGGCTTCGTCGAGGCCTCGCGCACCGGCGGCGTCCTGATCCTCACCCACCGCCGCAATCTGGTCGACCAGTTCAACGGCGAGCTGCGCGACCGCGGCTACCGCGACCGGATCCACGCGCCGCTGCTTCAGGGCCGGGATGCCGCCAACGGCCCGGTGACCGTGGAGACCTATCAGTGGTTCGTGCGCAACGCGGGCAAGATCTCCGACGCCTACACGATCGTCATCTGCGACGAGGCGCACACCGCGCTGGGCGAGAAGACCTCGGGCGCCATCCGGGCCTGGGCCGGTCCGATCTTCATCGGCATGACCGCCACCGGCGCACTGATCGCCCGGCACGTCACCGACCTCTTCCCCACCCAGACCTCGCGCTTCGACCTCGCCCAGGCGGCCCGGCGCGGAGTGATCGCGCCGCTGCGCTGCATCCGTATCCCGCCGGGGCCCGGCGTGCGCACGATCGCCAAGGTGCCGCTGCGTCGCGGCGAGGTGGACACCGAGTTCGACCAGGAGATGCTGGCCGAGCTGCTGGACCAGACGCCGTTCAACATGGCGATCGCCGACCTGTACAAGACCCGGTTCAACAACGTCCCCGGCGTGGTCTACGCCGCCGGCGTCCGGCACGCCTACAACGTGGCCAAGGCCTTCCAGGACATGGGCATGAAGGCCAAGGGGGTCTCCGGCGAGACGCCCAAGCGCCAGCTGGCCCGGATCCTGGCCGACTACGAGTCGGGCAAGATCGACGTGCTGGTCAACGCTCAGCTGCTCGCCGAGGGATGGAACAGCCCCCGGGCGACGATCTGCATGCACCTGGCGCCGACCGCGTCCAAGCGCATCTACCAGCAGCGCGTCGGGCGCGTGACCCGCCGCCACCCGGGCAAGGAGGCCGGCATCGTCGTCGATTTCGTCCACCCGGCGACCAAGCACGACGACCCGGTGGTCACCCTGCACTCGCTGCTCGACCGCGACGTCTACCGCGGCGGCGCAATCGTCGTCGGCCCGGTCCGGCGTGGCCGCGGCCGGCGCGTCCGGGTCGAGCGCCGCGTCCTGCCCGTTACGCCGGATCCCGACCGCCGCGCACAGGTCTTCGAGCGCGAGCTCTGGCGGATCGCGGTCGAGCACCTCGACTACGGCGAGCAACATGTGTGGGCCGCGCTGGCCGGCGCGCGGGTAGCCGCCAACGGCTGGCGCCGGGCCAAGGCCATGCTCCACTTCGACCGCGGCGGCGAGCTCAAGCGGCGCTTCCTGTTGACCGCGGTCCAGCGCAACCGCAACGCCCAGCTCAGGCTGCGGGCGCTCCAGGAGATCGCCTCGAGTCGCGATGCCGAGGCCTTCGACACCGCGATCGACATCATGGCCGGCTGGCCCCGCGACGAGCGCCGCGAGGGCGTGAAGATCATGCTCCAGGCCCTGGCCGAGCGGCGCATCGGCCGCCGCGACCAGGCCAACGCCTGGATCTGGCGCATGGCCGAGTACACCCGCGAGGTGCATGAGGAGTACGCCGTGCAGCGCTGGCCGGAGACCAAGCGCCTGCTCGGCCTGCTGGTCAACTCCTCGGGTGCCGCCCACGCCCGGAACGCCCGCCGCCTGGTCCACGCCGCGCGCAAGGAGGACCGCCGGCTATCCGCTGCGTTGCTGGCCGCCGCCCTGGCCCACACCCCCGAGGCCGAGGAGGCGCTGCGCGGCGCCCGCACCCGCATGGCCCGCAAGCCGGCCGCCCTGGCCCGCGAGCTGTTGCGCAACTTCCCCAAGGGCCGGCGCGGCAAGAGCCGGCGCAAGCGCAAGTCGGCCGCCGGCGCCGGCACCGGCGCGACCGGCGCGGAGGAGGCCGTCGCCACTGCGACCGTCGAGACCGACGAGCCCGAGGAGGACGAGGCGCTGGCCGGCGACGACGCCGCGATCGAGGATGACGACTCCGACGACGAGCTCGATTCGCCGGTCGACGACTACTCGGACGACGACTCCGACGACGCCGACGACGGCCCAGACCTCGACGACGACGACGGCCCAGACCTCGAGGACGAGGGCGGCCCAGGCCTCGACGACGGCCCAGACGTCGACGACGAGGTCCCCAGCCCACTGCGCCGCGACGAGCATGGCGAAGCCGCCGCGTAGGCGGTGCATTTCGCGCAAAACTCCGCACAGCCGCGTCCCCTCGGCCACATAAGCGCCTCGGAGGCGCTTATGTGGCAGGCGACCCGGAGCCGAGGGCGGTTTTGCGCAAAAGGCACCCCGGCCGGCCGCAGGGTGCCGCGCCGTCAGGCGTCGATCATCAAGTGCACCTCGCCGGCGTCGAGCGCGACGTCCCCACGTTCGGTGCGCACGACCAACCGCCCTGACGCGTCGATGCCGGCACCCACTCCGTGCCCGCCGGCCCACCGCACCGGACGCCCCAGCAATGCATCCCGCGCGCGCACGGCGTCGACCACCTCCGCGGCATCCGCCGCCAGCCACGTCTCAAGCCGCGCCAGCAACGCCTGGAGCATCATCTCGATCGCGTCGGGCGACTGCCCCAGCGTCCCCGCCGTCGAGCGCAGCTCGGCCGGGAGGTCCTCCAGCCGGACCGCCACGTTCACCCCGATCCCGGCCACCGCCCAGCCCTCCTGGGGGCGCCCCTCGACCAGGATCCCCGCCACCTTGCGCCCCGACACGAGCACGTCGTTGGGCCATTTCAACGCGGCGTCCGGCCCGACCGTCTCGGCCACCGAGACCCCGGCGGCCAGCGGCAACAACGACGGCGGGTCGCGGACAACCACCGAGCACAGCAGCGCCCGCCCGGCCGCCGCGCTCCACGTCCGCCCCTGCCGACCTCGCCCGGCCGACTGTTCGTCCGCCGTGACCACCGTGCCATGCGGCGCGCCGGCGCCGGCCAGCTCGCGCGCGCGGGCGTTGGTCGAGCCGATCACCCGGTAGTGGGCGCGCGGATGCCCGAGCGGGCTCACTCCGGAGCGATCCGGATCGAGTCGCCGATCGACACGCCCAGCCTGACCACCGCGCTGCCCTGGTTGACCGCCACCGCCAACCGGCGCTCGGCGTCCTCGTAGACGACCAGCTCGCCGGGGGGAACATCGGTGAACGTGCGCCCATAGACGCCCGGCCAACTCTCGCCGCGCGCCGCGATGACCACCCGCTCACCCGCGCGCAACCCCGCCGCCGCCCCGTCCGCGCCCGACGCCTCCAGCTGGACATTGCCGAAGTGGTCCACGTAGACGGCGTGAGCCAGCAGGCCCGCGTCCTGCACCACCGCCCGAGGCAACTCCAGCCGCACCAGGCCCTCCGGATCACACGACGAGCCGATGTCGCCGAGTGCGGCCCCCGCGGCCAGCCTCGCCGCCACCGGGGCGAAGATGTCGCGCCCGTGGAAGGTCGCCGACGTCGGCGACAACACGAACGGCGAGCTCCCGATGTCAACCGCCTCGACCACCCCGCCAGCCGGCTCGAAGCACAGCGACAGCAGCCCGTTGTCGGGCCCCACGAACCGGCGACCGTCCCCCGTGGCGAGCGCCACCGCCCGCCGCGGGCTCCCCACGCCCGGGTCGACGACGGCCAGATGCACCCCGACCGGCAGGTACGGCAGCGCGCCGCGCAGCATCAACGCCCCGGCGCCGATGTCGCCCCGTGGCACACCGTGAGACAGGTCGACGACGCGCGCGTCGGGACACACGCCCGCGATCACCGCGTGGCACACCCCGACGAAGCCGTCGGCGAGCCCGTAGTCAGTTACGAACGTGATGAGCGCAGTCACTTAGGTGGGATCGAGACTCGGCGGAACCCGGTAGACCAGCACGCCGCCGACGTCAGTCGGATCGAGCCCGATGGCGGCCAGGACGCCGGGCCAGTGCTGCCGGTCCGCGGCATCCAGCACCACCTCCTCCACGTCGTGACGCCTGAGGAATCCCGCGAGGTCTGCGGGTCGCGGCACGATTTGAGGATTGTTGAACGCCGCGAGGATGGGCTCGTGCTGGTAGTCAGGGGGTGTTAGCGCGCCGAGATACCCACCGGCCAGACGGAAGCTCATCTTGGTCTCCGCCTGCCAAAGCATGCTTGATCCATTGACACCCCAAGGCAGCGCCAAGACCGTGTCGCCGGGGCTCAGGAACCTTCGATACTGATTGGTGGCGAAGAAGCTCGCCGTGGGCTCCCGAGTTCGCCATAGGCCGGAGCCGAAATTGGGGATCAGGAGAACGATCGCCAGGACGGCAACGCCCCATTTCGCGAAGCGTGTCCGGCCCGACCGATGCCGAGAAAGCCATAAGGCAAACACAACGGCGACGATCAAGAACATGTACACACCGAGGCGAACGGGTACTACCTGGTTGAACGGGGCCACGTGTTCGAGCGCGGCCCAGGGGAGGGGGATCGTCGCGTACCCGGCGATGTGCAGGTGCGCGCCCAGCATCAGCACGATCAGCACGGCGAACGTCCCCATCATCACCCGGGTCGCGGCCTCACGCCACCGGGCCACCGCGTAACGCCCGAGGATCAGCGCGAGCGGCAGGCCGAGATACACCCCGTCCTCGGCAAGATTGCCGGTGTACGCGGCCGCCACCGGCGCAAACCATTCGCGACCGAAACGGGTGATGTGCGTCGGGACAATGAAACCGGTGGCGTCGGCCACATAGGTGTCGCCGAAGTGCGCGAAAAAGCCCGGCGTGACGTCGCCGACCAGCGCGTAATACACAAACGGACTCGTAACCAGCAGGGCGAGCGCGCCCGCCGCGACGATGTCTCGGGTGACCGCGACGATCCTCGCCCGGAGCCACGGCATAAGCGCCACCGCGAACATGAGGGCAATCGCGCCGGTCACGACGAGCGTGAACGCGAGCTCGGTAGAGAACAGGAACAGCGCTCCCAGCGACAGCGCCATCAGCACGATGAACCGCCCGCGGCCGATGTCCTTGTTGATCAGCTTCAGCGTCAGCAGCACCGCGGCCGGAATCGGAAACGTCAGCACGAGCGTGAGGTGTCCACGCATGTGCCCGAGCATGTAGCTCGAGAACCCGAACACGTAGCCGCCAAGCAGGCCGGCCGCGAAGTTCCGGGTCACGTAGCGACACAGCATGAACGCGAAAAACGCGGCCAGTACGGGACTGGCAAGCGCAAGCAGGTTGTAGGTGACGATCGGACCCCAGAGCATCGTCAAAGGCATGGTCAGGATCGCCGCCCCGGGCGCGAGGGTGAGCGCACCGAGGTTCACATGATCCGGCGCGAACAGGGCCGTGCTCAGGAATGGGTTTTGCCCGTGCAGGAGCGCGTGCTGCCACCACACCAGGAACCACATCTGGACTTCTGCGTCGCCGTGTATGCAGGCGCATTCCCGGCCCATGTGCGGAACTACTCGCAGCCCGAAGTAGACGACCGAAATCGCCGCGTAAAGCACGAGCGCGATCACCGCCTGCAACGAGCCTGACGTGATCCAGGCACGCGCAGCATCCCGCACCGAGGTGCGCGGCCCGTCCCACATCCTCGCTCGTTCGACGACCACGGCGCGCCGATCGTATCTGGCGCGGGTTTGTCGTGGATCAGCGAGACCGAGACGCGGTTACGTCCCGAATCAGCGCCTCGACTAGCCCGTCGATGTCATGCCGCGCCGCCTCGACATCGGGCGACAGCCCGTGCTCTCGGAGCGTCGCGCTGGTCACCGGCCCGATGCTGACCAGCCGTCCCCGCAGACCGGAGCCGGCACCGTCGCCGCCCAATGACTCGAGCAGGAAGCGCACGGTCGAGGACGATGTGAAGGTCACGTAGTCGGCGGCCGCCACGGCGGCCAGCTCCACCTCGCCGAGTGGCGACGCCACGGTCTCATACAGCGCGACCACGTCGACCTCCGCGCCCCGGTCTCGCAGAGCATCGACGAGCACATCCCGCGCCGACGCCGCGCGCGCCACCAGCGCCCGCGACACCGGCAGCTCGGCCAGCGCCTCGATCAAGCCCTCGGCTACGAAGCGCTCCGGGACGACGTCCGCGATCACCCCGTGCGAGGCCAGCGCCCGCGCCGTGCCCGGGCCGATCGCGGCCACCCGCGCGCCGGCCAGCGCCCGGGCATCGAGCCCCCGAGCCGACAGGCGAGCGAACAACGTCTCCACCCCGTTGGGGCTGGTCAGGCACACCAGGTCATAGCCCGAGACATCCGGCGCCGGCCCGTCCAGCGGCACGATCCGGATCGCCGGCGCCTCGACCACGGACGCGCCAAGCTCCCGAAGCCGCGCCGCCAGCCCGCTGGCCTGCGCGCGGGCCCGCGTGACCGCCACCGACACCCCGGCCAGCGGCCGCGACGCCGACCACCAGTCGAGCCGCTCGCCGAGCGCCACCACCTCGCCGACCACGACGAGCGCGGGCGCCCGTACGCCCGCCGAGGCGGCCACCCCGGCGATCGTCTCCAGCGTGCCGACGACCACTCGCTGCCCAGGCAGCGTCCCCCGCTCGACCACACAAGCCGGCTGAGAAGCCACGCGCCCCGAGGCGACCAGCTGCGCGGCGATCGACTCGAGCTGGCGCACCCCCATGTAGAAGACGAGCGTCCCGGGAAACGCCGCCAGCGCATCCCAATCGACCGCGGACCCGCCGGGCTTGTCCGGATCCTCGTGGCCGGTCACGAAGGCCACCGCGCTGGCCGCGCCGCGATGGGTGACCGGGATCCCCGCGTAGGCCGGAGCGGCCACGCCGGCGGTCACCCCCGGCACCACCTCGAACGGCACGCCGGCCGCCCGCAGCGCCTCCGCCTCCTCGCCGCCGCGCCCGAACACGAACGGGTCGCCTCCCTTCAGCCGGACCACCAAGCCGCCCGACAGACCGCGCGATACGAGTAGCTCGTCGATCTCGGACTGGGGCATCGACGGGCCGCCGCCCTCCTTGCCGGCGTAGATCAGCTCAGCCTCGGGCCGCGCCCCGTCCAAGGCGCCTGGCGGGATCAGCCGGTCATAGACGATCACGTCGGCCGCCGCGATCAGCTCGAGCGCCCGCACGCTCATCAGCCCGGGGTCGCCGGGTCCGGAGCCGACCAGATAGACGGTCACGAGAGCAGCTCCGCCGCGCCCGCCGCGAGCAGCCGATCGGCAATCCGCGCACCAAGTCCGGGGGCCGGACCCCGCACACAGTCGCGCACCCACGCTGACCCATCCGGGCGGCCCACCCACGCCGTGAGCGACAGGTCGCCGCCATCCAGCACGGTGGCGTGCGCGCCCACGGGCGTGTTGCACGACGCGCCGAGCGCCCGCGTCAGCTCGCGCTCGGCCATCACGCAGGCGGTGGCATCCGCGTCGCGGACCCCGGACAGCACCGGTTCCAAGAGCGACCCGGTCAGCGCCTCGACCGCCAGCGCGCCCTGCCCGGCGGCCGGAACCAGCTCGTCGAGCACGCCGCCGATCGCCTCCGATCGCCCGAGCCGGACGAGGCCGGCCACCGCCAGCACCAGCGCGTCGTACTGCCCGTCCGCGAGCTTGCGCAGCCGGGTGTCGACGTTGCCGTGTACCTCGAGCACTTCCACGTCCGGACGCAGCGCCCGGATCTGGGCCGCCCGGCGCAGGCTGCTCGTCCCCACCCTCGCCCCGGAAGCGAGATCGTTCAAGCCCCGGGCGCCGCAGATCGCATCGCGCGGATCCTCGCGCTCCGGAATCGCCACCAGCTCGAGCCCGTCAGCCAGCTCCGCGGGCACATCCTTGGCCGAGTGGACGGCGACATCGACCGACCCGTCGAGCAACGCGCGCTCGAGCCCCGAGACCCATCGGGACTTGTCGTCCACGGGACCGGCCGCCTCGATCCTCACCAGCTCGCACTCGGCGCCCAGGCGCTCGCCCACAAAAGCCGCCTGGGTCAGGGCCAGCGCGCTCCCCCGCGTGCCGACGCGGATCAACGCCGGGGACGCAGCTCGCGCACTTCGGCCAGCGACTCCGCGTCCGAGGCCTTCGACGAACGCCCCTCCGGAGAAGCCTCGACCTCGAGCCCGAACAGGTCGCGGATCATCGCCATCCGCGCGTGCACGCGGTCATCCCGAAGCTCGCGGAGCCGCGCCGTCGGGTGGTGGAGCAGGCGGTTGACGATCGCCTGGGCGATGGCGTCGACGCGGGCGAGATCGCCCGGCGTCGCGCCCTCCCACTTGCCGGTGTTCTCGCCCACCACCTGCGAGGCGATCTCGGTCGCGTGGACGCGCAGGGCGGTGAGCGTGGGGAGCACCTCGAGGGAGCCGAGCCAGGCGGCGAAGTGCTGGATCTCCTGCTCGATGACCCCCTCGGCCTTGCGCGCCTCGGCCTGGCGCACGCGGCGGTTGCGGGCGATGACCGCCTGCAGGTCGTCGATGTCAAACAGCGAGACGCCGTCGAGCTCGGCGCACGCCGCGTCGATGTCGCGAGGCACGGCAAGGTCGATCAACAGCAACGGGCGTGCCCGGCGGGACGCCATCACCTCGGCCAGCTCGACCGCCTCCAGGAGCAGGTGCGGCGACGCCGTGGCCGCCACGAGCATGTCGGCGCGTTCGAGCGCCTGCGGGAGCTCGTCGAAGATCACGCTCTCGCCGCCGTAGCGCCGGGCCAGCGAGATCGCCCGGTCGCGCCGCCGGCTGGCCACGAACACCGGGTGCGCGCCGCTGTCGGCGAGCGCCCGCGCGGTCAGCTCGCCGGTCTCACCGGTCCCGACGATCACGACCACACGGTCCTGCAGGCCTCCAACCTGCTCGCGAGCCAGGGCCACGGCAACCCCGGGGAGGCTGAGCTGGCGCTCGCCGATCGCGGTCTCGGTCCGCACGCGCTTGCCGGTGGCCAGCGCCGCCTTGAACAGATGGTTGGTCAGCGGCCCCACGGTCTCGCCGGTGATCGCCGCCTCGTAGGACCGCTTGACCTGCCCCTGGATCTCGGCCTCGCCGACGATCATCGAGTCGAGGCCCGCGGTCACCCGGTAGAGATGACGGGCGGCGTCGCAGTTGCGCAGCGAATAGATGGACGCGGCCAGCTCGGTGGGCCGGATGCCCGCCTGGCTGGCCAGCATGGCCAGCGCTCGGCTTTCCGCCTCGACGGGATTGCCGACGACGAGATAGAGCTCGGTCCGGTTGCAGGTGGAGATCGTGACCGCCTCGTGCACCTCCCCGGTGCCGCGCAGGTCGCGGATGAACTCGGTGCGGCGGCCGCCCTCGGGCAACGCCATCCGCTCGCGCACCTCGACCGGCGCGGTCTTGTGCGAGACGCCGATGGCGAGCAGCTCGCTCACGCCGCCTCGCTCACGCCACCGGCTCTCGCTCGCGGTCCGCGTCAACCTGGCGCCGCGACTCCACGTCGCGCCGCAGCTCGGTCAGCTCGCGCTCGGTGCGGGCCAGCCGGCTCGCCATGATCGCCACGTACACGAGGACCAGCGCGAGGAACACGACGTAGGCGCCGGCCACGTACTTGCCGGCCGTATGGAGCGGCAGCGCCGGGGCCACCGCGACGATGAACGCGCTCATGACGGCGCCGCGCTCCGCTTCAAGGGCGCCACGGAATCCTCGCCGAGCAGCGTCCGGCGGAGCGCCCGCACCTGCATGCGCGTCGCCTTGGCCGCCATCTCGTACTTCCACAGGGTCACGTACAGAAGGGCCATCCCGACCAGCGAGATCAGGAAGGTCAGGCGCATCGACCCGGGCAGGTTGCCTCCGGTCAGGGTCAGCACGCGCGGATGCACGTAACCCTGGGCGGCGCGCACGGCGATGAAATTCAAAGGCACGAACGCACCCGCCACGACCGCGAACACGCCGGCGTAGCGCGACTGGCGCTCGGGGTCCTCGATCGAGAAGCGCAACGGCTGATAGGTAGCGAACAGCAGCATCACGATCAGGAACGAGGTCAGCGTCGGGTCACTCCATACCCACCAGTGCCCCCAAGACGCCTTGGCCCAGATCCCCCCGGTGATCAGCGTCCCCACGCCGAAGATCAGCGCCATGTGGATCGCCACGTAGGAGCGGATGTCCCACTTGCGATCGCCGGTCCGCAGATACAGCCCGCCGAGCAGCCCGCCGAACACGAACCCGCACAGCGCGGTGATGGCCAGCGGCACGTGGACGTAGAAGATCTTCTGGACGAACCCCTGGTCGGCGTCCAGGGGCGCGTAGAAGAACACCAGCGCAAACGCGGCGGTGATGGTCAGGACAGTCGCGATGGCGAGGCCGCGAAGACCCCGCCCATACATGCTCAAAACCTTCAGTCCTCCAGCAAGAAATCGAAGACGGCGTACGCGAGGAGGGCGAACACCACATCATAAAGAGCCAGGATCAACACCCACCTGCCGGGCGGCCACACCGAGCCGTGCCCCCCCATCAGCGGCCCGACACCCCGGGCCAGCGCGATCAGCGCCGGGAGCAGCAACGGCAGGCCGATGATCGGCCCGATCAGGTCGCGCGCCCGGGTGTGGACGGCGATCGCCGAGACCAGCGTTCCGATCACCGCGAGGGCCACGTCGCCCAGCGCCAGCATCGCGATCAGGCCCGGCAGCACCCGCCCGAGCGGCGCCCCGAGCAGCATCAGCCCGAAGGCCGGGACCGCGATGACCTCGAGCACGGCCAGGAACAGAAACAGCGCCATCGCCTTGGCCACGAGCAGCGTCGAGCGATCGACCGGGGCGAGCAGGAAGGCGTCGAATCCGCCCTGCTCGCGCTCGGCCACGAACAGCCGGTTGATCCCGAGCATGGCCGCGAACAGCAGGGTCACGGTGAGCACCCCGGCGGCCAGCTGCCCATCGACCGTGTCGCGGTTCAGCCCGAAGTGGAACACCACCAGCGTGGCCAGCGCGAACAGGACCATGGCCGGCACGACCTCCAGGCCGCGCAGCTCGAGCAGCAGGTCCTTGCGCAGGACGGCCAGCACGGTCTCCCACGACCCCGGACCGCGGCCCTCACGCATACAGTCGGGCCACCGCTTCGGCGTCCACCCGGCTTGGCTCGGCCAGGAACGCCGCGCGGCCGCCTTCGAGCCCGAGCACCAGGTCGGCCTCGGCCAGCGCGGCCCGCGGATCGTGGCTGGTCAGCACGCGCGTGGCGCCGGACGCCCGGCCGATCAGCGGGGCCACCAGCCCGCCGGCCGCCGGGTCGAGATTGGCCAGCGGCTCGTCCAGCAGCAGCAGGCTCGGGCGGTGAAGCACCGCCCGGCACACGGCCAGGCGCTGCACCATCCCGCGGGAGAGCAGGCGCACCGGCTCCTCGGCCCGCTCGCGCATCCCCACCGCCTCGAGCACCTCGTCGACCCGCGCGACCCCAACGCCGTGCAGGCGCGCGTGGTAGCCGAGATTCTCGCGCCCGCTCAGGTCGCGGTAGAGCAGCGGGTCGTGGCCGAGCAGCCCAAGCCGCCCGCGCACCGCGAAGGCCCGCCGCGGCAGCGCCTCCCCGAGGACTGCCACCGAGCCCGCGTGGGGGCGCAGGAGCGTGGCCAGGATCCGCAGCAGGGTCGACTTGCCGGCGCCGTTGCGTCCGAGCACGGCCAGCGTCGCGCCCGCGGGGACGGACACCGACACCTCCCGCAGCACCGTCCGCTCCCCGAAGCGCCGGACCAGGCCGCGCAGCTCAATGGCCGGGGGTTGGTCCACCCTCGTGCTGCAGCGTCGTCACCACGTGACCGAGCGTCGGGCCGATGACCGGGAACAGCTCCCCGATCGCCTTGGGGTTCCCGGGGAAGTTGACGATCAGCGTCCGGCCCGCGATCCCCGACACGCCCCGCGAGAGGATCCCCATCGGGGTGTGCTTGAGCGCCTCGGCGCGCATCGCCTCGGCGAACCCGGGCGCGTCGCGCTCGATCACCGCGCGGGTCGCCTCCGGGGTCACGTCGTCGTGAGTGAAGCCGGTTCCCCCCGTGGTGAAGATCAGAGCCGCGCCATCGCGTGCGTGCCGGCGCAGCAGCTTCTCGATCGCCTTGCGGTCGTCGGCCACCACGTCGCGGGCGATGATCTCCGCGCCGGCGGCCTCGGCCAGCTTGGCCAGCGCCTCGCCCGAGCGATCCTGGGACTTGCCGGCGGCGACCGAGGTCGAGACGGTGATGATCGCGGTCTTCATGAGGCGACCAAGGGTAGGCCCTCGCCGCGCGGGAAGAGCCTGATGGTCCGTCACGCACGTACGGAGACGAGCACTAGCGACGATGGCGCAGGCGCTTGATTGCCTCGAGCTCCTCGATGTCGATCAGGTCCTTGGCCCGTCCAGCCGCCTGCTTCATGGCGATCAGGTCGTCGATCGAAGCGACCGACACATTGAAGCCGCCCAGGTCATAGCGGTCGGCGTTTCTCCGCAGGTCCGGATAGGCCGGCGCGCCGGGGGGCCGGGCGAGCACATCGAGCTCACCGAGCGTGGTGGTGAGCGTCAGGAGCTCGACCTGGCGCAGCGTGCGCGCGTCGGCTACGAACGGAACGTCCTCAGCGACGCCTTTCAATCGAGCGCCGAGCGCGGTCAAGACATCACCCAGCGCGGCCAGGTTGGCGTCATCGGACGCGAAGCAGATGTCCAGGTCGAAGGTGTTGCGGGCCGAGCCGTGGAGAACGCCGGCGATGCCGCCGATGACCACGAAGTCGACACCACGCTCGACGAGCCGCCGGAGAATCTCATCGGCGCTCAGTGGGGGCCGGTCAGTCATCGACGCGCCGTGCGCGTCGCGTCATCGCTCCGAGGTTGCGGCTCGACGCGGTGAAGTTGGCCAGACGCTCTGCGGGGGTCAGAGCCAGCCGCTCACGCAGTTGCCCCTCGTCGAACGACGCGCGATGCGGTTCGGCGGCTAGCGCCAGCCGGTGGCCCGTGGCGGCGATCACGTTCGCGAGCGTGGCGATCGTGGGGTTCGAGTCGCCGCGCTCGAGCCGGGCGATGGCCGACTGGGACAGCCCGGCGCGATGCGCAAGCTCGGCCTGAGTGAGGCCGGCACCGGTACGGGAGTCGCGGATCAGGAACGCTGCCGATGACATAAACGTAATATAGCGCCTGTATTATTCTGGGCGCAAACGCTTCCCAGGAGCCCGGGACCCCCCATTCGGCGGTTCTATCGTCCCGGGCCACTGGGTCGACGGGGTGACGTCTTATGCTGCCGCCGGTGCGCCTGCTGGTAGCCAAGGCCCAGGCCCCGCTCGTAGGGGAGCTGACGATCCCGCCGTCCAAGTACCATGCCCACCGGGCGCTGATGCTGGCCGCGCTGGCCGACGGCGAGTCGCTGATCACCCAGCGCACGAGCGCTCGCCACGTCACCTTCACCGTGCAGGCGCTCCGCGCGCTGGGCGCGCAGATCGAGTCCGCCGGCGACGGATGGCGGGTGAGAGGCGGGGCCGGCACGTTCTCGCCGCAGACCGACGAGGTGTCGGTGGGGAGCTCGGGGACCACCCTGTACTTCCTGCTCGGGCTGGCTGCGCTCGGCGACCGGCCGGTGCGGATCGTCGGCCAGCGCTACTTCCGCCGGCGCCCGATCGGGCCGCTCCTGCGCGCGCTCAAGCGAATGGGCGTGCGCCTGGAGTACGAGGGGCAGCATCTGCCGGTGACCGTGTATCCCGGCCGGCCCACCGGCGGCCGGATCCGCATCGACGGCACGCTGTCGCAATGGATCTCGGGCCTGCTGATGCTCGCGCCGTACTGCACCGAGCCGACCACGATCGAGGTGCGCGGGGAGCTCAACGAGCGGCCCTACCTCGAGCTGACCCTCGAGATGATGCGCGAGTTCGGCCTCGAGGTCACCGCACGCGAGGACTGGCGTGAGTTCTACGTGCCGCCCGACCAGTGCCCGACCGCCACGCGCGCCACCCTCCCGGCCGATCTCGGCTCGGCGATGTTCGGCCTGGCGGCGTGCACCCTTCACCCGTCGAAGGTGACCTTCCGCAGCCCCACGCCGATCGCCGGCCACCCCGAGGCCGCCGTGCTCGACAACCTGATGGCCGCCGGCGTCCCCTTCCGGATCGCCGCCGATGAGCACTCGATCTCGATGGACCACGACGGCACCCCTCCGGAGGGCGGCCCGCTCGACTGCCGCGACATCCCCGACATGGTCCCGATCCTCTCGGTGCTGGCCGCTCGCGCCAGCGGTCGCAGCGCGCTCGGCCACGTCGCCCACGTGCGCCTCAAGGAGTCAGACCGCGTCGCCTCGATGCTCCAGCTGCGCAAGATGGGGGCCCGGATCGAGTTCGACGGCAACGACATGACCTTCGAGGGCGTCGCGCAGTTGAACGGCGCGGAGCTGTCCTCGTTCAACGACCATCGCGTGCTGATGGCGCTGGCCGTGGCCGGGTCGACCGCCAGCGGCGTGACCGAGCTCTCCTATCCGCACGCCTACCGGATCTCCTATCCCGAGTTCCTCGACCACATGAACTCCCTGGGGGTGCCCGCCGCGGTGTCGAGCGGCGTACCGGATCTGGGGGGCCGCTTCGCGGCATCCCTGGGGCCGGGTGCCCCGTCCGGTCAGGACGCGTGATGATCATCGAAGACGTCGCCCGGCACGCCCGCGAGCGGCCGGACGAGCGCGCCGTCGTCGCGGTGGCTGCGGACGGCGGCGTCCGGGAGCTCACCTGGAGCGAGCTGCACCGCGAGGCCGAGCGCGTGGCCAATGCGCTGATCGGGTTGGGCGTCCGGCCCGGCGAGAACGTCGCCTTCCAGCTCCCCAACCGGCTCGAGTTCGTGACCATCGCGCTCGGCACGCTGCTCGCCGGAGCGGTGTGTGAGCCGCTGATGCCGATCTTCCGCGAGCGCGAGCTCTCGTTCATGCTCGGTGAGAGCCGCGCCCGGGTGCTGTTCGTGCCGGACATGTTCCGCGGTCGAGACCACAGCGCGATCGCCGCCGCGGTCCGGCCCTCGCTGCCCGAGCTCGAGCACGTGATCGTGCTGCCCACCGGCTACGGCGAGCTGCTCGACTCGGCCGGCCCCGCCGCGAAGCGCGCGGTCGCGCCCGATCAGCTCGCGCAGCTGCTCTTCACCTCGGGCACCTCGGGCGAGCCCAAGGGCGCGCTGCACCGCCACGACGTGCTGACGCGCGCGGCCGATCACCACATCGAGCATTTCGGCCTCGGCGCCGACGACGTGATCTACGTGCCCTCGCCGCTCGCCCACCAGACCGGCTTTCTCTACGGGATGTGGATCGCGCTGCGCCTGGGCGTGCCGCAGATCCTCCAGGAGGCCTGGGACGCCGACACGGGACTCGACGCGATGCGCCGCTTCGGCGTGACCTTCGTGCAGGCTGCCACCCCGTTCCTGGCCGACCTGACCGGGGTGGCCGAGGAACGCGGCGAGGCACCCGAACAGCTGCGCACGTTCGTGGCCACCGGGGCGGCGATCCCCCGCGAGCTGGCCCGCCGCGCCCGCGAGGTCCTCGGGGCCGAGGTGGGCGGCGCCTGGGGCACGACCGAGAGCTGCCTGGGCTGCGCGTTCGCGCCCGGCGACCCACCCGAGCGGGCCTGGGGGACCGACGGGCGGGCGCTGCGCAATGTCCGCCTGCGGATCGTCGACGACGCCGGCCACGAGCTCGCCGCCGGCCAGGAGGGCAACTTCGAAGTCCACACCGACTGCCTGTTCCAGGGCTATCTGAACCGCCCGGAGCTGACCGCCGAGGCGCTCACCGCCGACGGCTTCTACCGGACCGGGGACCTGGCCCGGATCGACTCAAGCGGCTACGTCCGCATCACCGGACGGGTCAAGGACGTGATCAACCGGGGCGGCGAGAAGGTGCCGGTGGCCGAGATCGAGCAGCTCCTGCACGCCCATCCCGCGGTGTCCGACGTGGCGATCGTGGCCATGCCCGACGAGCGCCTGGGCGAACGAGCCTGCGCGTTCGTGGTTGGCGAGCTGGACTTCGAGACGATGCTCGAGTACCTAGACTGCCATCGCGTTTCCAAGACCTATTGGCCCGAGCGTCTTGAGCTGGTCGAGTCCCTTCCGCGGACGCCGTCGGGCAAGGTCCAGAAGTTCATGCTGCGCGACCAGGCCCGCGAGCTCGTGACCACGTGACCACCGCCACTCCAGTCGACTTCGATGCCCTGCGCGCCGAGGTGCGCGAATACGTCGAGAACGAGGGCGAGCGCTGGGCCGAGCTGATCGAGCGCGAGCACCGCGTGCCGCTCGAGCTGTGGGACGAGCTGCGCGACCGCGGCTTCCTGCGCCTGGCCGCGCCCGCCGATTACGGCGGCGCGGGCATGCAGTTCACGCGCTACCTCGAGCTGCTCGAGCTGTTCTCGATGTCGCACGCCTCGCTGCGGATGATCGTCCACGTCGCCAACGGCATCTGGCGCCCGATGGATTCCCACGCCAACGACGACCAGCGGGCGCGCTTCATCAAGCCGGCGGTGGCCGGCGAGATCAAGGTCGCGTTCACGCTGACCGAGCCTGGCGCGGGCAGCGGCGCCGACATCCGGTGCAGCGTCGTGCGCGAGGGCGACACGTACTACCTGAGCGGCGAGAAGCACCTGATCACGTTCGGGACGATCGCCGACTACCTGATGACCTTCGCGCGGGTGCAGGGCACTCGCGGGACCGACGGCACGGTCGCACTGATGGTCCCCTCCCACGGCGAGGGGATCGACAACCGCGAGATGGCCGGGACGATGGGCGTCCGGGGCACCGACCACGGCCACATCGTTTTCGACCGCGCCCCGGTCCCGGTGGCCGACCGCTTCGGCGAGGAGGGTCAGGGCGTCGAGATCGCCTTGAGTGGCTTCCTCGGCCCGAGCCGGATCTCGCTGGCCACCACCTGCGTCGGCCTGGCCCAGCGCGCCCTAGATCTGGCCCTCGACTATGCCCAGCGGCGCGAGACGTTCGGCAAGAAGATCGCCGAGCGCCAGGCCATCGCGTTCAAGCTGGCCGAGATGGCCACCGACCTCGAGGCCGCCCGGCGCCTGGTCCGGCACGCCGCCTCGACCTGGGAGCAGACCGGCCACGCCCCGATGGAAGCCGCGATGGCCAAGCTGTTCGCCTCCGAGATGCTCCAGCGCGTCACCGACGGCGCCCTGCAGGTCCACGGCGGCCTTGGGTACTGGGAGACCAGCCCGATCGAGCGCGTGTACCGTGATGCCCGCGCCCAGCGCTTCGAGGAGGGCACGGCGGAGATCCAGAAGACCACGATCGCGAGGGACCTGTTCAAGCGATGAGCGACCCACTTCTTCCTGACCCCCGGGCCGGCTTTGAGGGCAAGGTCGCGCTGATCACCGGCGCCTCGCGCGGGATCGGCAAGGCGCTCGCGCTCCGGCTGGCCGCCCGCGGCACCCAGGTCGTCGTGAACTACAAGCAGAATGAGGAGCTGGCCCGCGAGGTGGTGAGCGAGGTCGAGCGCCTCGGATCATCCGGGCTCGCCGTCCGGGCCGACCTCGAGAGCCTCGAGCAGATCGAGGCCATGTTCGACCAGGTGCAGGAACGCTTCGGCCGCGTGGACTTCTTCGTCTCGAACGCCTCGGCCTCGAACTTCCACCACTTCATGGATCTGAAGCCCCACCACCTGGAGCGCACCTTCAACCTCAACGTGCGCGCGTTCGTGGTCGGGACCCAGCGCGCCGTGCGGCTGATGCCCGATGGCGGCCGGGTCGTGGTCCTATCCAGCTACGGGAGCATCCGCTCGTTCCCCACCTACGCCAACCTCGGCTCGGCCAAGGCATCGATCGAGACCTGGGCGCGCTACATGGCGGTCGAGCTCGCCCCTCGCGGCGTCAACGTCAACGCGGTCAACGGCGGGATCATCGAGACCGACTCCTCGAGCTACTTCTATGCCACCGGCCGTGTCTCCTCGCTCGAGACCGTGCTGCCGAAGATCCCCAAGCGCCGGATGGGCACCGCCGTCGAGGTGGCCGAGTGCGTGCTGTTCCTCCTCTCCCCAGGTGCGGAGTACGTGACCGGCACCACCCTGCTCGTCGACGGCGGCCTGACCGCCATCGCCCCGCCCTTCCACGCCGACATGGCGGGCGAATCCGGCGCCCTGGACGCGCTGTCGGAGGCCCTCCGCTTCTAGCCGCGCCCGGCCGATGGCGATGCAGCTACGCATATGACAGCTGCTTCGCCATCGGCCGCCCTGCCGCCGCAAATTTAGGTTTGCCGCCGCTTGTTCGGGCAAATAATGTGAGCGCTAACAACGCCCGCCGGGTCGGGGGGAGCGGGCGCACGTCCGAGACGGAGGAGATCCCATGCAGATCCGCATGCCCACGCGGCTGTTCACCAGCGCCGCGCGGTGGCTACTTGCGACAGCGCTCCTGGCGGGAGCGTCCATGCTCGCGAGCGGGGTGGCCCAGGCACGACCCGCGCAGGTTGGCGCCGCCGCCCAGCCGGCTGCCCTCAGCGGCCACTGGACCTTCGACGAGGGGAGCGGCACAACCGCGGCCGACAGCTCCGGCGGCGACCATCCGCTCACGCTGACCAACGGCGCGGGCTGGGGGCCCGGCCTGATCGGCCCGCACTCACTGTCTCTGAACGGCAACGGGCAGTACGCGCAGGCGGCGGGCCCGGTCATCGACACCACGCAGAGCTTCAGCGTGTCGGCCTGGGTCAACCTGTCGAACACCAACGGCTACCAGACCTTCGTCAGCCAGGACGGCACCAACGTGAGCGGCTTCTACCTCCAGCTGCGCGGCGACACCCACCGCTTCGTTTTCACCCGGATCGCCTACGACTCGACCCAGGCGCTCGGGATCATCGCCTCGGCCGACTCGATCATCCCCCAGCCCGGCGTCTGGTACCACCTCACCGGCGTCTACGACGCGCAGTCGCAGACGATCTCGCTGTACGTCAACGGGACGCTCCAGCAGACCCAGTCGTTCGTGCCCAACTGGAGCGCGGGCGGCGCGCTGGCCGTCGGCCGCTCGCTGTATGGCGGAAACCACGTCGACTTCGTCTCCGGGCTGATTGACGACGTGCGCACCTATTCCGGCGTCCTCACCGCCGGTCAGGTCGCGGCGCTGGCCGGCCCGGGCCGCCTCACCGTGGACGCCGCCCAGCCCGGCGCCACGATCAACCCGACCCAATTCGGCGAGTTCCTCGAGGAGATCAACCACTCCGCCGACGGCGGCCTTTATGCCGAGCTGATCCGCAACCGCGACCTCAAGGAGGACCCGAGCCAGCCTGTGGCCTATTCGCCCGTCGCCGACGGGGGCGCCCAGGCCGCGATGAGCCTCGACAGCACTCAGCCCCTGAACTCCGCCAACCCGGTCAGCCTCAGGCTCCAGATCACCAAGCTGCCCGCCGGCGGGCGAGCCGGCGTGGCCAACGCCGGTTACTGGGGGATTCCGGTGCGCCCGGACACGACGTATCGCGTCTCGCTGTTCGCCAGGAGCGCGGCCGCGACCAGCGCCCCGCTGACCGTCGATCTCGAGAGCACCTCGGGACACGTCTGGGCGAGCGCGCCGGTCGGCCCGGTAAGCACGACCTGGAAGCAGTACCAGGTCACCCTGCACACCCCCGCGTGGATCCCGGCCACGCTGACCAACCGCTTCGTGGTCTCCACGTCCGACCCCGCGGCGGCCGGACAGACCTTCTGGCTGACCTTCGTATCGCTGTTCCCGCCCACCTACGACAACCTGGCGAACGGGTTCCGCGTCGACCTGATGGAGAAGCTCGCCGCGCTCCGCCCCGGGTACCTGCGCGTCCCCGGGGGCAACTACCTCGAGGGCGAGACGATCGCCACCCGGTTTGACTGGAGCACGACGATCGCCCCGGTGCAGAACCGCCCCGGCCACTTCGACAGCGCGTGGGGCTACTGGTCCCAGGATGGGATGGGCCTGCTCGAGTACCTCGAGCTCGCCGAGGAGCTCCACGCCCAGCCGGTGCTCGCGGTGTGGGCGGGCTACACGCTGAACGGCACCGTCGTGCCGCAGAGCCAGCTCGCGCCCTACGTGCAGTCGGCGCTCGACGAGATCCAGTACGCGATCGGCCCGACCACCACCCCGTTCGGCGCCATGCGCGCCGCCGACGGACACCCGGCCCCGTTCGACCTGAGGATGGTCGAGATCGGCAACGAGGACTTCTTCGACTCGACCGGGAGCTACAACGCCTACCGCTACCCGATGTTCTACGACGCGATCAAGGCGGCCTACCCGCAGCTCAAGCTGATCGCCACCACCACCGTGACCAGCCGGCCGATGGACGTCATCGACGAGCACTTCTACAACAACGACCCGAACTACTTCGCCGAGAACGCCCACCTGTTCGATGGCGTCAGCCGCACCGGGCCCAAGGTGCTGGTCGGCGAGTACGCCACCACCCAGGGCGTGCCGACCGGAACCCTGGCCGGAGCGCTGGGCGAGTCGGCCTTCCTCACCGGCGTCGAGCGAAACGCGGATCTCGTGCTGGGGGCGTCCTACGCGCCGCTGCTGGTCAACGTCAATGCGCCGAGCTGGCCGACCAACCTGATCGGCTACGACGCGCTGCACAGCTACGGCTCACCGTCGTACTGGGCACAGCGGATGCTCTCCGCCGGTCACGGGACCCAGGTGATCGGCTCCCAGCTCGTCGCCGGCGCCGGAACGCTGTTCGTGGTGAGCAGCCGGTCGGCCGGCCACACGTACCTCGACGTCGTCAACGACGGATCCACGGCGGCTCGCACCGAGATCTCGCTGGTCGGTGAGGGCGGCGCGACCCGCGGGGTCGCCACCGTCCTCACCGGCGATCCAGCGGCGATGAACTCCCTGAGCGACCCACGTGCCGTCGCACCGCGATCGCACCCGCTGTTCGGGCTCGGCAGCACGTTCTCCTACACGTTCGCGCCGAACTCGGTGACCGTGCTCGACCTCGGCACCGCCGCTGGGACGGAGTCCGCCGCCCCGCTGGCCATTCCCGCACAGTCGCGGGCGCGCCTCCCGCGCCCCGGCAGCGCCGGCGCGCTCAAGCCGGTCGGCGGCCGCGGACACCGGCGCCGCCACCGCGGAAGGTCGTAGTCGGCCGGGTCAGGAGTGTGCCGCTCGGGTCCAGTGACCCGAGCGGCCGCCTGACTTCTCGAGCAGCACGACCTCGGCGATCTCGGCGCCGCGCTCGATTCCCTTGACCATGTCGTACACGGTCAAGGCGGCCACGCTGGCCGCGGTCATCGCCTCCATCTCCACGCCGGTCGGTCCTGTCGTCCGCGCCTCGGCTCTCAGCACGATCGTGCCCGCGTCGGTGTCGACCGATCCCTCCACGCCGACGAAGCTCAGCGCCAGCGGGTGACAGAGCGGGATCAGCTCGGAGGTGCGCTTGGCCGCCAGGATCCCGGCGATCCGGGCCACGCCGAGCACGTCGCCCTTGGGCGTGTCACCGGCCATGACCGCCCAGGCGGTCTCGCGCGAGACGCGCAGCGTCGCCTGCGCGACCGCCCGGCGCTCGGTCGCCGGCTTCTCGCCGACGTCGACCATGCGCGCCTGCCCGGCATCGTCCAGGTGCGTGAGCTTCGAGCTCACACCGGGGCGGCGCGCTGCGCGTCGGCGATCAGATCCCGGACCGCGTCGACCTCGCCCGCTCGCAGCAGCTCGATCGGGTCGGGGTCGCCGTTGACGATCGACTCGAAGAACACCTTGCGGTCCTGATAGGTCGGCAGCGTGGCCTTGGCCCAGCCGCGGGCCTCGTTGAGCAGGACGGCCAGGTTGGCGTAGGGCTCGCCGAACATCTCGCCGATCTCGCGCTTCATGCGCTTGGCCAGGGCGGGCGAGGCGCCGGCGGTCGAAATGGCCACGGCCAGCGGCCCGGTCCGGACGATCGCCGGGAGGATGAAGTTGCACAGCGGCGGCACGTCGACCACGTTGACCAGCATGGCCCGCGCCTCCGCGTCCTCGAACACCCGGATGTTCAGCGCGGTGTCGTCGGTGGCGGCGATCGCGATCAGCGCGCCCTCGAGATCGGCGGCGCCGGCGTACTCCCGCCGATGCCACCGGATCGAGCCCTCGAGGGCGAGCTGAGTCAATTCCGCGTGCGCCTCCGGGGCGATCAGGGTCACGTCAGCGTCGCAGGCCAGGAGCCCTTCGACCTTCTCGAGCCCCACATCGCCACCCCCCACCACCACGCACCGGCGCCCGGTCAGGCGCAGGCAGGCGATGTAGAACGGGGTCTCGAGCATGCCCTGCACGCACGACTGGTCGCAGATCCCGCGACGCAGCTGACAGACGCACTCCTTACCGCGATAGGCCTGGGCCGGCATCGATTACGAGGGTATCGCGACGGCCCGAGGAGGTCAGCGTGTAGCGCCCCGGGCGGAGACGGTGCCGCTGCGCCGTGACCACGAACTGCCCGCGCCGGCCGGCCAGCCTCACGCCGGTGGCGTACGTGACGCCGCCCCGCGAGATCTTCACGTCGGCGGCCGATCCCGACGTCGTGAACGTGACCACGCCGGAGATCAGCTTCGCGGTGCAGTGCTCGCGCGAGACGCGAACGTGGTGGCCGTGCCGAACCTCCGCCGCCGTGACCATGCTGCACGTGACCAGCTCCACCTGGCCGTTCGCCCCCGCCGGCCCAGCCGGCCCAGCCGGCCCGGCCGGCCCCGGCACGCCCTGGGCCGCCGGCCCGCCGCTTCCGGCGAGCGTCACCACGACCGGGGCATCCGAGCCGTCGCTGAGGATGGTCAGCGTGGCCGCGCGGGCGCCCTGCACCTGGGGGGCGAAGCGCACGCCGATCTGGCAGCTCTGCCCGAAGTCGACCGGTTGCTGGCAGCGGTTGCCGATCAGGTAGTCGCCGGGCGCGGCGCCGCCGAGCAGCACGCCTGAGACGGTCAGCGGAGCGCCACCGTGGTTGGCGATGGTCAGCACCTGCTCGGAGCCGATCGTGCCCTGCGACTGGGTCGGGAAGTTCAGCGCGCTCGCGCTCACCACGGCCTGCGGCCCGGCATACGTGAAAGTCACCACCGGAGCGGCGGAGATGCTGTCCGAGGCGGACACCGCCGTTGCGGCCGGCGCGAAGTAGCTCGAGCCGCCGCCGCCGCTGCCGGCCGGGAAGGCCCCGGTGCCGCCGCCACCACCGCCGCCACCGTAGTAGCCGCCGCCACCGCCACCGCCGCCCGCCGAGACCCCATCCGGATATCCGGCGCCGCCGGCGCCACCGGCGCCAAACGATCCGGCCGCGCCGGCCGATGCCGGGGCCGGGTTTTCCGGATGCGAGCCGACCGCGCCGTTGCCGCCACTCCCGCCGGCCGCGGCCGCTCCCGCGCCGCCTCCGCCTCCGGCGGTGCCGTCCGACGGCGGGCCCGCCTGGCCCGGCGAGTCGGCATTGCCGCCCGGCAGCTGCACCGCGGCGCCGCCGCCTCCCGCGGCGAACACGACCGGCTGGGGGCGCAGGTCCTCAGCGCTCAGGTCGAGGGCCACCGAGGATGCGCCGCCACCACCCGCGCCGCTGGCCGCCGCACTTCCGCCGACGCCGCCCGCGCCCGCTCCACCGAACACACCCGCCCCGCTCGCCGGGGCACCGCACCCCGCCGCGCCCGGCGAGCCAACCGTGACCAGCAGATTCGCTCCCGGCGTGACCGGCACGGTCGCCACGATGCCAGCGCCGGCGCCGCCGGCGGCGGCCCCGCAGCTGCCCCCGGCGCCGCCGATGGCGGATATGCCGAGGGACGTGACGCCGTTCGGCACCGTGAACGAGTATTTGCCGGGCGTGCTGAACGAGGTCGTGACGTCCGCCGCGCGGGCATCGCGCGCCGACGCGACGAGCCCGATCACGGTCAGGACGAGCAGGGCAAGCAGCGAGTGGGGCCGTAGGGCCGGGCCGCGATGAGGCATCGAATTCCCTTCGTGTCGGAGAGCGCAGAGCACGAAGAGAACTCTGAGGCTGAGCTAGGCCCCCGCACATCGGGCGCCGGCCGTATCTTTGGCCCGGCACCTACCTCAGAGCGCGCCCGCGGGCGGCTTATGCCGGGCGCTACCGGCGGATCGGGCGGTCCCGGCGGATCGGCGCTACCGGCGGATCGGCGCTATCGGCGGATCGCGTCGCGCGCCAGCCGCCCGCCCAGCCGCGCCAGCGGCACGGCGCCGTCCCGCAGGGCGCGCCCGCGCTCGGCGGCCGAGCCGTAGAGCAGGTTCGCGGTGCTGCGCAGCGCGTGGCCCAGCGTCTCGTCGTACGGGTGCCACCAGGCATCGCGCATGGCCGAGCCCTCCCACACGCGCAGCTTCACGTTCACGCACTCGTACATGCCGAACTTGGAGTGGGTGCGCCCCAGGCCCGAGTCCTTGACCCCGCCCCACGCGCACTGGCAGGCCCCGTGGCTGAACATGTGGTCGTTGATCCAGACCATCCCGGCCTCGAGCTGGCCGCTCAGGCGTTCCCCTCGCGCCCGGTCTGACGTCCACACCGAAGCGCCGAGGCCGAAGTCCGAGTCGTTGGCCAGCGCCACCGCTTCCGCCTCGGAGTCGACGGTGACGATCGGCAGGACCGGACCGAAGATCTCCTCGCGCATGATCCGCATGTCGGGCGTGACCCCGGTGAGAACGGCCGGGGCATAGAAGGCGCCGTTCAGCCCGGCCGGCGCGTCGATCGGCCCACCGCAGTGCAGCGTCGCCCCCGACGCCACCGCGTCGTCGACCAGCTCCCGGACGAGCGCGTGCTGCTCCTCGGAGACCATCGGGCCGATCTCGGTGTCCCAGCTCATCGGATCGCCGATCCGCAGCCGGCGGGCGCCGTCGATGACGCCCGCGATGAACCGCTCCGAGACGCCGCGCGCCACGTACACGCGCTCGATCCCCGAGCAGGTCTGCCCGGCGTTGGCGAACCCACCCCACACCGCGCCGGCGATCGCGTGGTTGAGGTGCGCATCGTCGAGCACGATCATCGGGTCCTTGCCGCCCAGCTCGAGCACCGAGCCGGTCAGCCGGCGGGCGCACGCCTCCGCGACGCTTCGCCCGGTCTCAACCGATCCCGTGAAGAACACCTTGCCCACGCTCGACTCGGCGAGGGCCGCGCCCGTGCCCGGGCCGTGCACCACCCGCACCAGTCCCTCGGGGACCCCGGCGCGCGAAAACACGTCGATGATCCGCTCCCCGATCAGCGGCGTCAGCGAGGCTGGCTTGAGCACCACCCCGTTGCCCGCCATCAGGGCCAGGGCGACCTCGCCGAACGGGATGCTCCACGGATAGTTCCACGGCGAGATGATCCCGATCACGCCGAGCGGCTCATAGACGAAGGTCGAGCGCTTGGTCTTCAGGAACGCCTGCGGCATCGGGACCTTCTCGTCGGCCAGGATCTCCGCGCCGGCCTGCGCGATCCAGCCGACCGCGTCGATCGTGGGCAGGATCTCCATCGAGAACGCCTCGTTGCGCGGCTTGCCCTGCTCGCGCACGATCAGGTCGCGGATGTCGTCGGACCCGTCGAGCACGACCTGAGCAACCCGCTGCAAGACTGCCCCGCGCTCGGCCAGCGACCGCGCCGCCCAGGCGGGCTGGACCGCCGCGACCGCGTCGACGACCGAGTGCACGTCCTCGGGAGCGGTGGTCGGGACGCTCCCCACGGGCTCTCCGGTGGCGGGATTCAACGATTCGAGTGTGGCGGTGACGATTGACATGCGCCCGACGATATCGGGCCGGCTAAACACACCTAAACGCCCGACGGAAATAAATGGTCGTTTGCCCGATGTGCGGGCAGAGCGCCTGCCCGACACTGCCGAACGTCGGACAAGACGAGGCACTCGAACCAGACGGGGTGATGATCGGATGGATTGGATTTTGCGGGCGTGGAAGTTGCTGCCGTTGATTGCGGCCGGGCTGCTGGCGCTCCCGGCTGCCGCGAATGCCGCGCCGCAGCCGATCGGCGGTCTCACCGAGCTGCCCGGAACGGCGGCCTGCGCATCGGCGGACGGCTCCAGCGAGGCCGGCCCGAACACCTGCCAGGTGGCGCGCGGGATCGGGATGCCCGAGAGCGTCACGATCAGTCCCGACGGCCGCTTCGTCTACGTCGGCAGCTACGCGAGCACGAACGCGCCCGGCCTGATCGCCTTCTCCCGCAATACCTCAACCGGAGCCCTGACCCAGCTGCCGGGAGCGGCCGGGTGCTACACGCCCGACGGCGCGAGCCAGGCCACGCCGGGCTGCACGAAGGTCGTCGGGCTGGGCAACGGCGACGGCCTCGACCTGGCGATCACCTCCGACGGCCGCTTCGCCTACTCGGCGAACGAGAACCAGAGCGGCGGGACGCCGCCGGGAGCGATCGTGCTGTTCGCGCGCGATCCCGCCACCGGCGTGCTGACGCAACTGCCGGGCACCACCGGGTGCATCAGCTCGAACGGCTCGAGCCAGGCCGGCGCGGGCACCTGCCAGACGCTGGCCACTCTCGCGGGGGCCCCGTTCAGCGCCACGCTCAGCTCGGATGACCGCTTTCTGTACGTCAACGACGCCGGGTCCACATTTCGGGTCCACGTCCTCGCCCGCAACACCTCGACCGGGGCGCTGAGCGAAGTCCAGTGCCTGGCCGAGGGCTCATCCCCACCGGCCGGCTGCACCAGCGCCCGCGATGTCGGCGACAGCCAGACGCTGGTCCTGTCTCCGGACGGAACTCATGCCTACGACGGCGACGACGGCCACGGCCGCGCGATCTCGATCCTCGACCGCGACCCCGCCACCGGGCTGCTGACCGAGAAGCCCGGCGTGGCGGGATGTATCAGCGACACCGGCGCGGACGACACCGGGGCGAGCACCTGCAGCATCGGGCGCGCGCTCGGCTACGGGCGGGCCATCAGCCCCGACGGTCACACCCTGTACGTCAGCTCCGACGAGTCGACCTCCGCCGGCGGCGTGGCGATCCTCCACGTCTACGACGACGGGACGGTCAGCCAGCTGCCGGGGACGGCCGGCTGCGTCTCGAACAACGGCGAGGACCAGAACGGCCACGCCACGTGCGCCCCCGGTCGCGGCCTCGACGGCTCGTATGGGCTGACGATCTCTCCGGACGGCCGGACGCTCTACGTCGCCGGCGACGCGAACACCGGCGGGCTCGCGGTGCTCTCGGTCGATCCGAGCACCGGACAGGCGACCCAGCTGCCGGGACTGGCCGCCTGCTTCACCGCCGACGGCGCGTCGAACGGCGTCGCCGGACAGTGCACCAAGGCTCCGGCGGTGGCCAACGACTGGATCCCCGCCGTCAGCCCCGACGGGTCCTCGGTCTACCTCGCCGCCTACGGCGAGCAGGCTGTGACCTCGTTCGCCCGGGAGACCGGTCCGGTGTGCTCGGCTGCGAGCGCGACCACCGCGTACCAAACCCCGGTGACCGTGAGCCTCTCATGCACCGATTCCGACGGAGACCCGCTCACCACGGCGCTCGTCACCGGACCGGCCCACGGCGCCCTGGGTGCGATCGGATCGACGGTCACCTACACCCCGGCGAACGGCTACAGCGGCACCGACAGCTTCACCTTCGATGCGTCGGACACCGTCAACGCGAGCACCCCGGTCACCGCGACGATCACGGTCGGCGCGCCACCCGCGCCAA
>JAFAWR010000339.1 GCA_019241635.1 Solirubrobacterales bacterium
CGGGAGGGCGTAGGAGTCACGGTGCTCGAGGCCGCCGATCAGCCCGGCGGCGGCGCGCGGAGCGGCGAGCTCACCCTCCCCGGTCTCGTCCATGATCTCTGCTCGGCGGTTCATCCGATGGCGGTGGGATCGCCGTTCCTGCGCTCGCTCGATCTCGAACGCCACGGTCTGCGGTGGCGCTGGCCCGAGGTCGACTGCGCCCACCCGCTCGACGACGGTGCCGCGGGCGTGTTGCTGCGCTCGATCGATGCCACAACCGATGCGCTCGGTAGCGACGGAGCGACCTGGCGCCGCGTATTCGGCGCATCGTCGGCGGCATTCGAGACGCTGGGCGAGGACTTCCTGCGCCCGGTGACTCACATCCCCCACCATCCGATCGGGCTGGCGCGGTTCGGAATCGTCGCCGCGCTCCCCGCGGCCGCCACCGCCCGGGCCTTTCGGAACGCGCAGGCCCGCGCGCTGTTCGGCGGCGTCGCCGCGCACGCGTTCGCGCCGTTCACCTGGCCGATGAGCTCCGCCGTCGGTGCGGCGCTCGTCTGCTCCGCACACGCGTTCGGTTGGCCGGTCCCGCAGGGCGGGTCGCAGGCGATAACCGACGCGCTGCTGGCCGCCCTGGACGAGTACGGCGGGACGGTCCAGACCAGCGTCAGAGTGCGCTCGCTCTCGGAGCTCCAGCCTGCCGACGCGGTGATCCTCGATCTGGCCCCGAGCCTGGTGGCGGATCTGGCCGGCGACCGGCTGCCGGCCCACGTCGCGCGCGCCTACCGCCGCTACCGCCACGGGCCGGGGGCGTTCAAGCTTGACCTGGCCGTCGAGGGCGGCATCCCGTGGATCCACGAGGCGTGCCGGCGCGCCGGCATCGTCCACGTCGGAGGGTCGTTCGAGGAAGTCGCGGCCGCCGAGCGCGCGGTCAACCGCGGCCGGATGCCCGAGCGGCCGTTCGTGCTCGTCGCCCAGCAGTACCTCGCCGACCCCGAGCGTTCCGCCGGGAATGTCCATCCCGTGTGGGCCTACGCCCACGTTCCGGCTGGCTTCTCCGGCGACGCCGAGCCGGCGATCATCGCCCACATCGAGCGCTTCGCCCCCGGCCTGCGTGAGCGCATCGTCGCCGGCTCGGCACGCTCGACCGCCCAGATCGAGGCGGAGAACGCGAACTACATCGGCGGCGACATCATCAACGGCGCCAACACCCCCTGGCAGGTGCTGATCCGCCCGCGCCTCACCGCCGATCCTTACCGCATCGGCATCCCCGGCGTGTTCATCTGCTCGGCCGCGACGCCACCCGGGGCCGGCGTCCACGGCATGTGCGGCTACAACGCCGCGCAGTCGGTCCTGCGTTTGCTGAGCTGACGCGCTCTACCGCAACGGCTTCGCAAACTCTTCGGGTCATCTAACCGACGTCCGACGCTGGTCCCCGAAGCTCTGGGGCGTCCGAACTACTTCGAACGCGAGGCTTCACATGCAAACCGTCACGGATGATCCGCCCCGTCCAGCGCCCAGACCAAGCGTGCTCGACGTGGAGATCGTGATCCCGGTCTACAACGAGGAGCGGACGCTGGCTGCCGCCGTCTACCGGCTCCACGACTTCCTCTCCCGCCACCTGCCGCTGGCCTGGCAGATCACGATCGCCGACAACGCGAGCACGGACCTCACGCCCGAGATCGCCCAGGCGCTCACCGACAGCCTGGACCGCGTGCACATGTTGCGGCTCGAGCGCAAGGGGCGCGGCCGCGCACTCAGGGCGGCGTGGTCGGCCAGCCCCGCCCGGGTCGTGGCCTACATGGACGTCGACCTCTCGACCGACCTGCGGGCGCTGCCGCCCCTGCTCGCGCCGCTGCTCTCGGGGCACAGCCAGGTAGCGATCGGTTCGCGCCTGGCCGCCGGGTCAAGGGTCACGCGCGGCGCCAAGCGCGAGGTCATCTCGCGCGCCTACAACCTGATCCTGCACACCGTCCTGCGCGCGAAATTCAGCGACGCGCAGTGCGGGTTCAAGGCGGTTCGGGCCGACGCGGCAGGCGAGCTCCTCCCCGCGATCCGCGACGTGAGCTGGTTCTTCGATACCGAGCTGCTCGTGCTCGCCCAACGGCGGGGGATGCGCATCCACGAGGTGGCGGTTGACTGGGTCGACGATCCCGACTCGCGGGTCGACATCGTCTCGACCGCGCTGGCCGATCTGCGCGGCGTCGGCCGGCTCGCGCTCGCCGCGCCGATCACCCGCTTCCTGGGCATCGGCATCGCCTCGACCCTGGCCTACGCGCTGCTCTTCCTCGCCCTGGCCGGTCTGCTCGGCTCGGCGCTCGCCAGTGCGGCCGCGCTGGCGCTCACCGCGGTGGCCAATACGGCGGCCAACCGCCGGCTCACCTTTGGCGTCCGGGGTCGCGCGCATCTAGGACGCCACCACCTGGCCGGGCTGATCGTGTTTTTGATCGCGCTCGGCCTGACCAACGGCGCGCTCGACGTCCTCCACGGCCTCGATCCCCACCCCGCGCGCCTGCTCGAGGCCGCGGTCCTGGTCGTGGCCAGCCTGGCCGCCACCGTGACCCGCTACTTCGCCCTCGCCACCTGGGTGTTCCGCCGGCCCGGTACCACCCCACCCGCGCCCCTCCCGGCACATCCGCTCTGACCGGACGGTTCAGCGGAAGTAGGCGAACGAGCGGACCTCGATGCTGTGGCGCGGCGTCGAGGTCTCGACGCCGGGGTCGCGGAACGCGGTGTGGACCACCCGCCAGGCCCGGGTGTGGTCGGAGTCGTTGAACACGAAGAACAGGATCTCGTCGCGGGTCATGTCCGGGAAATACCACCACTCGTGCTCGGGGCTGTATACGAACTCCGAGCCGCTGGTGACCATTCTCGACTCGTCGACCGGCTCGGTCAGCGGATCCTCCGGCAGCCGATCCACGAAATACAGCTGGTTGGCCAAACCCTCGGTCTCGCGCACGCTGCGGAAGTCGCACAGCGCCAGCGGCCAGTCCTGGGGCGGAGGGCTGAACACCCGCCACAGGCTGGTGGCCAGCACCCGGCTGTAGCCCGGTCCGTCGGGGAACTGCTCGGCGTACACCCGGGCCGCAGTCATCGCGGCGCCTTCGGGCCCGTAGTCGATGTGCACCAGCGCGGCCTGGGGTTGCGAGGCATTCTCGGCCGGGGCGGCCGAGCGGCGCAGCACGGCGCCGCGTGAGACCACCTCGTCGGCACCGGTGTGTCGCTTGATGAACTCGACCACCTCCGGGATGTACACGGCGTTCACCTCCGACGTGTCGGTGAACTCCTTCACCGCACTCGGCTGGCGGAGGATCTCGAATCCGTGGACGTCGATCCGGAAGCTCTCCTGGACCGCTCGCCCGTTGCGAATGGGAACGACATGCGACTCGTAGCGGCCGGTGTTGACGCTCGCCCCCGGCGCGGTGAAGCGGCGCAGGACGGTGGAGTCCGGCGCCAGGTAATGCAGCTCTCCGGGGACGCTTGTCACCTGCTCGGGCGGGCTGACCGTCGTCATGGCTGATCCTCTCCTCCGCTCTCGCCGTGCGAGCGTCGCCTACTCGCGGCGGAAGCAGGCGGCGTTCTTCTCGATGTAATCCTGCCACTCGGGCGGCACCATGTCCTCGGGCGTGATCGAGATCGGCGGCGCGTGGGGGACGCGACGACCTACCGCCGGAACGCGGCTCGCGTCGCCTCCGCAGTGGCGCTGTAGTAGTCGGGCGGATGGATGAAGCCCCACTCACGGAACTTCACGCCGTCGCTGACCGCCCGTCGATAGCCGAAGCACACCAGGTACAGCGTGCGGATGTACATCACAGCCTCGAGGCGCTCGAGCTCGTCGTCGGTCGGTTCGACGTGTCGGCGGTAGGCGTTCACCGCCGCGTCGATGCACTCCTGGTTGGGCCGGCGTGGGTTCCACGAGCCCGTGCCCCAGATCAGGTATGCGAAGTCGGCCAGGCGCGGTCCACGCCCCGAGGCCTTCCAGTTGATCGCCACCGGCCCTCGCTCGCTCACGACGGCGTGATCGGGGGCGTGGAGGAGATTTCCGTGGAGCAAGCCTTCGGGGAGACCATCGCCGTCGTCAGCCGAGCGCACCGCGGTCCTCAGGCGCTCGAATCGCTCACGTTCGGCGGCCGCGACCTTGGTGTCGACGGCATCGAGGAACGCCAGGGCGGCCAGCAGGTCCTGACGCGGCGTGCCCTCACGGCTCGGGTCTTCACCGCTGGCACCGCCCGGGCGGCTGGCCGAATCGTCGTAGGGCAGCGCGTGCAGCCGCCCGAGCAGCTCGCCCATCATGGCGAACTTCGGCGGGCCGCCGGGGAGCCCGGCGCCTTCGACGAACCGCGTCACCAGGACCGCACTGCCGTCGAGGTCGGAGACCGGGTCATCGACGGCCAGGCGCTCGGCGGGATAGTCCTCGCGCTCCAGAAAGCGCAGGATCGCGGCGTCGCCCTCGGCGCCGGCCCGCGGGCGAGCCGGCGGAAAAGCTCGGGCGACCCAGGCGTCGCCGTCGCGCCGGTCGATGTGGAACACATAGCTCTTGTGCACGCTGAGCTGCGTCGCCGACACCGGGTCGATGCCGTAGCGATCCCGGAGATGGGCGAGAAGCCGCGCAGCATCGGGCTGGTGCTGCATGCGCGCGCCGAGCTCCTCGAGATGTCGCAGCGCCTCGGTGTAGCGCTGTCCGGTCTCCTCGGCGTGGCGCCGGACAACCTTCTTGAAGCTGGCGTCCTTGGTCATGGACAAGCCTCCCCATCACACCCTCGCCCCCCAGCGACGCGGTGCTTGGAAGATGGCCTGTGACTTCGACGACCGAGAGGGCGAATCCCCTTCGCCGATGGAACCCCGGCTGGGGCGGATGTTCCACGGCTCGGCGACCGGTCGGCGCCGTCAGCGCAGTATGACTGGTGCGAGCCGCGGGGTTCATCGCCGGCCCTTATCGATATAACAGCGCCGGATGGCCAGGCTCCCGTACATCGATCCGAACCAGGCCGAGCCCCGCGTCGCCGAGGCGCTGGCCAAGGCGCCCGATCTGGGCGTCTTTCGCATGGTCGCCAACGCCCAGCGCGCCTTCCCGGCCTGGATGCGGTTCGGAGGCGCGCTGCTCGATCCGGATGAGCTCGATCCGCTGCTGCGCGAGCTCGCGATCATGCGCGTCGCCGCCATGACGCCCGGCGCGGACTACGAGTGGGTGCAGCACGCCCAGGTCACGCTTGACGTGGGGGGAACCCAGGAGCAGCTCGAGGCCATCAAGCACGGCGAGCTCGACGCCGAGGTCCTGGGCGCCGACGGTCGGCTGGTGGTCCGGTTCACCACCCAGGTCGTGCACGACGCCTCCCCCGACGAGGCGACCTACGCCGCGATGAGCGCGCGTTTCTCGCCGCGCCAGATCATGCACCTGCTGCTGGTGATCGGCCAGTACATGATGCTCGGCCGGATCATGGCCACCACGCAGATCGACCTCGATCCGGCCGTCGGCGCGGGAGCCTTACAGCGGAGCCGCCAGCCCCGCCGCGACCCCCCGCCGACAGCCAGATAGCCGAGCGCGCCCTACGCGGACTCCACGATCTCCAGTCCGTTGCCGTCCGGGTCGTGCAACTGGAACATCGGCGGCACGCCCGGCCAGCGCAGGAGCTCGCCGACCTCGACCCCGCGCGCCTGGAGCTCGGCATGGATCGCGTCGGCGTCGCGGGCCTTCAGCCGGATCCCGGTTTCCACGCCCGCCGGCGCCTTGTCGCGCGCGGGAACCAGCGCGATGGTCACGGCCCCGCCCGGCGGCGCCACTTCGATCCAGCGGCCACCCAGCTGAGGCGCCGGAACGTCGCGGCGCTTCTCGAGGCCAAGCGTCCCGAGGTAGAACTCGAGCGCACGGTCCTGGTCGGCGACCGGAACGCCGATCGACAGCACGTCGTGGATGTTGCTCGTCTGCTCGGTCATGTCGTCCCCTATCGCTCGAGCGCGCCCTTGAGCACGCTCAGCCGCTCGCGCCAGTAGGTCTTCATCCGGCCCGCCTCGCCGGCATCGGCGAGCCGCCGGTGCTCGACGGCGACCGTGCTCTTCGTCTCGCCCCGGGCGAGGAAGGTCACGTGCACGCGCGTCGGGCCCTCCGCCCAGTCGAAGCGAGCCGACTTGGGCCGGGTGGCCGTGCGCTCGGTGAGCCGGCCATCGGGCAGCCAGCGGGTGCGCAAGGGCGCCGACACCACCGCCTCGTAGAGCCGATCGACCGGGACCGCCACCGTCTTGGAGGCGGTGACGGCAAACCCGTCGTCCTTCTCGCCGACCTCGCGCAGGCCGCGGGTCAGCTCGTAGCTGGCCGTGATCGCCTGGGCGTTCCAGGCCAGCGGATGAATGTCCATCTGCTCGGCCAGCCAGCGGGCGATCTCTCGGTGGGTCCGGTCCGCGGCGCCCCAGTCGTCGAGGATCGCGAACCACTCCTCCCATCCCCGTCCGGTGCGCTCGCGGATCTTCTCGTCGGATGTCTTGAGCGTTGGCGCGCCGCCGCCTCCCGACGGCTCGGCCCGCAGCAACATTGCCCGGGCCGTCGTGTAGCTCTCGCCGGTCTTGGCCATCCGCGCGCGGACCAGGCGCTTGAACGATCTCTGCTCGGTCACCTCGGGTGCTCCTTTCGCAATGGCGCGGCCCCGTCACTCACGCTCACGGCGGCCCCGCCGGAAAGGGCAGCGAACTGACCGGCGTCCCGAGAGCACATGCCCCCTTTGCCCCCGCTTAGCGCCGGCGGCGTGAGCGCCGGAAATCGAGGGTTGGGCGCGGGACCGCGCCGGCAAGCTCAATTGTTACCAGCTCAGACCGGCGGGGCGCGGAAAAATCATCGCTGCCCGGCGAGCGAACCTTGGGCGACGGCAGCCCGCAGCGTGCCCAGCTCGTCGTCGGTGAGCGGCAGGCGAGGCGGGCGGCAGGGACCGCCGCCTACCCCGATCTCGTCGAGGGCGGCCTTGAAGTACTGGACCAGCTTGGGCGTCATGTCGAGCCGGGCGAGCGGGAGCAGGTCCGAGTAGAGGCTTCGCGCCGCGGCCAGCTCGCCGGCCTGGCACAGATCCCAGAGGCGGACGGCCTCGGCCGGAAACACGTCGGCCACACCCGACACCCAGCCGGCCGCGCCGGCGCAGAAACCCTCGAGCGCCCAGTCATCGCCACCGACCATGATGTCGACGTCCGGGCACAGGTTGACCAGGTGGGCGATCCGCCGGGCATCCGCCGAGGTCTCCTTGATCGCGGTGATGCTCGGCACCTCGCGGACCAGCTCGGCGAGCAGCTCGGGTTCCAGGTCGCTGCCGCTGCCCGGCGGGTTGTTGTAGACGAGCAGCGGGAGGTCGGCGGCGCGCGCCACCGTGCCGAAGAACTCGACGAGCTCACGCCGGTCGGCCCGGTAGAGCAGAGGCGGGAGGCTCATCACGCCCTCGGCGCCGGCCGCCCGCGCGTCGCGCGCGTACATCGAAGCCTGGTCGGCAGTGGTCGCCGACACGCCGGCGCACACCGGCGCAGCTCCGGCCGCGGCGACCGTGAGCTCGATCAGCGCGCGCCGCTCCTCGCGGCTCAGAGTTCCGCCCTCGCCCACCGAGCCGTTGGGGACGATCCCGTGCACGCCGGCGGCGATCAGGCGGGTCACCTCGGCGGCCACCGCGTCGTAGTCGACGCTCAGCTCGGTGTCGAAGTGGGTGACGATGGCGGCGTGCACGCCTTTCATTGCGGCCTCCTCACGGCGCGGGCGGGATCGAAAGCGCTCATCAGCTCATCGCGGGCGCCGTCCACGACCATCGCGGCCAACCGCTGACCGGTCAACGGCGCCAGCGTAATCCCAAGCGTGGCATGACCGGTGGCCAGATGCACTCCGTCGAGCCCGGGCACCGGCCCGATGTACGGCAGCCCATCCGGCGAGAGCGAGCGCATGCCCGCCCAGTCGCGTGGGCGCGCCGGCATCCGCCAGCCCGGCAGCGCTCGCTGCGCAGCGGCGGTGAGCGCGGCCAGCCGGCGCGGCGACAGGGTCAGGGCGCGGGCGCCCAGCTCGAGCGTCCCGGACACCCGCACGCCTCCGTCGAACACGCTGATCGCGACCTTCGGATCCTCCAGGTAGAGCGCTTGTCGGGGACCGGTCGGGTCAGGCTCGTAGGTTCGGCTGTAACCCTTGGCCGCGGCGATCGGAAGACCGACGCCGTGCGGGGCCAGCAGCGAGGCCGACGCCACCCCGGCGGCGATCACCACGGCGTCGGCCCGCCGCGATCCGGCCGGGCTCTCGACGAGCCATTCCCGGCCGCGGCGGTCGAGCCGGGTCACCGGCGCGTGCTCGAGCACCGCCACCCCGCGGCCGATCAGCGCGCGGTGCAGGCCGGCGGGCAACGACTCCGGCCGGACCCGCCGCTCGTCGTGAGCGGCCACCCCACCGAGCACGTGCTCGCTCAGGGAGGGCTCGAGGCTGCGGAGCTCATCGGCCGAGAGCCGCTCCAGGTGCTGAGCCGACCCGGCCCGGCGAAGCTCGTCGACCATGTTCCCGAGGTACTCGAGCTCGGGTTGGCTGAAGGCCGGGAAGAGCAGGGGCTCCACGTGCTGCTCGAACTCGATCCCGCGGGCCGCCAGGGCGTCGAAGGCCGGCCCGGCCAGGGCGGCGGCGCGCTGGAGCGCGATCAGACCGCGGCGATGGACCGGCGGTCGGCAGCTGACCATGAAGCGCGCGATCCAGTCGAGCATCTCGCGCGACAGGCTGGGCCGGATCCACAGCGGCCCCGACGGATCGGTCAGCCAGCGCAGCGAGGCCATGATCACGCCAGGCCCCGGCACCGGGGTGGCCAGCGACGGCGTGACCCAACCGGCGTTGCCCGCCGAGGCCGCCGCACCGCAGCGATCGCTCTCGTACACGGTCACCTCGCAGCCGCGGTCGGCCAGTGCCTCCGCCGCGCACAGGCCAACCGCGCCCCCGCCGATCACGATCACCCGCAAGCGCGCACCCCGATCGCCGCCACCCGCGCTCTGACCGCCGCCACCCGCACCGCGCGTGCGGCTCCTACAGATTGAATCCGGTCGGGAACGGGTCGGTGGGGTCGAGGAGGTACTGGGCCATGCCGGTGATCCAGGCCCGGCCGCTCACCTCGGGGACCACGGCAGGCGTCGCTCCGAGGGCCAGTTCCTCGACCAGCCGCCCGGTGAAGCGGCTGCCGATGATCGACTGGTTGACGAACTCCTGGCCGAGCGCGAGCTCGCCGCGGGCGTGGAGCGCGGCCATCCGCGCCGAGGTCCCCGTCCCGCACGGCGAGCGATCCAGCCAGCCGGGATGGATCGCGGTGGCATTACGCGCGTGCGATCCGTTCTCACCGGGGGCGTGGAACACGACGTGCTTGCAACCGCGGATCGCCGCGTCGAGCGGATGGACCGGCTCCGCGCTCGCGTTGATCGCATCGGCGATGGCCAGCCCGCGCTCGATCAGCGCATCCGAATTGGCAGGCACCGGATCGAGACCGACCGCCGCGGCCGGCACGAGCGCGTAGAAGTTGCCGCCGTAGGCCATGTCGTAGGTGACCGATCCGCCGAGCGCGTCGACGTCGACCTGCGCGTCCAGCGCCGACACGAACGCCGGGACGTTGCGGAGGGTCACCCGCTCGGCGCGGCCGTCGGCGACGGCGACCCTGACCTCGACCAGCCCGGCCGGGGTATCCAGCCGGATGCGAGTCTCGGGCTCGGTGACCTCGACCATCCCGGTCTCGACGAGCACGGTGGCCACGCCGATCGTGCCGTGGCCGCACATCGGCAGCAGTCCCGACACCTCGACGAACAGCACCCCCCAATCGGCGTCCGGACGCGTCGCGGGCTGCAGGAACGCGCCCGACATCGCCGAGTGGCCGCGCGGCTCGCGCATCAAGAGCAGACGGAGATCGTCGAGGTGGCGCTCGAAATACAGCCTGCGCTCCTGCATGGTCTCGCCCGGCACCGGAGCCAGCCCGCCGGTGATAACCCGCGTCGGCATGCCCTCGGTGTGCGAGTCGACCGCGGTGAAGTAACGCGTGGCCCTCATCCCCGGCCAATCCTACGTTGCCCGAGGAGTAGGCTGAACGCCACAACACCGGGGGGTCTGGGTGTGAATGCCAATGCATTGGTTGGACGTAGCCACGAGCTAGCCGAGATTCAGAGCGCCCTCGATCGGCTGTCGGCCCGGCAGCCCTGGCCGCTTCAGATCGTCGGCGAGCCGGGCATCGGCAAATCGCGCCTGCTGGCTGAGCTGTGCCAATCGGCCAGGAATCGTGGATATCTGGTGCTCGACGGCCGGGCGGCCGAGTTCGAGCGCGACATCCCGTTCGGGCTGCTCGTCGACGCGCTCAACGACTACCTCGGCGCGCTCGAGCCGGCGCTGCTGCGGGCCCTCGACGACGGTCTGCTGGCCGAGCTGGCGGTTGTCTTCCCCGCGGTGCCGAGAGACGGGCGTCTCGCCGCACCGCGCGAGGACAGCGCCGAGCGCTACCGGCTGCATTACGCGATCCGCGGCGTGCTCGAACGATTGACCACCCGCCAGCCGATCGTGCTGGCCCTCGACGACGTGCACTGGGCGGACGCCGGCTCGATCGAGGTGCTCACGCACCTGATGCGCCGGTTCCGCGGACCGTTGCTCACCGCGTTGGCCTACCGCCAGCCGCCGCCACGGCTGGCCAGTGCGCTCGAGGCCGCCGCGCGCGGCGGCTTCGGGACTCGCCTGGAACTCGCCCCCCTGAGCACCCAGGACGCCGACCGGCTGATCGGCGAGGATCTCGACGACGCCACCCGGGCGGTGATCTACCGCGAGAGCGGCGGCAACCCGTTCTACATCGAGCAGCTCGCCCGGACCGGTCGCGGCCGCCGGGTCCAGGCCGCCCCGGATCCGGAGCTCGCCGCGGAGGCGGTCCCCCGAGCGGTGATCGCCGCGATCCGGGAGGAGCTGCGCCGCGCGTCGCTGCCGGCGCGCCGCACGCTTCAGGCCGCTGCGGTGGCCGGCGAATCGTTCGAGCCCGCGCTCGTCGGGGCGATCGCCGAGCAGAGCGAGCCCGCGGTTCTGGCCGCGGTCGACGAGCTGATCGAGTTCGACTTCATCCGAGCGACCGATGCGCCCCGCCGCTTCCGCTTTCGCCACCCGATCGTGCGCCGGGCCGTGTACGACGCGATCCCGCGCGGGTGGCGGATCGGCGCTCATGGCCGTGCGGCGGCTGCGCTCGCGGCGGCACGGGCTCCCGCCGTCGCACGCGCGCATCACGTGGAGAGCTCGGCGATCGTCGGCGACGAGCAGGCGATTGCCCTGCTCGTGCAGGCCGGTCGCGAGGCCGCCCCCCGCGCCCCCGAGACCGCCGGCCGGTGGCTGCTGGCGGCGACCGCGCTGCTCGCTGGACCCGAGCACGAGGCACGGCGGCTGTCGCTGCTCAGCGAGGCGGCGGCGGCGCTGACCTACGCCGGCGCCTATGAGGAGGCCCTCGACGCCCTGGACCGGGCCGGCCAGCGGCTCCCGCCCGACGCGGGCGAGGAGCGGGCCAAGGTGGTGGCCCGGATCGCCTTCGCCAAGCGGATGAGCGGCCGGCCGCTCGAGTCGCGCTCGCTGGTCGAGCAGACTCTCGCCTCGCTACCCCCCGACAGCGTCGGCGCGCTGACGCTCACCCTCGAGCTGGCCATCGACCACTACTGGCGCGGGGAGTTCGGGGCGATGCATGAGGTGGCCGCCCAGGTGTGGTACCAGGCCCGAGATCGCGACGAGTGGTTCTTCACCACGTGGGCAGGCGCGCTGTGCAGCCTGGCCAGCGCGTCCGAGAACCGTCTCGCGCAGGCGCGCACGGAACTAGGCGACGCGGAGGCGACCTGCGCGGCGCTTTCGGACGACGAGCTGGCCGAGCGCATCGACGTCCTCGGTTACCTGGCCCAGGCATCCTCCCTGCTCGAGCGCCCCGATGACGCGCTCGCGTACGCGCGGCGGGGCATGCGCCTGGCCCAGAGCACCGGCCAGGGCCCGTTCATCCCGGGCCAGCTCGTGCTCGAGACCAACGCGCTGTTCATGAAGGGCCGGATCGCCGAGGCGATGGCGGTCGCGGAGACGGCGACCGACGCCGCCGTCCTGACCGGCAACGATCAGTTCGCCGTGTGGGCTCTGTGGGCTGACGCCATGGCCTGCTCGGTCGCGGGCGAAACCGCCCGGGCGCTTTCGAGCGCGCGCGAGGCGGCGGCGCGGGCCGAGACCATGGACGAGACGTACTTCTCGAGCCTGTCGCGGCTCCATCTGGCGGCGGCCCTGAACGCGGCGGGCGATGCCGCCGGCGCGCGGGCCGAGCTGACGGCGTTCGAGGCCGGTTCGTATCATCGACTGCTCGATCTGCGAGGCGGGCAGGGATGGGAGCTCCTGATCCAGATCCAGCTCTCGCTCGGCGACCTGGACGCCGCGGCGGAGTCGTCCGGCGTGGCCGAGGCGCGAGCCAGGGCGAGCTCGCTCCCCCAACGCACCGCCACCGCCGTATGCGCGCGCGCCGCCGTGCTGCTAGCCCGCGATGACGCGCCGGCCGCGGTGGCCGCCGCGCGCGAAGCGGTTCCCCTGGCCGACGCCACCGGGAATCCGCTGCTCGGAGCCCGAGCCCGGGCTGTGCTCGGGAGCGCCCTGCGGCGGGTGGGCGAGCTCGAGCAGGCCTTGTCCGAGCTCGAGCATGCGGAGCGGACGCTGTTCGAGGCCGGCGCCCTGCGCGAGGCGGATGCCGCGGCCCATGAGCTCCGGCGCCTCGGATGGCGCGGTCCGCGCCGCGCCCGTGGCGGGCCGGGTCTGCGCGGAACCTCGCTCACGGCGCGCGAGCTCGAGGTGGCCATGCTGGTCGCCGCCGGCAAGCGAAACCGAGAGGTGGGGGCCGCGCTGTTCCTCAGCGAGAAGACGGTCGAGAGCCACCTGGCGCGCATCTACGACAAGCTCGGCGTGCGCTCGCGGGCCGCGCTGGCCACGCTGCTCGTCTCCGACGGCTACGGGCCGTCCGAGGCCTCCGACAGCAAGGCCCGCGCGACGTATTGACGCCCGCGGTGCAGGCGGGTGGTCAGCGTCGCCTCGCGCGTGCGCAGTGAACGGGCCGCCTCGCGGTAGGAGAGACCGATCAGGTCGACCGCGATCACCGCGTCGCGATACTGGGCCGGCGCGCTGGCGATCGCCTCCATGATCTCCCGGCCGCCCGGGGCCCCGGCGTCGTGACGCGTCAGCAGGTCGGTTTCCATCAGCTGCCGTTCGCGCGGACGCGCGGCGGTCTTGCGGTAGCGGCTGGCGTAGGTGTTCCGCAACGCCCGCATCAGGTAGCCGATCTCGTCGCGGTTGCGGACCACGCGCGGGCGCTTGAGCACGTTGACGAAGGTTTCCTGCACGAGGTCCTCGGCGTCCTGGCGCGAGCCGCACATCGCCCAGGCGGCGCGGAACAGCTGATCGATGTGGCGGCCGAGCGAATCGGGATCGAGCAGGTGGGGTCGCAGCTCACGCTCCCCGGATAACGGCTCCTCCTCGGTCCGCTCCGACAACTGCATCGGGCGGACGAAATTCCTCGGCGCGGCGACCGGCACGGCGCACTCGTCGGGCTCCTCCGCCTGGCTGAGGACGAACTTCGGCATGCCGTCAGCTTGGCGTAGCGGGCGCGGGCCCGGTATCGGGGGATTCCCTGAACCGCCCCCGGAACTTCATTGGCGGCTTGATCACGACAGGGCGCGCTCGAGCCGCTGGCCGATCAGGTCGCCCGGAACCAGGCGCCCAGCGTCAGCTGGACGAGGCCCCTGGAGTCGGGTTGAGTCCACGGCTCTTTAGGGAAGCGGCCCACGCTCTTTAGCCGGGCGGCACCGGATTAATGAGCGTCTGCCCAATAGGCAGGCCGGCGAGGGCCTGGAAGGATCACCGTGGATCTTCAAACCACCCAAGCCACGGAGTCATGATGAACACGCCCGCCGCCACCGAACCGGCCACCGCCGACCCCCCGACCGCCGGATACGTCCTCGACGCCAACTGGCACGCCGAGCGTGCCCGGCTCGACAGCCTGACCCGGCTCTATGACCCGCGCACGCTCGCCGTATGCGACCAGCTCGGCCTCGCCGCGGGTTGGCGGTGCCTCGACGTAGGCGCCGGGACCGGCTCGCTCGCGCTGGCCCTCGCCGAACGAGTGGCCCCCGCGGGGTCGGTGGTCGCGCTCGACATCGACACCCGCTTCCTCGAGCCGCTCGCGGCGCCACGGCTGGAGACGGTCGCACTCGATGTCACCGAGGAGCCGCTCCCGCGGGCTGAGTTCGACCTGGTGCACTCGCGCCTGCTGCTCGAGCACTTTCCCGCCCGCGGCGACGTCCTCGAGAACATGATCGGCGCCGTCAAACCGGGCGCCTGGGTGCTGATCGAGGACTTCGATTGGGTCACCGCACTGGTCGTCGACCCTTCGTCTGACCTGCATCGCCGCATGGTCAGCGCGATCCGATCCGTGTTCATCCGCCACGGCTATGACCCCCACTACGGGCGCACGCTGCCGCGGCGCCTCCGCGCCGCCGGGCTGACCGATGTCGGGACCCGCGCCGAGGCGATCCAGGTCGACGCCGATCCGCTCATCGGCGTGCCCCAATGGGAGCTCCTCGCCGACCAGTTCGCTCCGAGCCTGCTCTCCTCCGGCCTGGTCGACCAGGCCGACCTCGACGCCTTCCACGAGCTGCTGCACGACGGCCACACCGTCTGCTTCGCCCCGCTCATGGTGAGCTGCTGGGGCAAGGCCCGCGCGTAGAGAGCTCTAAAGCGCCCAGCTCGAGAATGGTCGAGCGCCCGATGTGCGCGCGGGGCTTTTGCGAGGCGGGGCGGATGCCGGCCGGGCTTCCGCCTCACACGAAAATTCCATCATTCCGGCCTGAAGCCGACGCTGCTGACGGATTCTTCGTCGTGGGAGGCTGTCGCATAAGGCCGGGGAGTTGTGAGGAGCACACAACCCGCCGGCGCGCAACGGTTGCGGCGATCGCAATTCAGCGGAGGCTGGTCGAGAAACGCAC
>JAFAWR010000083.1 GCA_019241635.1 Solirubrobacterales bacterium
GTCGCCGAGAAGCTGATCCGGCCCCTGAACCACAGCTACATCCCCAACATGGCGAACGTATGGGCCGACTACCGGGATCCGTTCTACGACCGGGGCTGGCAGTACACGACGCCGTACTCGATCTACACCACCGGGATCGCCTGGCGCAAGGACAAGGTGAACCTCGCCCCCTCGTGGGACATGCCGTGGCAGGGAGCGAAGTACAAGGGCAAGGTGGCCGTCCTCGACGACTACCGGGAGGCGCTGAGCCTGGCCCTCCTGCGGGCCGGCAACCTCGACCTCAACACGACGAACACCGCGCAGATCCGCGCCGCCGGCGACGCGTTGCGGCAACTTTCGTCACTCACCGGCGTGCGCATCGATAACAACGACTACACCGACGTCCCGACCGGAAAGACCTGGATCCACCACGCCTGGTCGGGTGACATGGCCACCGCGGCCGGTTACCTCCCCAAAGGCGTGTCGATCGACACGATTGGCTACTGGTTCCCGCCCAACAAGCAGGGGCCGGTCGCCAACGACCTGATGGTGAACCTGACCACCGGTTCTAACCCGGTGCTTTCTCACCTATTCATCGACTATATGCTCGACGTGCACAACGCTCTGGAGAACTACAGCTTCGTCGGCTATATGCAGCCGTTGACCGAGGTCACCCCGGCCAAGCTGACCTCCGAGCAGCTGCTGCCGCCGCAGCTCGCCTCCACCGTGGTGCTACCGGATTACTTCCGTAACGGGCTGTTCCAGCTCGAGCTTCCCCCGGCCGCCGACACGGTGTGGAAGTCCACCTGGAACACGTTCTCCAAGGGGCTTTAGCTGAAGTGTCTGCATTTGCCGAAACCCGCCCGCACCGCAGTCGCGGACTCTGGGTAGCCCTGGCGCTGCCGGGGGCGATCTGGCTGCTCGTCCTGTTCCTGGCGCCGTTCTACGTGATGCTGTCGGTCGCGGGCGGTGGGGTCAACGAGTTCTTCCAGACGGTCGTGCCGGTCTGGAACCCGATCCACTGGTCGAGCTGGAATCTGAGCGCGGTCTGGCGGGGCATCTTCGGACCCGGAGCGTTCATCGGCGCGCCCGCGCTGCGGACTCTGCTCTACACGGTGATCGCCACGATCGTCTCGCTGGCCATTGCCTACCCGGTGGCGTATTTCGTCTCGCGCTACGCCGGCCGGCGCAAGACGCTTTATCTGGTGCTGTTGATCGCGCCGTTCTGGGTCAGCTACATGATGCGGATGCTGGCCTGGATCGACCTGCTCCAGCAGGGCGGGTTCGTCAACAGCACGTTGTCGTTCTTCGGTCTGCCAGGCAACACCGACTGGCTCGGCGGCAAATCGGTGACGGTGATCCTGGGGCTCGTGTACGGATACATCCCGTACGTGATCCTCGTGCTCTACGCGTTTCTCGACCGGATCGACCAGCGGATGCTCGAGGCGGCTCGCGATCTGGGCCTGAGCAAGTGGCGGACCTTCTGGCACGTGACGATTCCCCTGAGCAAGCCCGCGCTCATCGCCGGGACGTTCATCACCGCGCTGCCGATGCTGGGTGACTACTACACCAATCAGCTGCTGTCGGGGGCACCGGGGACGACGATGATCGGCAACGCGATCGAGGGGCAGCTCGACGCGCCCGGTGAGGTCGGACAGGGTGCCGTGCTGTCGCTGATGCTGATCGTCGTGCTGCTGATTCCGATGATCTATTACGTGGTGAGCACCGCCCGCGCCTCGCTGGAGAGCGCCTGATGGCCAGCGTGGTCGGTGAGCCCGTCACCACGTCCCCGCCGGACGGGAAGGAATTCGCGTGGCGTAGCCCCGTACGGGAGAACCCGTGGCGCCGGCCATGGGTGATGGAGGGCTTCACCTGGCTCTACATCGTCTGGTCGATCGTCCCGATCGCCATCGCGGTGCTGTTCTCGTTCAACAAGGGCGCATCGCAGGCCACCTGGCAGGGCTTCTCGACCAAGTGGTATGTGGGCAGCGGAGTCACCTCGGTGCTCCACAACCCGAGCCTCCATCACGCGGTGATACAGACCCTCGTGCTCGCTGTCGTGACCACGGTGATCTGCGTCCCGATCGGCGTCTCGTTCGCGATCGGGATCGACCGCTGGCGCAGCCGGACCTCGTACGGGCTGAACTTCCTGATGATCTTCTCGTTCGTGATCCCGGAGCTGCTGCTCGCGGTGGCTCTGTTCCTGCTGGTGACCCAGGGACTGACGTTCATCCGCCTGGGAACGCCGGCCGAGGTGGCCGGGCTCGTTGTGTGGAACATAAGCTGGCCCGGGATCATCGTGCGGGCCAGGTTGGTCTCGATCGGCGCGAGTTACGAGGAGGCCGCGGCCGACCTCGGGGCCTCGCGGCTCGGGGCGATGCGCCGGGTCCTCTTGCCGATGCTGATGCCGGCGATCTTCGCGAGCGCCGTGCTCGTGTTCGCCAGCACGGTGGACGATTTCGTGATCGTGGAGCAGCTCTCCTCGACCGCGAACACACAGCCGATGTCGGTGCTGATCTACTCCAACGTGCACGGGGGGCTGAGTGGCCCGGCGCTCAACGCCCTGGCGACGATCATGCTGCTGATCTCGCTCGTCGCTGCGCTGCTTGGGTTCATCGGCTATCGATGGATGAGCCGGGGTGAACGCACCGCAGGTGGCGCCGAGGCGCTGACCGCAGTTGCCGGAATGTGAGAGGAATCGGAGAGGACCGAATATGAGTGGAGGACATGTCAAGCTCGAGTCACTGACCAAGCGGTTCGACGAATTCACCGCGGTCGATGAGGTCTCGGTCGAGATTCAGGCCGGCGAGTTCTTCTCGCTGCTCGGGCCCAGCGGGTGTGGCAAGACGACCACCCTGCGCATGGTGGCGGGCTTCGAGCCGCCGAGCAGCGGCAAGATCCTCCTCGACGGCACCGACGTGGGGCGCTGGGCGCCCCACCGCCGCAATGTCAACACGGTGTTCCAGAGCTATGCCCTGTTTCCGTTCCTGACCGTCGCCGAGAACGTCGCCTTCGGACTGAAGTACAAGTCGGTGCCGCGCTCCGAGCGAGACAGCCGGGTGGCGGAGGCGCTCGAGCTGGTCCAGCTCACCGGCTATGAGACGAGGCGTCCCAACCAGCTCTCGGGGGGTCAGCAACAGCGCGTCGCGCTGGCCCGCGCGCTGGTCCTGCGCCCGTCGGTCCTCCTGCTGGACGAGCCGCTCGGGGCGCTCGATGCCAAGCTCCGCCGCACGCTGCAGGTTGAGTTGGGCGCACTCCAGAAGCAGGTGGGGATCACGTTCTTGTATGTCACCCATGACCAGGAAGAGGCGCTGACCATGTCCGATCGCCTGGCCGTCATGAACCACGGACGCATCGTCCAGCTCGGCACTCCGGAAGAGGTCTACAACGAGCCGGCCGACGCGTACGTGGCCGACTTCCTGGGCGTGTCGAACCTGATGGACGCTCAAGTCGAGCGGGGCGGCAACGGGCAAAGCGCCTGCCGCCTGCGCCTGGGCGACTTCACCCTGGACGCGCAGGCCGGACAGCTCGATGCCACCGGCGCGGTCAAGCTGGCCATCCGGCCCGAGCGGGTTCACCTCCAGCCGTACGAGACGCGAGGGGTCAACTGCGTGCCGGGGATGGTCGAGCGCCTGGTCTTCCTCGGCTCGATCACCCACATCTACGTCCGGCTCGCCACCGGCTCGGCGCTGCAGGCGCTGGTGCGCAACGCGGGCGACCCGGTGCCCTACGCCCAGGGAT
>JAFAWR010000361.1 GCA_019241635.1 Solirubrobacterales bacterium
AGCCAAGGTGGGCCTGGAGCTCGGCGCCCACGACCTGCTGATCGAGGCCGACAACGCCGAGGTGCTGCCCCGGCTCCCCGCCGGAGCCTTCGATCTGATCTACATGGACCCGCCGTTCAACACCGGCCGGGCCCAAACGCGGCGCTCCTTGTCGGTGGCGGCGGATCCGGCGGCTGGGGACCGGGTCGGGTTCGGCGGTCGGCGCTACCGGTCGACGCTCCTGCGGTCGCTGAGCTATGACGACGCGTTCTCGGACTATTTGAGCTTCTTGGCGCCGCGCCTGTCGCGGGCTCGGGAGTTGCTCGCGCCCCACGGGACGCTGTACTTCCACATCGACTATCGCGAGGCTCACTACTGCAAGCTGCTGCTCGACGAGGTGTTCGGCCGGGACTCGTTCCTGAACGAGCTGATCTGGAGCTATGACTACGGCGCCAAGCCGCGCCGCCGCTGGCCGGCCAAGCACGACACCATCCTGGTCTACGTGAAGACGGTTGGCGGTCATTTCTTCGATGCGGATGCCGTCGAACGGGAGCCGTACATGGCGCCCGGGCTGGTCAGCGCCGAGAAGGCGGCGCGGGGCAAGCGACCCACCGACGTGTGGTTCCACACGATCGTCCCCACCAACGGCCGCGAGAAGACCGGCTACCCGACCCAGAAGCCCGAGGGGGTGCTCCGGCGGATGGTGGCGGCGTCCTCGCGCCCGGGCGGCTGGTGCCTGGATCCCTTCGCCGGCTCGGGCACGCTGGGCGCGGTGTGCCGCGCGCTGGGCCGGCGCTTCGTACTGGTCGACCGTAACCCGGTGGCGATCGAGGTCATGCGCTCGAGGCTGGGTCGGGAGACTAGTCCCGCACCAGCGGGACAAACTGCACTGCCTCTAGCCGGTGGCGCCTGACGCGCTCGCCGGAGCGCTCGGTCAAGGTCAGGTGCTGCTCCTTGGTGCCGACCGGCGCCACCATCCGCCCGTGGTCGGCGAGCTGCTCCTCGAGGGCGCGCGGCGGCTCATCGCCCATCGCCGCCGCCACGTTGATCGCTTCGAACGGCGCCTCGTCGGCCCAGCCTTCCCAGCCGTCGCCGACCCGGAAGCTGACGTTGTCGATGCCGAGCTCGGTGAGGGTCGCTCGCGCCCGGTCAGCCAGCCCGGCGTGGCGTTCGACCGTGTAGACGTGATCGGCGAGCAGCGAGAGCAGCGCGGCGTGGTAGCCCGATCCGGTGCCGATGTCGAGCACCCGATGGGTGGGTTCGAGCGCGAGGACCTCGAGCATGCGTGCCACCACCAGCGGCTGTGAGATCGTCTGGCCGGCGCCGATCGGGAGGGCCACGTTCTCATACGCCCGCTCTTGCTCGGAGGGCGGGATGAACCGCTCGCGGGGGATGCTGGCGACGGCCGCGAGCACGCGCTCGTCGGCGATGGCGGCGCGCAGGGTTTGGGCGAGCTCGAGGGCCTGGCGGGGCGACATGGCGTGGGTTTTAGAAGTCCTCAGCGTCGGCGTCGAGCCACTTGTCGAAGAACTCCTCGGCGTCGAGGCTGACCAGGTCGGCGCGGAGCAGCTTGAGCAGCCTGGCCGCGTCCTTGACCGGGAGATTCCAGTACAGGATCACCTCGCCGTCGTCGACCGAGACCACCTCGATCCGGTCGGTGCGGTTGGGATCCGACATGAACGCGGGTTCCCGGCCCCCGCGCGAGACGATCAGCTCGTAGGCCCGGTTCGCCCTCACCGGGGAGCTCCGTTCAGCGCTGTCGCGGCGTCGGCGAGCGCGTCGAGTCCCTGGTAGGTCTTATCGCCGACCTGGATCGCCGGCAGGGTGGTCACCTTGGCGTCGCGTGCGCGCCGCGTCGCGGTCTGGAGGGCCTGGCGGGTCGATCGCAGCTCGATCCCCTTGCCCAGCGCCGTCGGGTGCATCTCGCAGGCCGCTCCGGCGATCAAGATCGTGTCCCGTGCGCCGAGATCGCGCCCGCCGGCGAACGCCTGACGGTAGGCGGCCAGCGAGAAGGCCACCGCGCGGCCGATCAGCTTGGCGTAGGTCGCCGCGAGCATGGCGGCTTCGGTCTCGGGCGGCCAGCGGGGCGGCCACCGGACCGGCTGCAGGCCGAGCGAGGCCGCGCGGCTCTCGATCTCGGCGCGGTCGACGTCCGTGTGTCCCGGCGCGATCTCCGCCGCGAGAACCGGCTCCCATTCGGGCACGATCGGGAGGGCCGCCATGACCGTCTCGGCGACGATGTAGCACTGCGGGCTGCCGAGGTCGTAGAAGAAGATGGGTTGCCGATCCACCGGGCCCTTACCCGTGGATGAGCCACCCGTCCGCGGCGCGGCCCGCCTCCATCACGGCTTCGGAGAGCGTCGGATGCCCGTGGATGATCCGCGCGATTTCCGGATAGCCGCCCTCGAGCACGCGTACGTTGACGAGCTCCTGGATCAGCTCGGTGGCGCGGGTGCCGACGATGTGAGCGCCGAGCAGCTCGCCGTACTGCTTATCGCCCACGACCTTGACCAGGCCGGTGCGGTCGCCGTACACGGTGCCGGCGCCGACCGCGCCGTACTGCACCTTGCCGACCACGACGTCATGGCCCTGCTCGCGGGCCTGCTCCTCGGTCAGGCCGAAGCTGCCCACGTTGGGGGTGCAGAAGGTGGCGCGGGGAACGTCGGGGTAGTCGATCGGGTGGGTCTCGAGGCCGGCGGCGTCCTCGACCGCGATGATCCCCTCGTCGGAGGCCTTGTGGGCCAGCGCCGGGCCGGGCACCAGGTCGCCGATCGCGTAGATGCCCTCTGCCTTGGTGCGCAGCCGCCCGTCGACCTCGATCAGCCCGGCGTTGCCGCGCGTGACCCCGGCTTGGTCGAGCTGCAGGGCATCGACGTCCGGACCGCGGCCGGTGGCGATGACCAGCCACTCGGCCTCGCCCTTGTTGTCGCCATGCGTGTAGCGGCAGATCGACTCGGTCGACTCGATGTTCTCGACGAAAGTGCTCGTGTGGATCGTGATGCCCTGGCGCTTGAGGCCGCGGTCGACGAGCTTGGAGATGTCGGCGTCCTCGGTGGGGAGCACGCGCTCCAGGGCTTCGAACAGAGTGACCTCGGTACCCAGCCGGGCGTAGGCGGAGGCGATCTCGGCACCGCTTGCGCCCGCACCCACCACGGCGAGGGTTTGCGGCTTTTCCGGGAGCGCCCACGCCTCCTCGGTCCCGATCACTCGTCCTCCGAACTCGGTACCCGGGATCGGGCGCTTGACCGAGCCGGTGGCCAGCACGATCGTCTTGGCGGCGATCGTGCTGCCGTCCACGGTGATGTTGCCGGCGCCGGCGAGTGCGGCCTCGCCGGTGATCAGTTCGATTCCGTTCTTCTTGAACAGCCCGGCCACGCCACCCGTAAGGGTCTTGATGACCTTCTCCCGCCGGGCCATGACGCCGCTCCAGTCGACCTCGGGATCGGAGACCTTGATGCCGAAGTCCGCCGCCTCCTTGACCTCGGCGAGCACGTCAGCCACACGCAGGACCGCCTTGGCCGGGATGCACGCATAGTTCAGGCACCGGCCCCCGACCTGGTCCTTTTCCACCACCGCGGTCTTCATGTTCAGCTGGGCGGCACGGACCGCGGCCACGTAGCCACCGGGGCCCGAGCCGATCACGATGCAGTCGTAGCTGGCTTCTGGCATGCGGCCGGAGACTATAGAAGGCCGCCTGAGCCGGGCAATTCGGGCGGACAGCAGCTAGACCGCGCGTGGCCTCGCGTTCGGCGCTGGCGCGGCCGTCCGCGCTCGGGACTACGGCCAAGCCATCTCGAGGGCCAGCGGGGGGACGAAAATTCCAGCATTCCAGGCCCGTGCGCGCGTTAGTGACGGATAGTTCGTCTGAGAGACGAATCTTCCGTCATTAAGCGCTGCGGCCCCCTTGTAATGCTGGAAATTTCGTCTTCGGATTGGGTGGGCGGGAGGCTTGGGGCCGGGTGGGCGGGAGGCATCGGCCCGGGGCAGTTTCCGCCAATCCCGCGACGCGGTCCTGTCAGTGACGGATGTTGCCTCGCTCAGGGGCGCAATCCGGCTCCCGGCGCCTGGGCACGGCACGGAATGGCGGAAATTGCCCCGTTGGCGCGGCTCCGGCGCGGGCGCGGCGCGGGCCGGTTGCGGTTAGGTGCGGCCCGGGGGCGCGGGCATGTTCAGGCGGCTGAGCACGCGGACGAGCTTGTAGAACAGGTAGCCGCCTCCGCCGACGACGGCCACGGCGGCCACCACGGCCAGCACGTTGGCGGCGCGCAGGAGCAGCAGCGAGAAGAACAGGATCACGAAGGCCAGGATGGCCTGGAAGCCGAGCACGGCCCAGTAGCGCAGTTGCCACATGCCGCCGGCGCAGACCAGCATCAGGACCGAGAACAGGATCACCCCGCCGGGCCCGGCGTGGGCGTTGCCGACGCTGAACTTGCCGTTGACGATCACCGCGATCAGGTCCCCGCCGCCGATCAGGAGGGCGATCAGGCTGGCGATCTTGAGCGACCAGGGCCGCTCGCCCGGGGCGAGCGGGGTCAGGGTGGCGCGGACGGCGGCGTTGCGCGCCTCGGACCGGCTGGGCGGGCGAGACGATCTGGGCGCGGCCGGGGCGGGAGGCCCGGTGGGCGCATGGCGGGCGCTCGGTGGCGTCCGCGCGACGGTGGGCGGCCGGCGGCGGCCCCGCTTGCGACTACGCTGCGCCAAGTCGCACCTTTGCGGCGGTCTCATGCGCAGGCTCGCCGAGGCCGCGACGCAGGCTCCGGGTGGCGGCCACGGGGTCGGCGGCGTCGGTCAGCGCCCGAACGACGGCGATCCGCTCCGCCCCGGCGTCTCGAACCGCCTCGAGGTTGGACGGGGAGATCCCGCCGATGGCGAAGAACGGCACGGTGGCGTGGGCGGCGGCATAGCGGACCAGCTCGAGTCCGACCGGGGGGCGCCCCGGCTTGGTCGGCGTCGCGTGAACCGGGCCGACGCCGATGTAATCGACCGGCACACCGGCCGCGGCCTCGACCTGCTCGGGGCTGTGGGTGGATAGCCCGATCAGCCGATCGGGGCCGATGATCGCGCGGGCCTCGTCCACCGACACATCGTCCTGCCCGACGTGCACCCCGTCGGCGCCGACCGCGGCGACCAGGTCGGGACGGTCGTTCAACACAAACAGTGCCCCGAACCGCTCGGCCGCGCGGGCGAAGCGCCGCCCCGCGGCCACGACCGCCTCCTCGCCGGCGTCCTTCATCCGCAATTGGAGGATGTCCACGCCCGCACCGAGGACGGCGGCCAGGAACGCGTCAGGCTGCTCGTCGCATACGAGATACAGACGGGCGGTGCTCAGGCGGACGCGGAGCCGGTCGGACACGGCCCCAAGTGTGGCAGGAGCATCGTGACCTATAGCCGGACGTAGACCCGCTGCGCCCGGACGCCCGGAAGCCGATTACAGCGGGCGTGGGGCACAAGGAGAGCCGGCGGCGGTGACGCCTGGGCGCTCGGCGCGACGAACTCGGCGCACGGTTGGTCCGGGCACGACCCGGCGATGAAGCACGAGGCCCCGGGGGGTCTCGGGGCGCTCGGAATGGTCGGGGGGACGCGATGGCGAGGAGTGGCGCCGGCGGCGCTCGGCCGATGGGCCGGCGCCACACCAAACACCGTCAGCCCGATCGCTGCCAGCACGAAGATCACCAAGAAGCCGCGGCGCACCATGCTCACCCCCACTACGTCCCGGAGGGCATACCGTCACAAGGCCGCGGGATCGTCATGGCCGCCGCGCGGCAAGTTCCCGTCGACCCACTAGGATTTTCATTGAACGGGAGCCCTACCAGTGGGCTGAGAGGGCGGACACGCGTCCGCCGACCGTCTGAACCTGAACCGGGTAATGCCGGCGCAGGGAGTCGCACATCTTGTCCAATCGCCCGAGCTCATTTGATGTCGTCGTCGTGGGGGCCGGCGTCATCGGTCTGGCCGTGGGGTGGCGCGCGGCGCAGCGTGGCTTGAAGGTGATCGTGCTCGAGGCGGACACCGGGCCGGCCCGGAGGACCTCCGCGGTCGCGGCCGGCATGCTCGCGCCGATCAGCGAGACGCTGGCCACCGAGCTGCCGCTGATGCGCCTGGGGCTGGCCAGCGTGCAGGCCTATCCGGAGTTTCTCGCCGAGCTGACCGATGCCACCGGGATGGACACCGGCTACCTGCGCTGCGGCACGCTGCTGCTGGCGCGCGACAGCGACGAGGCCGAGGCGCTGGCCCGCGAGCTGTCGCTCAGGGAGTCGCTGGGCCTGAGCGCTCACCGCCTCCGGGCCAGCGAGGCCCGGCGCCTCGAGCCGGCGTTGGCTCCCACGCTCAGGCTCGCGCTCGACGTCCCCGACGACCACGCGATCGATCCCCGCAAGCTGACCGCGGCCCTGGCCCGCGCGCTCACCGCGGCCGGCGGCGAGGTCCGCACGAACGCGCCCGTGGCGGAGCTCGCGACCGCGGAGTGCCGGGTCACGGGCGTCCGGCTCGTCGGCGGAGAGCGCGTCGCGGCAGAGCAAGTTGTGGTCGCCGCCGGCCCTTGGTCGAGTTCGCTCGATGGCGTCCCCGAGGGCGCCTCGATCCCGGTACATCCGGTAAAAGGCCAGATCCTCCGCCTGCACGACCCGAGCGGTCCAGGTCTCCTGACGCGGGTGGTCCGCTTCAGCGGCGGCTATCTGGTCCCGCGGGGCGACGGGCGCTACGTGCTCGGCGCGACGATGGAGGAGCGCGGCTTCGACACGACGGTCACCGCGGGCGGCGCCTACGACCTCCTGCGCGACGCGTTCGAGCTGCTGCCGTCGGTAACCGAGCTCGTGATCGACGAGCTGTCGGCGGGGCTGCGGCCGGCCACGCCCGACAATGCGCCGGCGATCGGCCCGGGCGCGATCGAGGGCCTGCACTGGGCGACCGGCCACTTCCGGCATGGCGTGCTGCTCACGCCGATCACCGCGCAGATGGTCCTCGCCGGGCTGACCGGAGAGGAGGCGCAAGCGCCCGAATTCGCGCCGACTCGCTTTGCCACGGTGGCGGCATGACCGTCCAAGTCACGATCAACGGCGATCGCCGCGAGCTACCGGCCGGCGCCACGGTGGCCAGCGTGATCGACTCGCTGCACAACGCGCCAGAGGGCCGCGGCGTCGCGGTCGCCGTGGAGGGCGAGGTGGTGCCGCGGGGCAAATGGCCGAGCACTGAGCTGCGCGACGGCGCCACAGTCGAAGTTGTCGTCGCCGTTCAAGGAGGATGAGGAGCCGATGAACACCCCGCTCACCATCGCCGGTCGCGAGTTCGAGTCCCGACTGATCCTCGGCACCGGCGGCTTCACCAACCACGACGTCCTCGGCTCGGCGCTCGACGCGTCCGGCGCGCAGATGTGCACGGTGGCGCTCCGCCGGCTCGGGGGTGGGCGGGATCCGAATCACGCGGGCTCGATCCTCGACGTGCTCGACGCCGCCGGGGTCGAGGTGTTGCCGAACACCGCCGGCTGCTACACGGCCCGCGACGCGATCGTCACCGCCCAGCTCGCGCGCGAGGCGTTCAGCACCGACTGGATCAAGCTCGAGGTGATCGGCGACGACCGCACGCTCCTGCCCGATGCTGTCGAGCTCGTGAGCGCCGCCGAGGCGCTCGTCGAGCACGGATTCACCGTCCTCCCGTACACCACCGATGACCCGATTCTGGCCCGGCGCCTCGAGGACGTGGGCTGCGCCGCGGTGATGCCGCTGGGCTCGCCGATCGGCAGCGGCATGGGGATCCGCAACCCGTACAACATCTCGATCATCATCGAACGCGCGAACGTGCCGGTGATCCTCGACGCCGGCGTCGGCACCGCCTCGGACGCCGCGGTGGCCATCGAGCTGGGCTGCGACGCCGTGCTCTGCGCGAGCGCGATCTCCCGCGCGCACGACCCGGCGGCGATGGCCCGGGCCATCCGGCTGGCCGTCGAGGCCGGGTGGCTGGCCCGCGGGGCCGGCCGGATCCCACGCCGGCGCTATGCCGAGGCCTCGACCCCAGACGAGGGGCTTCCGGTGTTCCATACTGCCGCGTCGTGAACGACCGCTCCGTCGACAATCTCATCGACGACTGGGAGGCCGCCTGGTCGGGCAAGGACGAGGCCGCCTTCTCCGCGGTCTGCTCGACCAAGATCCACTACGAGGACCCGCTGACCAGCGAGCCGCTCGAGGGACTCGATCAGTTCATGCGCCACCCGACCCGCCTGTGGGCGGCGTTCCCGGACGCCCGCGTCGAGCAGACCGGCGAGCGCCTGACCAATGACCGGTTCGTGGCCGCGCCGTGCAAGCTGCTGGCCACGCATCGCGCCGCGCTGGAGGGGCTTCCGGCAACCAACCGGTTCGTGGTCGTGCACTGCATCTTCTATTGCGAGGTCCGGCGCAACCGGCTGCTGCGGGTGCGCGGGTTCTTCGACCTCTACGACGCGGCCACCCAGCTGGGCGTCCTGCCCGGTCACGGGACGATGGGCGAGAAGGCGCTGCTCATGCTGCGCGGCTTCGGCCTACGGGCGGGGCGGAACTCATAGCCACGGGGGCGTAACCAACGGCCATGGACATCGCGATCCCGATCTTCGACGGCATCACCGCGCTCGACGCGATCGGACCCTACGAGGTGCTGTCGCGGCTCCCCGGGGCGCGAGTGCACTTCCTGGGCGTCGACGAGCCCGGACCGAAACGGACCGATAACCGGATGCTCGGGCTGCACGCCGACGGGGCGCTCACCGACCTGCCCCACCCCGAGGTCATCGTGTTCCCCGGCGGCTACGGCACGCGGGGGCTGATGAACGACGAGGGCATCCTGGCCTGGGTACGTGCCGCCCACGAGACCTCGCAGTGGACGACCTCGGTGTGCACGGGTGCGCTCGTCCTCGGCGCCGCGGGGATCCTCAATGGGCTCGAGGCGACCACGCACTGGCTGCTCCTGGACAAGCTCGGCGAGCTCGGGGCCACGCCGGTCAGCCGGCGGGTGGTCGAGCAGGGCAAGGTGATCACCGCGGCCGGCGTGTCGTCGGGGATCGACATGGCACTCACGCTGGCCGCACGCATGGCCGGCGAGGACATCGCGCAGGCGATCCAGCTGGCCATCGAATACGACCCGGAGCCGCCGTTCGACAGCGGCTCTACGGCAAAGGCCCCTCCGCGGATCGTGGAGATGGCGCGCGAGCGGTCGTGAGCTCGACCGACACCGGCGCGTGATCGGATAACCGGCCTCGATCGAGAACCGTGGGCTCGCCGGCCGGGGCCAGCCCGCGCGCGAACACGAGGTCGACGCCGTACCCGCCGGCGGACTCGAACCCTTCAAGGGCCAGCCCGCGGATGTTGAAGTCACCGCCCAGCACCACCGGCAGGTCCCCGGCCCACCCGAGCGCGCTCTCACCGCTCCGCACCGCGTCGCGAAGCGCACCGCCGCCGTGCAGGTTGGCCACCCACAGGCCGGCCCGCTGGAGCCGCACGGCGTGGACCCAGCGCCGCTCGGGCCAGACACACAGGCGGCGCCACCGGTGCTCGCCCACCGCATCTGCGCGGGCCAGGATCGCGTTGGCGCCCCCGCCGTTTGACTTGATCAGGTCCGGCCAGCGTACGGCGATCGCGCGGCGCACCGGCAGCAGCCCGTTGCGCGAGGTGAGCACGAAGCGCTGATCG
>JAFAWR010000159.1 GCA_019241635.1 Solirubrobacterales bacterium
GTCAACCGGGACATAACGGTCGAACAGGTGGACGACGAGATCCGCGTCTCGAGACCCACCGACCGGGGCGAGCACCGAGCGCTCCACGGTCTCACCCGCACGCTGGTGGCCAACATGGTGCAGGGCGTGACGGACGGGTTCGAGAAGCGGCTCGAGATCCAGGGCGTCGGCTATCGCGCGCAGCTGCGCGGCCGCGACCTCGAGCTGGCGCTGGGCTACTCGCACCCGGTGTCGATCAAGGCTCCCGACGGGATCGAGTTCGAGGTCCCGCTCCCGACCCGGATCACCGTCCGGGGCGCGTCCAAGCAGCAGGTCGGCGAGGTCGCCGCGCTGATCCGCAAGCAGCGCAAGCCCGAGCCCTACAAGGGCAAGGGAATCCGCTATGAGGGCGAGTACGTGGCGCGAAAGGTCGGTAAGCGAGCATGACCGTCTTGACCAAGCCCGCCCAGCGTTTGAAGCGCCGGCGCCGGGTCCGGGCCAAGGTGCGCGGTAGCGCCGAGCGCCCGCGGATCTCGGTGTTTCGCTCCAACCGCGGGATCTTCGCCCAGCTCATCGACGACGACGCCGGCCGCACCGTGGCTTCGGTCAACTGGACCGAGTCCGATCTGCGTGGCCTGGGCCGCATGGAGCAGGCGTCGCGGGCGGGTGCGTTGCTGGCCGAGCGGGCGCGCGCGGCCGGGGTCGAGAGCGCCGTGTTCGACCGGGGCGGCTACAAGTACCACGGGCGCGTCAAGGCGCTCGCCGACGGAGCCCGCGAGGGCGGGCTGACCTTCTAGGCGCCGAACGCTAACCTGGATCTGCCCATGCCCGCCCTACGCGATCGCTCAGTCTCCGCCTCCGGCCTCGACCTCCAGGAACGCGTGGTCGAGATCAACCGGGTGGCCAAGGTGGTCAAGGGTGGCCGCCGCTTCTCGTTCACCGCGCTGGTCGTGGTCGGCGACGAGCGCGAGATCGTCGGGATCGGCTACGGCAAGGCCAACGAGGTGCCGGTGGCGATCCAGAAGGGCGTCGAGCAGGCCAAGAAGAACCTGTACCGTGTGCCCAAGCACGGCTCGACGATCACCCACCAGACGCTCGGGATCTTCGGATCCGGCCGAGTCTTCCTGAAGCCTGCGTCCCCCGGTACCGGTGTGATCGCCGGCGGCGGCGTGCGCGCGGTCCTGGAGCTGGCCGGCATTCACGACATCCTGTCCAAGTCGCTTGGTTCGCAGAACCCGATCAACCTCGTGAAGGCGACGATGGCGGGACTCCAATCGCTTCGCACCCCTGACGAGGTGGCGGAAATTCGCGGTCTGTCTGTGAATCAAGTGCTCGGGTTGACCGCTGAGCCGGAAGCTGACACCGCCTCCGGCTCCCCCGCTGCAAGCTCCAACGGTGGACCGGAGTCCGAGGCGCCGCGAGGGGAGGCGGAGGCGGACGCAGCTTCCGACTCCGATGCCGCCGGCGACGCGTCCGCCAACTCGACCGCGCAGCCTGAGGAATCCGGGGCGTGAGCAAGCTTGTCGTTACCCAGCGCCGGTCGCGCAATGGATCGGACCAGCGCCAGCGGGATACGCTGCGCTCACTTGGTTTGCGCAGGATTGGCCAACGGGTTGAGCATGAGGACACACCGCAGATCCGCGGGATGATCGCCAAGGTGTCCCATCTGGTCGAGGTCTCCTCGGAGGGCTCGAATGGCTGAGGACCGCACGCCCGCCGCCGAAGAGCGCGAGGAGCGCATCGGGCTGCACAACCTGAAGCCCGCGCGTGGATCGCGGCGGCCGCGCAAGCGGATCGGCCGCGGCGAGGGCTCGGGCACCGGCAAGACCTCGGGTCGCGGCCAGAAGGGCTGGGGCTCGCGGTCGGGCGCGAAGCGCCGCGCCCGGTTCGAGGGCGGCCAGAACCCGATTCACATGCGGATGCGCAAGCTGCGCGGCCCGCACATGCAGAAGTCGATGCCGTTCGAGCCGTTCCGGACGCACACCCAGCCGGTCAACCTGGCCGACCTGGAGGCGCGCTTCGACTCCGGTGACGCGGTGACGCTCGAGGCGCTGCATGCGCATGGGCTGGCCAAGAAGAAGGGCATTCCGGTCAAGGTGCTGGCCAAGGGCGAGCTGTCCAAGCCGCTGACCGTGCACGCGCACGGGTTCAGCGCGGCGGCTCGCGAGCGGATCGAGGCGGCCGGCGGCACCTGTCAGGTGATCGTCGAAGCAGAAGGCGGAGGCCTGCCGAAGTGATCTCCACCATCCTCGGCGCGTTCCGGGTGGGGGAGATCCGCAATAAGGTGCTGTTCACGGCGGCGATCCTCGCGCTCTACCGCCTGGGCACCCACATTCCGGCGCCGGGCATCAGCGCCTCGGCGGTCAAGCAGATCCAGAACTCGAATCTCGGCAACAACGGGATCCTCGGGCTGCTCAACCTGTTCTCGGGCGGAGCGCTGACCCGAATCGCGCTGTTCGCGCTCGGGATCATGCCCTACATCACCGCCTCGATCATCCTGCAGCTGCTGCAGGTTGTGGTTCCCTCGCTGGAGAAGCTCTCCAAGGAGGGCGAGGTGGGACAGGCGCGGATCACCCAGTACACGCGCTACCTCACGGTCGGCCTGGCCTTCGCCCAGTCGATCGGCTACGTGTTCCTGTTCAAGACCCTCGAGACCTCGGCCGGGGTCACGCTGATCCCGAACTTCAACCTGGCCAAGGTGCTGTTGATCGTGATCTCGCTGACCGCCGGCACCGTGCTGCTCATGTGGATGGGCGAGCTGATCACCCAGCGGGGCATCGGCAACGGGATCTCGCTGTTGATCTTCGCCTCGATCGTGGCCCGCGTACCGCATGGCGTGCAGTCCTGGTGGAACAACCCCGACCAGGTGTTCAAGGTGATCATGCCGTTCATCGCGATCGGCGTGGTGGCGGCGATCGTGTTCGTCCAGGAGGGCCAGCGCCGGATCCCGATCCAGTACGCCAAGCGGGTGATTGGCCGAAGAATGACCCAGGGCAGCCAGACCTACCTACCGCTGCGGGTGAACATGGCCGGCGTGATCCCGGTGATCTTCGCGGCCAGCATGATGGCCATCCCGCCCACGCTCGGGCAGCTACTCGGCCAGAACCGCAACAACTTCGCCACCAGCGTCCAGAACTTCTTCAACCCCCAGGGGTGGCACTACGTGCTGGGCGAGAGCGTCCTGATCATCCTGTTCACGTACTTCTACACGGCGGTCACGTTCAACCCCGTCGACCAGGCCGACAACCTCAAGAAGTACGGCGGCTTCATCCCCGGGGTGAGGCCAGGCAGACCCACGGCTGAATTCCTGGACCGGATCCTGGCGAGGTTGACCTTCCCGGGAGCCCTCTTCCTGGCCGCGATCGCCGCCCTGCCGACGATCCTGATCGACCAGACCTCGGCCAATTTCTTCTTCGGCGGCACCTCGATCCTGATCGTCATCGGCGTCGCGCTCGACACGATGAAGCAGCTCGAGGCCCAGCTGATGATGCGCAACTACGAGGGCTTCCTGAAATAGGCCCTCGGCCGTACGGTCGACGGGAGTAGTGGGCCCGCACCCCCCGTCCAGCCGGTCCGCCCCGCCCCCCGCCGAAGTCGCCGGCCAAGACGAAAATTCCAGCATTCCGGGCGGGCTCTTCGCCGGAATGTCGGATTCTTCGTCTCAGAGACGAATGATCCGTCACCAGGCGCGTGGCGCGTCCCGAATGCTGGAATTTTCGTCTTGGGGGTGGCGGGCGCGGGGGCCCGGGGCGGGGTCCCGGCGGGGCGGGGCCGGCCTAGACGCTGAGGGCGCCGGCGAGCTCCTGCCGGGTCTGGATGTCGAGCTTGCGGTACGTGTTGCGCAGGTGGTACTCGACCGTCTTCGGCGTGACGAACAGGGCCTGGGCGATCTCGCGGTTCGACTGGCCGGTGGCGGCCAGCTCGGCGATCCGGCGCTCGCTCGGCGTCAGTGACGCCGGACCGCTCAGCAGGGCCTCGCGCCGGGGGCGCGCGCCGGTGGCGGCCAGCTCGACCCGGGCGTGCCCGCCGAGCGCCACCGCGCCGCCCCGGGCCGCCATGTCGGTCCCCCGCTCGAGCCATTCGCGGGCCTCGCCGCGCTGGTTCTCGCGCCGAAGTGCCGCACCCAGGTCGACGTACGCGCGGATCGTCTCCAGTCGCGGCGGGGCGTCGGAGCCCATGCGCACGGCGGTGCGCAGGCGGCGCAGCCCGGCCTTGCCGCCCTCGCACAGACCGAGGATGCGGCGAGCGCGGATGCGCAGGTGCAGCACATCGGTGCGCTCGGCGCGGCCGAGCTCGTCGCTGACCAGCTCGAGCGCCCGCTCGCGGTCTCCGAGCACGAGCGCCGCCTGCGCGGCGGTGCTGCGCCACGGGCAGTAACCGAGGAAGCGCACGGTGCGCTCGCCGACCTCGCCCACCGTAAGCGCGGCCTTAAGCGCCTCCTCGGGACGGGACTGGGCGAGGCGGAGCTCGGCCAGTGAGTACAGGCGCAGCACGTCCTCCAGATCGGCAGGCTCGGATATGGGTCCGTCCTCCGCGAGCACGGCCTCGGCCTCCTCGAGCTCGCCGCGCTCGATCAGGCACTGCGCGTAGTGCGCGGCCGCCGAGCGCGCGAACTGATGCCAGCCATAGCGGCGGGCGTCGCGGGCCAGCTCGAGGTCGGCCATCGCGCCGGTGACGCAGCCCTGCCACAGCTGAGGCAGCCCGCGGACGTAGCTCGCGGTGGCGAAGGCCAATGGCAGGGCGCGGCGGCGGGCGTCGGCCAGCGCCGCGTCGGTAACCGACAGCGCGCTCTCGAGCTCGCCGTTGAGCAGAAAGGCCGCCGCCACGAGCCGCCAGCCGAGCCAGTGCGGGCTGGCGTCGGTGAGGATGCGGCCGCTGTCCCAGGCCCGCTCGGCCAGCTCGACCGCGTTATGGGCCGACTCGCCGGATGTCGTGGCGTGCAGGGCGGCCTGGGCGAGGAGCAGACGCTGGCCCTGGGTGCGCGGGCCCTTGACCGTGTGCTCGATGATGCGCGCCGAGCGCTCGAGGGCGACCGGCTGGAGGTCGGGGATGATCGACGCGGTCGAGATGAAGCTCGCCTCGAGCTGGTCGCGGAGCTCGAGCTCCTCGGGATGCGTGGCCGAGGCGGGCAGATCGGACAGCGCGCTGTCGTAGGCGCGGGCCGCCTCCTCGTGGCGCGCCGCCGCGTCCAGCGCGCGGCCCAGCTGGAGGGTCAGCTCGGCCCGCCGGCGCGGGTCGGGGCTCGCGGCGGCGGCCTGGGCCAGGTGCTCGGCGGCGGCGGCCTGGCCGAGGATGGCCTCGGCGGTCCCGAGCTCGGCCAGGACTTCGGGGCGCAGGTCGATTGACGGCGGCTCCTCGAGCGCGCGCTGCAGGTAGCGGACGGCCGGCTGGGCGGCCCGCGCCTCGCGGGCGGCGGCCCGCAGTTGCTCGACCACCCACCCGTCTCCGCCGGCGTGGCCGAGGAGCAGATGGGCGGCGACCAGCTCGACATCCTCGCCGTCGGCATAGAGGAGCCGGGCGGCGTCGAGGTGGCGGCTGCCGCGGTCGAACGGTGGGATGTCCTGGGCGATCGCGTGCTGGACAAGCGGGTGGACGAAGCGCAGCGGCTCGCGGGCCAGCAGCACCTCGACCCCGGCCAGGGCATCCGCCGCGGCGGTGGCCGCATCGATGGACAGCCCGGCCAGGGCCGCGGCCCGGCGCAGGGGGACGTCGGCACCCAGGATGGCCACGGCCCGGGCCAGCGCCGCGACGTCCGGCCCGAGGCGGCCGACTCGAACCCGCAGCGACCGGATCACCGCGTCGGGAGCCAGCGCCCGGGTGCGCCGGGTGAGCTCCGGACCCGACGCATCGGGATCCTCGACCAGCGCGAGCATCAGCTCATGGACGTAGAACGGGTTGCCGCCCGTGACCTCGAGCGAAACCTCGGCCAGATCTGAATCGACGCGCTCGCCGAGCGCGTCACGCGCCAGCTCCGCGACGGCGTGGAGGCCGAGCGGGCTGAGGCTCTCGATCTGGACCCGGGGGTGACTCGAGATGCGGTCGAGCGCTTCGGATGCCTCGCCGGCCGGATCGGGGCGGCGGGTCATGACCAGCGCCACGGGCAGCTCGTCGAGGCGGTGAAGGACATAGAGGACGAACTCGAGCGAGGCCAGGTCGGCCCAGTGCAGGTCATCGATGGCCAGCAGTGTGGGTCGCGTCTCGGCCGCTCCGGCCATCGCCGCGAACAGGCCATGGGAGACGGTCAGGTCGCCGACCTCGTCGGGGCCGGGCAGCTCCACCCGCGATCCGGCGAGGGCCAGCGAACGCACCCGCTCCGGCGCCTCGGCCAGGAACGCCCGGCGGGCCTCTGGGGGCAGCGCGTTGATCAGGGCCCGGACCAGCTGACCGGCCACGCCGAAGGCGACGTTCTGCTCGAGCTCGGCACCGGCCGCGCGGAGCACGCGGACGCCCCGCCGGCGGGCCTCGTCGAGCGTCGCCTCGTGCAGCCGGGTCTTGCCCATCCCGGCATGGCCCTCGAGCAGCAGGGCCTGCCCGTGGCTCTCGTCGAGCGAATCCAGGACAGCGGTTATCGCCTGGAGCGGAGATTCGCGCTCCAGGAGCCCCGCGCGTCCACGCAGGGGCCGTCCACGTCTGTCGTGCGCCTCCCGCACCGGCATGTAGAGCAATGTACCCCGATTGGATTTATGGCTAATCCTGGGGTGGTTTCCTGGGGCGAAGAGCGGACCGCGCGGTCAACATATCGGCCGTGGAGCGGGCAACGACACACCTGGAGCTGACGATCGACGTCGATTCCGATCCGATCACCGGCTCGGTGTCGAACGGGGCGCATCGGTCGCGTCCGTTCAACGGTTGGATCGAGCTGGTGGGGGCCATCGAGGCCGCCCGCAGCCCGGTCACAGCCCAAGGTGAGGCGCACGGGAAAACCCTGGGGTCACACCCTGGGGCGAACCCCGTGGAGCTGTAGTTAGCTATCGATACCGCATGATCGTGATGAGCCAACAGCGTGTGCATAGGGGACGGATCGCGGGGGCGCGCATCCGTCCCGGGGGCAGGGGGCCTGCACACCCGGCTCGGGGGCAGTGGGGGACGCAGTACCTGAGGGATGGAGCTGGAGACGACGGACGGATCGAGGGGGCGCGTGGGGGCGCGGATCCGTCCCGGGGGCAGATGTTCAGTCAGCTGGGCCGAGCAGCAAATGGGGGCTCCGGCTCACGGTGGGGGCAGACGTAAAGGGGGCGGCAGAAGAGAGCGGGGGCGACCTCGGCAGCGCTTAGGGGTGGGTCGGCAGGGATGCCGGCCCGGGCGCCAGCCGGTGGGGCAAACGTACACCGGAGGCCATGCTGGCCATGGTCGACGGAGCGCGGGTCGCCTTTCCGCACCGACCGAGACCCGTCGGGCCCGAGTCTTCGTGATTCGGGCCCGATGTGTGTTCGGCGGCGTTGCACCTGAACTCGGCGCTCCCGATACAGTGAGGCCCGCGTGTCAGAGCTGAACCTGATCCTGTTCGGGCCGCCGGGCGCGGGCAAGGGGACGCAGGCCGAGCGCCTGCGTTCTGACTTCCAGCTGCCCTACATCGCCACCGGCGACATGCTCCGGGGGAACGTCAAGGACGGCACCGAGCTCGGGCAGAAGGCCAAGGAGTACATGGACCGTGGCGACCTCGTGCCCGACGAGCTGATCGTGGCCATGGCCGGCGAGCGACTGGACGAGGAGGACGCCCAGGACGGCTTCATCCTCGACGGCTTTCCCCGGACGGTGCATCAGGCCGAGGCGCTGTCCAAGCAGCTCTCCCAGGTTGGCCGGCGGATCACCGCGGTGCTGCTGATCGACGTGCCCGATGAGGAGGTCGTGAGGCGGCTCTCCGGCCGAAGGGTTTGCGTGAAGGCGGGCCACAACTACCACGTCGAGTTCGACCCGCCCAAGCACGACGACGTGTGTGATCAGGACGGCTCGCGCCTGGTCCAGCGCGACGACGACAAGCCCGAGGTCGTGGAGAAGCGGCTGAACGTCTACCACGAGCAGACCGAACCGGTGGTCCACTACTACGATGAGAAGGGAATCCTGCGTCGCGTGGACGGGACTCGCGGTCCCACCGAGGTACACGACCACATCCGCGCCGTGATCGCGACGCTGCGGCTCGAGGAAGACGTTTGATCATCAAGAAGACCCCGGAGCAGATCGACCGCATGGCCGCCGCCGGCGCCATCCTGGTCAAGACGATGAACCTGCTCGCCGGCAAGGTCCGGCCCGGGGTCACCACCGCGGATCTGGATGAGGCAGCCGAGCGGTTCATCCGCTCCCAGGGAGCGACGCCGGCCTTCAAGGGCTACCGCGGCTTCCCCGGCTCGATCTGCGCCTCGCCCAACGAGATGATCGTTCACGGCATCCCGGGCCCGTATGCGCTCGCCCGCGGGGACATCCTGTCGGTCGACATCGGGGTCGTCTACGACGGCTGGGTCGCCGACGCCGCGCGGACCTTCCCGGTTGGACCGATCAGCCCGATCGCCAGCAAGCTGCTCCAGGTGACCGAGGAATCGCTGTTTTTGGCCGTCGAGCAGTGCCGGGTGGGCAACCGGCTCGGCGACGTCTCGCACGCCGTCCAGCAGCACGTCGAGGCGGCCGGCCTGTCGATCGTCCGCTCGCTGGTCGGCCACGGCGTCGGGCGCGAGATGCACGAGGAGCCCCAGATCCCCAACTACGGCAGCCCCGGCACCGGCATCGTCCTCGAGGAGGGGATGGTGATGGCGGTCGAGCCGATGGTCACGGCCGGCCGGCACGCCGTGCGGGTGGGCGACGATCACTGGGCGATCTACTCCCAGGACGGCTCGCTGGCGGCGCACTTCGAGTTCACGATCGCGGTCACCGCGGCGGGGCCAAGGGTGTTGACGCCCTGGCACGAGGGAGCCAAGGGCGGACGCGCCGCGGCTTAGCTTCTAGGTGCTGTGAGCGAGGCTGCGGCGCCCGTCCGGCGGCACTCGCGTTCGCGAACCTTGGCGGGGCGATCCAGACCGGAAAGCGCCGTGCCGCTGGAGGGGCGAGTAGCCGAAGCGCCCTGCTAACATCGCTCGTTGCGCCCGCGCGCGGCCTATGCGCGCGCCGCGAGCGCTCCTGCAGCACGGTAGCGGCGACCGACCCGGTCGCCAGAGCCGGCTAGCGGGAACTACTGGTTTCAACAGGCGACAAAAGCGAAGCGAGCGAGCGTGAAAGTACGACCGTCGGTCAAGCCGATGTGCGAGAAGTGCAAGATCATCCGCCGTAACGGGCGGGTCCTCGTGATCTGCTCGAATCCGCGCCACAAGCAAAGGCAAGGTTGAGATGGCCCGAATTTCCGGCGTCAACATTCCCCTCAACAAGCGCGTTGAGATCGGCCTGACCTACATCTACGGGATCGGCCGCTCGACGTCGAACCAGCTGCTCGCCGAGCTCGGGATCGAACCCGACCGCAAGGTGCGCGACCTGACCGAGGAAGAGGTCATCAAGCTCCGCGAGCTGATCGACCGCGACATGACGGTCGAGGGCGACCTGCGGCGCGAGCGCTCCCAGAACATCAAACGTCTGCAGGAGATCGGCTGCTATCGCGGATTGCGCCACCGGCGCGGTCTGCCCGTCCACGGTCAGAACACCAAGACCAACGCGCGCACGCGCAAGGGACCGAAGCGGATGCAGGTCGCCGGCAAGAAGAAGGCGACCAAGAAATAGATGCCCGCACCTCGTAGGCCACAGCGCGGACGGCGACGCGTCCGCAAGAACATTCCGGTCGGCCAGGCGCACATCAAGACCTCGTTCAACAACACGATCGTGTCGTTGACCGACCGCGAGGGCAACGTGATCGCGTGGGAGTCGGCCGGCGGCGCCGGGTTCAAGGGCTCGCGCAAGTCGACCCCGTTCGCCGCCCAGGTGACGGCCGACGCGGCAGCCCGCAAGGGAATCGAGCACGGCCTGCAGCGCGTCGAGGTATTCGTCAAGGGCCCGGGCTCCGGGCGCGAGACCGCGATTCGCTCCCTGCAGGCGGCGGGGTTGGAGGTCACAGGGGTCAAGGACGTCACGCCGCAGGCGCACAACGGCTGCCGGCCGCGGAAGCGGAGGCGTGTCTGATGGCGCGTGACACCTCCCCCCAGTGCAAGCAGTGCCGGCGCGAGGGCCAGAAGCTGTTTTTGAAGGGTGAGCGGTGCCTGACCGACAAGTGCGGTGTCGAGCGGCGTTCCTACCCGCCGGGCGAGCACGGGCGCGGCCGGATGCGCCAGAGCGAGTACCGGGTGCAGCTGCGCGAGAAGCAGAAGGCCAAGCGCTACTACGGCGTGCTCGAGAAGCAGTTCCGGATCTACTACCAGAAGGCCTCGCGCCAGCCGGGCATCACCGGTGAGAACCTCCTGCGCATGCTCGAGTGCCGCTTCGACAACGTGCTCGTCCGGCTCGGCTTCGCGGCGAGTCGCCGCCAGGCGCGGCAGCTGATCCTGCACGGCCACTGGACGGTCAACGGCCGTCGCGTGAACGTTCCCAGCTATCAGCTGCGCGACGACGACGTGATCGCGATCCATCCGAGCTCCTCGGCTGGACAGGTGATCCGCGACGCCACCGAGCTCACCGGCCAGGTGCCGGCATGGCTCCAGGCCGATCACGACGGGCTCACGGCCAAGGTTCTGCGCCGGCCCGAGCGCCGCGAGATCGCCGCTCCGGTTCAGGAGCAGCTGATCGTCGAGCTGTACTCCAAGTAGTTCTGAAAGCTTCAGCCGCGAGACCGGTTCGGCCGGCGGCGGCCTTGATACCGCCCAGACGGCGGGATGAAACCACGACGTTAGGACCCTGATGCTCGACTTCCAAGTCCCCCGAATCTCTTCCGAGAGTGTCGACGACAACCGTGGGTCGTTCACGATCGAGCCACTCGATCGGGGCTTCGGTTACACGTTCGGCAACTCGCTGCGCCGCGTGCTGCTGTCCTCTCTGGCCGGCGCGGCCGTGACCTCCGTACGCATCGAAGGCGTCGCGCATGAGTTCTCGACGATCCGGGGCGTCAAGGAGGACGTGACCGACATTGTCCTGAACCTCAAGGGCGTGGTCTGCCGGATGCACTCGGACGCGACGGAAATCGAGGCTCCGCTGGTGGTCACCGGGCCCGGCGACATCACGGCCAAGGACATCGATCTGCCGAGCGGTGTCGAGATCCTCAACCCGGACGCGCACATCGCCACCCTGGAGAAGAAGACCAAGCTCGAGGTGTATCTGACCATCGGGCGAGGTCGCGGCTACCGGCCGGCCGAGGAGAACAAGTCACCCGATCAGCCGATCGGCGTGATCCCGATCGACTCGATCTTCTCGCCGGTTCGCCGCGTCGCCTACAACGTCGAGCAGGCGCGCGTCGGACAGCGGACCGACTACGACAAGCTGACGCTGGACATCGAGACCGACGGGTCGATCGATCCGCACGCTGCTTTGCGCGAGGCGGCCGAGATCCTGATCTCGCAGCTGGCCATCTTCACCGACGCCGAGCGCGTGGTGGAGCTCCGCGAGGCTGGCGCGCCGGGCGTGTTGGAGCCCGGTCTCGGCGGCGCGCCGGGTGCCCCGTCGCGGCCGCCGAACGCGATGGACGACATCCTGATCGAGGAGCTCGAGCTGGGTGTGCGCTCGTATAACTGCCTCAAGCGAGCCGGGATCCAGACGGTTGGCGATCTGGTGTCTAAGTCTGAGAGCGAGCTCGCCGCGATCCCGAACTTCGGCAAGAAGTCGATCGATGAGGTGATCGAGACTTTGCATACGCGCGGTCTCGGTCTGCGGAACGAGTAGGTACGCGGTAACGTCTCTCAGGGTTCGTTGTTATGCGCCACCAGAGGAATCGATATCAGCTGTCTCGTGACGCGGCGCACCGCAAGGCGCTGCTGATGAACCTCTCCAAGGAGGTAATCGCGCACGAGCGGATCCGGACCACCGAGGCCAAGGCCAAGGCGGTCAAGCCCGAGCTCGAGAAGCTGATCACGCTGGCCAAGCGGGGCGACCTGCACGCCCGCCGGCAGGCGTTGTCTGCGCTGGGCCAGGACAAGTTCATGGTCTACAAGCTGTTCGAGGAGATCGCGCCGCGATATTCCGAGCGGCCGGGCGGATACTCACGGATCCTCAAGCTGGGGCCGCGGCGGTCGGACTCGACCGAGATGGTGCTGCTGGAGCTGGTCTGAAGTCGCGCCTCCTCCTCGAGTACGAGGGGGGCGCGTTTGCGGGCTGGGCGAAGCAGCCGGGGCAGCGGACAGTTCAGGCGTGCGTGGAGAGCGCGCTGTCCGTGGTTCTGCGTGTCGACGCGGTCTCGTTGACGGTTGCCGGGCGGACTGACGCCGGGGTCCACGCGTGGGGACAGGTTGCGTCGTATGAGGGGCCGCCGGTGTCGGTGCGGTCGTTGAACGCGGTGCTGCCATCCGATGTCGCGGCGCTGTCCTGTGTTGCGGCTGATGGCGAGTTCGATGCGCGTCGCGATGCGACATCGCGGGCCTATTGCTATCGGGTGCTGGCGCGGCGGGAGCGTTCGGTGTTCGAGGAGGGGCGGGCGTTGTGGTGGCCGCGGCCCGTGGATGTGGACGCGCTTCATGCCTGCGCCGGCGCATTGATCGGCGAGCACGACTTCACCGCGTTCACACCTACGGACACGTATCACGAGCGGTTCGTGCGTCGCGTCCTCACCGCGTACTGGCGGGAGGTCGGCGATGTGCTGGAGTTCTGGATCGAGGCCGACGCGTTCATGCGCCAGATGAACCGCGTGCTTGTCGGCACGATGCTCGAGGTGGCGGGCGGGGCGCGGTCGGTGGCGGACTTTGTCTCGTTGTTGTCTGGGCGGCCGCGGTCGGAGGCGGGGCGGACCGCGCCGGCGCACGGGCTGTACCTGGTTGGGGTTGGCTACGGCGGCCAGCGGGTGCTACAGGACATCCCCGGCGTGTGACAGATCTGCCACGAAGCGGCGTGGGCGGGGTGATTTCCGCCGCGCCGCGGGCTCTTAGGCGTCGATGGCCACCCCAGACGGTGCAAAACGCAGAAAACCGACCCCCCGACCAACGCACCTGCCACATAAGCGCCTCACAGGCGCTTATGTGGCGAAGATCGTGCCGCTGAAGGAGCTTTCGCGCTTTGTGCACTCTCACGGGCAAGGTGGCGTGGCGGTCGAATGGGTGGCCGCGCGCCAGTTGGCCCTGATCACCGTCCCGCAGCTTCACGTCGCCGGGGTAGGGCGCGGCGGCGTGCGGAGGCGCCGGGAGAACCGCTCGCTCCACCCGATGTATCGCGGCGTGTACCTCGTCGGCAACCCGATACCCCCTCCAGGTGCGTTCGAGTTGGGCGCCGTCCTCGCTTGCGGTGAACGGGCGATGGCCAGCCATCGTTCCGCAGCGGCGTTGTTGGGGCTTGCCACCCCGCCAGTCGCGGAGGTGGACGTGACCGTCGTCGACCGTAGGTGCCGTTCGCGAGATGGCCTGCGTGTCCACCATGTCGAGACGCTCGATCACCGTGATCGGGGCCAGCGGAACGGCATCCCCGTCACCGCGCCGGCGCGTACGGTCATCGACTACGCCTCGACGGTCGGTTACGAGGAGGCGGAGCGGGCCATCGCCGAGGCGTTCGCGCTCAAGCTGCTCACCGAGCCTCAGCTGCGCGCCGCGATGCGGCGCGCACCTCACCGCGCCGGTGTGGCGCAGGTGAAGGCCATCCTCGGTCAGCCGGCGGGACCCAAGCGCACCCGCTCGGGTGGCGAACGGGCGATGCTCCGCCTCATCCGCGCCGCCAGGCTCCCGGAGCCGCTGACCAACCACCCGGTCGCGGGCTACAGCGCCGACTTCTTCTGGCCCGACGCGGGGCTGATCGTCGAGGTGGACGGCGGGGACTTTCACCGCCCGCGCCCGGCGTTCGAACGCGATCACCGGCGGGACATTGTCCACACGGCCGCCGGTCATGAGGTGCTGCGAGTGAGCGGAGAGCAGCTAACGCAGGAGCCGCTCTACATCGCCACGGTGATCGCCAGGGCGTACGACCGCCGCGGCCGGACCCGCGGATAGCATCAGAGCTGATGCGCGTACTGCTCACCAACGACGACGGAATCGAGGCGGCCGGGCTGCAGGCGCTGCGGAGTGCCCTGTTACGCGTGGAGGGAATCGAGCTGGCGGTAATCGCGCCCGACGGCAACCGCTCCGCGATGGCCCGCTCGATCACCACCCGCCGCCCCCTGTGGGTGCAGGAGGTGGACTTCGGCGACGGGACGCACGGCTATGCCACCGACGGGACGCCGGTGGACTGCGTACGGCTGGCCAATCTCGGGCTGGTCGAGGGGTTCCAGGCGGAGCTGGTCGTCTCCGGCATCAACCACGGCTCGAACCTGGGCGACGACATCACCTACTCGGGCACGGTGGCGGCGGCGCTCGAGGCGATCGTGCTCGGACTGCCCGGCATCGCGGTATCGCAGCAGTCAAGCGCCCGCGAACTCGATTTCCGCGTGGGCAGCGCCTTCGAATTCGAAACCGCGGCAACATTTACCGCGCGCCTGGTCGCCGAGCTCGAAGCCACGCCCCTGCCGCAGGGCACGCTGCTGAACGTCAACGTGCCCTGCCCGCCTCCCAGCGGCGTCGAGGTGGCGCGCCTGGGCAAGCGGGTCTACCGGGACGAGCTGGCGCTGGTCGACGAGGACCTGGACCCCACTCGCCCCCGGCGCCAGTACCGCATCTACGGCGACGCCAGCTACGAGCGCGACGAGACCGGGACCGACCTGGCCGCGGTGGCGCAGGGCAAGATCGCGGTGACGCCGGTGCACTTCGACCTGACCGACCGGGAGGGGCTGTCGGTGCTCGAGCGATACCGCCTCGACCGTCTGGTCGAGCCGGCCAGCGAGGTGCTGGAGCGATGACCGCGACGCGCAAGGCGCGCGACGCCGAGGAACGCGCGGTCGAGCTCCGCAAGCAGATCGAGTACCACAGCTACCGCTACTACGTCCTCGACGATCCAGAGGTCGGAGACGACAAGTACGACGCGCTGTGGGGCGAGCTGAAGGCGATCGAGGAGGAGCATCCCGAGCTCGTCACGCCGGACTCGCCGACCCAGCAGGTGGCGCCCGAGCCGGTCAGCGAGCTCGAAAAGGTCAGCCACCCACAGCCGATGCTCAGCCTCGCCAACGCCCACTCGGCCGAGGACCTCAAGGCGTGGATCCAGCGCATGCGCAACCACCTGGCGCGCGAGGGCATCACCGACCCGGACTTCGAGTTCGTGGCCGAGCCCAAGATCGACGGGCTGGCCATTTCGCTGATCTACCGCGACGGGGTGTTCGAGCGGGGCGCCACGCGCGGCAACGGCGAGGTCGGCGAGGACGTGACCCACAACCTGCGCACGATGCCCGCCGTCCCGCTGCGCCTGGAGGACCCGGACCCGCCGCCCATGGTCGAGGTCCGGGGCGAGGTCTACATGTCGCTGCCCGACTTCACCGCGCTCAACGAGCGCCGCGCCGC
>JAFAWR010000209.1 GCA_019241635.1 Solirubrobacterales bacterium
GTTGCAGATCCCCTTGCCGACGAGCTCTCCGTCGAACGCGATGTCGACCGCATCGCCGGCGTCGAACTCGCCGGTGACCTCGACGATCCCGACCGGCAGCAGGCTGGTGCCGCCCTCGCGCAAGGCCCGCGCCGCGCCGGCATCCACCACCACCCTTCCCCGGACCGGCTTGGCGTACTTGAGCCACAGCTTGAAGCTCGAGTATCGGCCCGACCGGGCGGGAAACCTGGTGCCCACTGGTTCGCCCGTGGCCGCGCCGAGCAGCGCGCCCTCCCGGAGACCGCCGGCGATCACCGTCGGGATCCCGGCCGCCGTCGCCATCTCGGCGGCCACGACCTTCGACCGCATCCCTCCCGAGCCGAGCGGCGAGGTGGCGTGCCCGATGGCCAGCGAGTCGAGTTGCTCGAACGAGGTCACCTCGGCGACCAGGCGCGCGGCCGGATCGCTCCGGGGATCCGCGGTGAACAGGCCCTCGGCGTCGGTCAGCAGCACGAGCCGCTCCGCGGCGATCAGGATCGCCACCTGCGCGGCGAGGAAGTCGTTGTCGCCGAACGAGATCTCGTCGGTGGTGGTGGTGTCGTTCTCGTTGATCACGGGCACGACACCCCACTCGAGCAGGCGTCGCAGCGTCTGGCGCGCGTTCAGGTAATGGCTGCGCGCGCTCATATCGAAGAAGGTCAGAAGGACCTGCGCGGTCTGCATCCCGCGCGCCCGCAGCAGCTCGTCGTAGACCTGGTAGAGCTTGCCCTGCCCGACCGCGCTGGCCGCCTGCAGTTCGTCCATCGCCCGCGGGCGCAGCGGCAGCCCCATCACCCCCATCCCGCGCGCGATCGCGCCGCTGGTCACGACGACCGGCTGGCGCCCGTCGCGGTGAAGCTCGGCCAGCTCGTCGCAGATCCGGCTGAGGACGTCACTGCGCACCTCGCCGGAGTCGCGAGCAACGATGCTCGAGCCGAGCTTGACGACCACCGCGCCCATGTCGCTTCAGGAGCTTAGGGTGCGATCAGCCGCAGAGCGGGTTGCGCGGCACGCCCCGGCACGGGCGGGGCATCGTCGGCTGCGGCCGGGGCGCCGGCTGCGGGCGCTGATGACGGGCGCCGGACTGCGCGATCAGCGTCAGGATCTCGGTGAACAGCGCCCCGCCGCCATTCGGCGTTGTCGCGTTCTGGCAGCCCCACGTGCCCTCGATGTTGGCCGGACTCGAGGTGCCGAACGTGTTGCCCGAGAAACAGTCGTTGACCGAGTTCTGCGTCCCGAACTGGCCGCCCTCGAGCCCGATGTCGTAGGTCCCCGGGAGCTTCGCGTTGCCGGTGATGCGGTTGTCCGAGACGCGGTCCCCTGAGGACTGGAAGTACACCGTGTTCGACTGCGGCGGGAACGGGTCGGGACGTTCCAGGACCAGGATGCCGAACGAAGGGTTGTTCCGAATCGTGTTGTCCTCGAACAGGTCGGCGTAGTCGCCGCCGAGCACCACCCCGTCGCCCCACGGCGCGTTCAGGATGTCCGAGTTGGCCGGCGTCGAGAGGTTGTTGTTGTCCTCGATCAGGTTGTGGCGGAAGATCGTGCAGCGGTCGATCTGGGTCGAGCTGAACGTCGGCAGGGTCGCGCGATTCGACGCGGAGTTGCACACGCCGTCCTGAGGCGGCGGCCGGTCTGAGTCGGGCTCGGAGTCAGGGGCGACGCCGACGCTGTTGTCGCGGAACGTCGAGTCCTCGACGATCAGGTGCCCGCCGGCGTTGGTGCTCGACCAGCCGAGCGCGTTGCGTTCGACGAGCGCGTCCTGGATCAGCGCGTGGCAGTCGCGGCAACCGCCGACGTACAGGCCGGAGTCGTTGAAGCCCGACGCGTAAACGTGCTTGAAGAACCCGTTGACCGAATGGCTGGCGAACAGCCCGTAGCCGCCGAGCAGCCCGGTGTCGTAGGCGGTCAGGTACTGGCCCGACCAGCCGTGGATCCCGATCTTGGCGCCCTTCGAACCCGCGCCCTCCCACCACACCTCATTGCCGTTGGCCGAGTCCTCCCGCTTACGCCGGTCGAAGTTCCGCACGGTCAGGTTCTCGACCGAGTCGCCGCCCGCGGTGATGACGATCCCGTTGCCCACGCTGTGGCGGCCGTCCACGATCACCTGGTTGCGGTTGATCCCGCGCAGGTGCAGCCGCGGGGTGGTGATCCACACCGTCCCCACGTAGACGCCGCGGTCGATGAGGATCCAGTCGCCGGGATGGGCGACGTTGACCGCCGCCTGGATGGTCGTGTAATGCGGGTAGGAGACCTGGCGCTGGGTGACGATCAGCACGCGCGCCGACGCGGCCGCGGCCGCGGCCAGCAGCCCGGCAAGGGCCAGCAGCACAACACGACATGCGATTCGCCTCAGCACCGGTGGTAGATCCTGGCAAATCTGACGAATTCGTGATGTCCCCGCACCGTGATGCGCTCGAGGTAACGCACCCACACGTTGTGCGAGCGGCCCCGGCCCAGGTCGATCCGGACGCGGACATGGCGCCCGTGGGCCTTGTGCCGGCGCCATTTGCCGCGCGCGATCTTGACCGACAGCGAGCGGAAGCTCTCGCGCTTGGCCAGCGCCAGCCGCACGGTGACGAACCGGGCGCTGCACCGGCCGGCGGTGGGCATCTGCACCTGGCCGCTGCACCAAGGATTGGCCGGCACCCCCGAGCACGGATCGGGCATGGTGGCCAGCCCGCTCGGGAGCGGATGCATGACCACGTTGGTGCGCCGGGGATAGTTCGCGCCCGGCGGGCAGGCACTGCCCGAGCCGAAGAACTCGGAGTCGCAGCTCACCTGGGCCACGAACGAGCTGTTCGGATCTGGCGCCACCGCGGTCTGACCACACGTGGCGTTGGACTGCTGCAACCCCGAGGGTGAGCTCGTGACCGTGCCGGCGGTGTCGGTGTTCCCGTCGTAGCAGTTGATCGGCTCACCTGGCGTGGTCGTCGACTCGGCGAAGTCGCCGTTGGTGGAGTTACCGAAGAACCCGTCGTTGGTGAACGTGTTGCCGATCAGCGCGTTGCCCCAGTCGTCGTAGT
>JAFAWR010000277.1 GCA_019241635.1 Solirubrobacterales bacterium
AGCCGGCGCATGCCGTCGGGATCGAGCGATCCGGCCAGGCGGAACATCTCGGTCCGCCACGACCAGAAGTCGTCGTCGCGCTTCGGACTCGGTCGCTCGCCCCGACCCCGAAGCGCGCGCTGGAAGGCGTGCGAGTGCGCGTTCACCATCGCCGGGACCGAGGCCCGCGGGCTCACGCCAGCGTCTCCAGCGCGCGCACCACGACCCGCGCGGCCACCGCCGCATCCTCCAGCGAGACGGTTTCGTCCGGCGAATGGCTCACCCCGGTGGCGTTGCGCACGAACAGCATGGCCGCCGGAACGCGCTCGGCCACCACCCCGGCGTCGTGCCCGGCGAAGCACACGAGCTCAGGCGGCTCGTGACCGAGCACGGCTTCGCACGCCCGGCTCAGCGCGGCGCGCAGCGGCGGCGCGAACTCGCGCGGATCGCTGCGCGAGGCCACCGCGATCTCGATCTCGACCCCGGTCCGCGCCCCGATCTCGAGCACCACCGAATCGAGCCGCTTGCGCCACGCGTCGATCGCGTCGAAGCCGGGCGCCCGCGCGTCGATCCACAGGCGCACCTCCGCGGCGATCGTGGTCGGTGCGTTGGGTTTGGTGATGATTCTGGATGCAGTGACCGTGAGCGGGGCGTGATCGCCATCGAGCGAACTCGCGGCGTCCTCGGCGCCCACGATGAGCCGCGCCGCGGCGGACAGGGCATCCCGGCGCTCGGAGCGGGGCGTCGTCCCGGCGTGATCGGCCCGGCCGCTCAGCCGGACCTCGAGCCGCGTGCGCGCGGCCAGGCCGCTGACCACGCCGACCGGCTCGCCGGCCCGGGCCAGCTCGGTGGTCTGGTCGATGTGGATCTCGACGAACCCGGCCAGCCTGGTCCGAAGCCACTCCGGCGCCCGGTCGATCGCGTCTGGATCGACGCCCGCCGAGCGCATCGCCTCGCGGAGCGACACCCCGTCGTCGTCCCGGCGCGCCAGCACGGCCGGCAGGTCGAGCCGCCCGGCCAGCGCCTTGCTCCCGAACGTGGGCGTGTTGAAGCGGGCGCCCTCCTCATCCGCGAACGAGACCACGGCCACCGGGCGGTCGCTGGCCGCCGCGATCTCGAAGGCGCAGGCCACCCCGAGCGGCCCATCGAAGCGTCCGCCGCCCCGGACGCTGTCCAGATGCGACCCGACCCCCCACCACGGCGGCTCGGCATCGGGGCAGCCCCACAGATTGCCCGCGGGGTCGCGCTCGACGCGCAGCCCGACCTCGGCCGCCTGGCCCTCGAACCACTCGCGCGTGGCGGCGTCCTCCGCGGTCCAGGCCAGCCGTTGCACGCCCTCCGGACCGACGCCGACGTCGCCCAGCGCGTCGAAACGGGCGCTCAGAGCCTTTGCGGTGATCACCTGCGTCATCATGCCTGACGTGGCGATCGAAAGCCGGAGCCGTCCCGCCTTCCTGTTCGACCTCGATGGGACGCTGATCGATTCGGTCTACCAGCACGTGGTGGCCTGGCGCGAGGCGCTGGCCGGCGTCGACATCAACCTGTCGGTGTGGAAGATCCACCGCCGGATCGGCATGAGCGGCGGCCTGTTCGTGACCGCGCTGGCCCGCGAGCTTTCGACCAACCTCGACCCGGAGGCGCTCGAGGCCCTGCCCCGGTTGCACGAGGAGGCGTTCATCCGCCACTACGAGAGCGTCCAGCCGCTGCCCGGCGCGCGCGAACTGCTGGCCACGCTGACCGAGCACGGCGTGCCCTGGGCGATCGCCACCAGTGGCGTCGAGCGTTACGCCCGCCTGGCCTGCGAGATGCTCGAGCTCGCGCCCGATACGCCGTTCATCACCCGTGACCAGGTCAGGTATGCCAAGCCCGACCCGGACCTGTTCCTGACCGCCGCCGAGCGCATCGGCGTGGATATCCGGGACAGCATCGTGGTCGGCGACAGCGTGTGGGATCTACTCGCGGCCCGCCGCGCCCGCGCGCTCGGGATCGGCGTGCTCTCGGGCGGCTACGGGCGGGAGGAGCTCATCTACTCCGGAGCGTTTCGGGTCTATGAGGATCCGCAAGACCTCCTGGCGCATCTGGACGAGGTCGGGGTGCGGCGCCCGCTCTAGCCGCGGGGGCGGCGCGCGTCGCCCGCGCGGACGCGAGCAGGGCGGCCTGGCGATCGTCCAGCTCGGCGAGCTCGCCTCGCAGACGCCGGAGCCCGCGCCGGCGCCGCAGCAGGAGTAGAGCCAGCACCGGGAACGCCACGAGCCCGATCAGGCCGGCCGCCCCGCCGATCGTCTGAACCGTGCTCGTGGCGGGCGTGGATACGGTCAGGGTCGGCACGTTGACCTCCCGCAGATTCGGACTCGCCCCGCCGGGCCGCCCGGCCGGAGCGCCCGGAGCCGGGGTGGTCACCGGCCCCAGCGGAGTCGTCTGCTCGGCGATGGCCAGCAGCTCGCCCTTGTCCATCGAGTTGGTCAGCGTGTTGTGGACCCAGTACCAGGCGCCGTATTCGTGCCAGGCCACCGTGGCCAGCTGCGAACCGTCGTAGTAGAGCTCATAGGTGCGCCGGCCGATGTGCAGCGTCTGGTTAGGGCTGGCGAACAGAGGCGCGTCCGTCCAGGTAGTCCCCTGCACGTCGTAGAACTGCCCGACCTGTCCGTTGGAGAACGCCTCGACGTAGATCGGATACGCCTGTCCGCCCGGCGCGTGGATCAGATAGTCGCGGATGCAGGCATGGGCCACGGTCGTGCACTGCGGTAACACCGGATAGGCGCCGCTGCCCGACAGGTCCTGCACCTTGGGGAACTCGGCCGTGAAGGGGATCCCGGGCTTGGCCGCCGTCTCGGCGGCGACGGTCGCGGCCAGCGTGGGGGTCAGCGGCAGCCCGGCCAGCGCTGCCTTGTGCCTGACCCTCCGGGCGATCGCGGCGGTCTGGCGGGTCGGCGGCGCCTGGCCGCCGTGGAGGAAGTTGTGAACGCTCTGCTCGATCTGGGCGGGAGTGGCGGTTAGATCCCCGTTCGGCAGCCCGCTGGCCGAGAACGGAACCTGGCGCACGCGAAGACCGGCCGCGGAGATCAGCAGATTGGCCAGGTTGAGGACCTCGCCGGCGCTGTCGAGCCCGGGGTCGGTCTGGACCGTCTGGCCGAAGATCTTCTCGAACTTTCCGATGCTCCCGGCGAGCTGGGGTCCGTACTGCTTCTTGACGTCGAGCAGGAAGGCTTGGTCGCGCGCGTCGCGGATCTGCGAGGTGTCGGTGTGGCGGTAGGAGACGAACTGCTCGGACTCGCTGCCGGTCAGGCATTGATAGCCCGGCTGCAGATCGATGTTCTGATACTGGTCGCCGCCGTCGGCGTTGTTGTGGTAGTAGCGCTCGTCGATCGTCGAATAGACGCAGCCGAGTTCGTTGATCGCCTTCTCGAAGCGACCGAACGTGGCCACGATCACGTGATTGATCGATAGCCCGGTGACGTGCTTGATCGTCTCGAGCAGATACGTGAGCCCGCCCGTGTAGGCGGCGTTCAGCCGGGTCGGGCCGATCTCTCCGCGAGGCGTTTCGATCGGTACCCACAGCTCGCGCGGGATCGAGAGCATCGAGATGTAGGGCTTGCTCGGATCGATCCGCACCAACAGCATCTCGTTGGCCAGGTGGGGGACGGCATGGGGGTAGTAGCGCGTCGCCGGCCGCCAGTCGTCGCCGACCATCAGCAGCGTCTCGGGTCCTCCGAAGTAGTCATGAGCCAGCACTCGCCGATCGACCGTGAGCGGCTTGTTCGCCCGGAGGTCCTGCACCACCGTGTGAACCTGCTCGAGGACGAACACCGCCGTCGCGCCGGCACTCGCCACCAGCACGATCAAGCAGCCGAGCAGCAGCCGCCAGACGATTCGGCGCGGCCGCGCTGCGGGGGTCGGGGGTTGTTCGGAGTTTTGACCGATCCTCACGTGAACGCGCGGCAGATCCTACGGACCATTTCGGCTGGGAGCGGATCCGGTGCGCCGAATATGTCTCTGCGCGCTCAATCCCTTGCCTCGGACCGCCGATACATGGTAGATTCCTCATGTGTGGCGAAGTGTCCGGATGGCCGGGCACGAGGAGATCCCATCGGAGCTATGGAAGACAAACCCCGAAGTAGCACCCTCTCCAGGTTCGCCATGGCCCCGTTCCAGACCTGACGTCGGATCGTGACCTCGGCGGGCGGCGGAGAGCCAACCCCGAGCAACGAGGAAGCGATGCCTGACTCAGACGACGGTCGAAGTACGAGCGCAAGCGCGGCTGCGCCCGCGCGTGGGATGCCGTCGGCCTGAGAGCGGCCCGTGTGACCTCCCCGCGGTGGGCGCGCAGCCTTGCGCATCACCCTGGAACGCGAACGGAGGTCACGATGAACACCACAAGCCTTGCCCCGCTGAACCCTGCGGCGCTGGCCCCGCCGGGCCGGCGCAACGTGCTCGACGACGCGCACGTCGGGGACATCCACGGCGCGCTCGGCACACTGCGCCAGCACGACGCCCTGCCGCGCTCGCGCCGCCGGCGCCTGCTCGCGCTGCTCGCGATCATGGGCCCGGGCCTGATCGTGATGGTTGGCGACAACGACGCGGGCGGCATCGCCACGTATGCGCAGGCCGGTCAGAACTACGGACTCACGCTGCTGTGGACCCTTCTGCTGTTGATCCCGGTGCTGATCGTCAACCAGGAGATGGTCGTTCGCCTCGGCGCGGTCACCGGGGTCGGCCACGCCCGGCTGATCATCGAGCGCTTCGGCAAGTTCTGGGGCGCGTTCTCGGTCGGCGACCTGTTCATCCTGAACTTCCTGACCATCGTCACCGAGTTCATCGGGGTGAGCCTCGCCCTCGGCTATTTCGGCGTGTCCAAGTACCTGTCGGTCCCGATCGCCGCCGGGCTGCTGATCGCCATGACCATGACCGGCAGCTTTCGCCGCTGGGAGCGGTTCATGTACGTGTTCGTCGCGATGAACTTCGTGGCCATCCCGCTGGCCCTGGTCAGCCATCCGCACCTCTCGCCGATCGTTTCGCACGCCCTCAACCCCGGAGTGGCGGGCGGCTTCAACTCCACCTCGATGCTGGTGATCATCGCGATCGTCGGGACCACCGTGGCGCCCTGGCAGCTGTTCTTCCAGCAGTCCAACGTGATCGACAAGCGGATCACGCCGCGCTGGATCAACTACGAGCGGGCCGACACGGTGATCGGCTCGGTGGTCGTGATCATCGGCGCCGCCGCGCTGATGATCGCCGCCGCCTTCGCCTTCGGCGGCACGCATCTGGCCGGCCAGTTCGTCGATGCCGGGACCGTGGCCACCGGGCTCGCCCACACGCTCGGCCCGGCCGCCGGCGCCCTGTTCGCGGTCGCGCTGCTCAACGCGGCGATCATCGGCGCCGCGGCGGTCACCCTGGCCAGCTCGTATGCCTTCGGCGACGTGTTCCGTCGTCCGCACTCGCTGCACCACGGCGTGAGCCAGGCGCGGCTGTTCCACGGCAGCTATGCGACGACGGTGATCCTGGCGGCCGGGATCGTGCTCATCCCCGGCGCGCCGCTCGGCACGATCACCACCGCCGTTCAGGCGCTGGCCGGTGTGCTGCTCCCAAGCGCGACGGTGTTCCTGCTCCTGCTCTGCAACGACAAGGCGGTGCTCGGGCCGTGGACCAACCCCACGTGGCTGAACGCGCTGGCCAGCGCGATCGTCGGGGTCCTGGTGATCCTGTCCGCGATCCTGACGGCCACCACGCTATTTCCCAGCCTCGACGTGACCACGCTGAGCGAGGTCCTGTTCGGGGCGCTCGGCCTCGGGCTCGCCGCCGCCGGCGCCTACGCGTGGGCCGGGCGCCGTGGCCCGTCAGGTCCGCTCGATCGCCCGGCGGGCTTCCGGGCGCCGCCGGGCGCCGACCGAGCGCTCTGGACCATGCCCCGGCTCGAGCTGCTCGAGCGCCCGGTGTGGTCGCGCACCCGCACGATCGGGATGTACACCCTGCGCGGGTACCTCGTCGTCGCCGTGCTGATGCTGATCGTCAAGGCGATCGAGGTGGGCATTGGACACTGAGTCATGCGCATCGCGACGTTCCTGGTGCAGCGCCAGCGCGCCGACGACCAGCGAGATCCCGACGAGCTGCCGAGCGGTGGGCGTCTGCCCGAGGACGACGAGACCGACCACGGTGGCGGTGGCCGGCAGCAGCGAGACCATCAGCGAGTAGGTCTCGCGGGCGAGCCGCGCCATCGCCAGCTGGTCGCAGACATACGGGATGACCGAGGAGCTCACGCCGACGCCGATGCCCGCGCCGAGGGCCACCGGGTCGGTCAGGTGCGGCAGGACCTGCCAGCCGCCGAGCGCGCTGACCGCCGGCACGGCCAGCAACATCGCCGCGGCCAGGCCGTCGAGGCCGTCGATGCTCGCCTGGCGCGACACGCGATGAGCGAGCACGATGTAGAGCGCGAACAGCCCGGCGTTGGCGAAGGCCAGGCCGAAGCCGAGCGCTCCGCCGCGCAGGCGGACGTCGATCAGAACGTAGACGCCGGCCACGGCCATCGCCAGCGCGGCCAGGTTGCGCGGCGACCGGGCGCCGAACGCGGCCAGTGCAATCACCGGGAGGAACTCGATGGCCGACACCGTGCTCAGCGGCAGCCGGGCGATCGCCTCGTAGAAGCAGCTGTTCATCGCCGCCAGGACTGCACCGAGGGCGACCAGCAGGCGGACGGTGTCGCGGTCGGCGCCGCGGAGCGTCCGCCACGGCCGCCGCCACGCGGCGAACACGACCGCCGCGCTCGCGATCCTCAGCCAGGCGACGCCCAGCGGCGCGACGCGGCTGAACAGCAGCACGGCGAAGGCCGGTCCGAGGTAGTGGAACAGCGCGCTGCCGGCGAAGTAGCTCTGCGGGGGAACGCGCCTCGACGCCATGCCTCGATTGTGCTCGTGATCGCCAACCCCGAATATGGACAATCGACGGCGTTATGATCGAATCGCCTATGAAAGATCTAGTCCTCGACGCTACGGATCGACAGATCATCGCCGAGTTGGCCCACGAGGGTCGGATCTCCTATGCCGAGCTCGGCCGTCGGGTCAGCCTTTCCTCGCCGGCGGTCACCGAACGCGTGCGGCGCCTCGAGCAGGACGGCGTGATCACCGGCTATCGCGCCGAGGTGGACCCGCGGGCGCTCGGCTACGCGCTCACGGCGATCGTCCGCGTCAAGCCGGCCGTCCGCCAGCTCTCGAAGATCGCCGAGCTGGCCGCCGACATCCCGCAGATCGAGGAGTGCCTGCGCATCACCGGCGAGGACTGCTTCTACATGAAGCTCCACCTCGCCTCGATCGAGGAGCTGCCGAGCGTGCTCGACCAGTTTCTGCTCTACGGCGAGACCACCACCTCAATCGTCAACGCCACGCCGGTGCCGCGGCGCGATCCGCCGGCCATCCCGCGGACCTGACCGGGACGGGCACAAAGACCGCGGCGAACG
>JAFAWR010000231.1 GCA_019241635.1 Solirubrobacterales bacterium
ATCGCCGACGAGATCACCGTGGCCACCCGGCTCGTGATGGTCTGCAACCCGAACAATCCGACCTCGACGGCGGTCTCGCTGGAGGAGATCGACGGGTTCCTGCGCCGGGTGCCGGCGCACGTGTGCGTGATCCTCGACGAGGCCTACTGCGAATTCGCCTTGACGCTCGGCGACACGTACGCGTCGCTCGAGTTGCTGCGCCGCTATCCGAACCTGGTGCTGCTGCGAACCTTCTCCAAGGTCTACGGGCTGGCGGCGCTGCGGGTCGGCTACGCGCTGTGCGGCTCGGAGGACTTCCGCGTCGCCGTCGACCAGGTCCGCCAGCCGTTCTACCTGAACGCCGGCGCCCAGGCCGCGGCGGTGGAGGCCCTGCGCCACCAGGACGAGGTCGAGCGGCGGGTGACCGAGACGATCGCCGGGCGCCTCGATCTCATGGACGGGGTGCGGGCCCAGGGGCTGTGGGTGGCCGAGTCCGACGCGAACTTCATCTGGCTGCACCTGCCCGAGGGGATTGAGGCAGCCGGCGTCGTCGATGGCCTGAAGAACGGTGGCGTCCTCGTGAGGGCTGGATCGTCACTCGGCCGGGACGGCTCGCTCCGCGTGACGGTTGGAACTGAGCGCGAGAACGCTCGCTTCCTAGACGCTCTGGCCCGCGTCACCCAATAGGTGCGTGGCAAATTTTGGCCGTGCCCACGGCCCAAATCCGCCACAACCCCTTGGGGATGGCGCAGGCATCTGGTAAAAACCGCGGCGTGAGCACCCGTAGCCGCATCGCCTCGGACCCGCGCGGCTACGCGTACGCCTACGCCTACGCCTGGCGATTTAGCTAGGCGCCCGGCTCCCTCTTGCGACCGCCCGCACGCATCAGCGGGCAGACCCCACCGCCGAGCCGAGCGCCGAAAAACCCCCCGGTCGGGTGAAACCCGTCCAGCCCGCTTTCGTATCGTTTTCAGGCACCAGAGAGGACCAGCAGATGATGATCGTGATGAAACCGACGGCCACGGAAGAGGAGATCCAGGCCGTCATCGATCGGATCCAGGGCGTCGGGGCTCGAGCCCACCCGAGCCGCGGCGAGGAGGTAACCGTGATCGGCGCGATCGGGGACCGCGAGCACGTGGCGCGGCTCGAGCTCGAGGGCTCCCCCGGCGTCGAACGCGTGGTCCCGATCCTCAAGCCCTACAAGCTCTCATCGACCCAGTTCAAGCACGGGGAACGGACCGTGCTCGACATCGGCGGCCGTAAGGTCGGGGGCACGAACTTCGCCATGATCGCCGGCCCGTGCACGGTGGAGTCGCGCGAGCAGACGCTCGAGACCGCGCGCGCGGTGCGCGACGCCGGCGCCACGCTGTTCCGCGGCGGCGCCTACAAGCCCCGCACCTCGCCCTACGCCTTCCAGGGCCTCGGTCAGGAGGGCCTGCGGCTGCTCGCCGAGGCCAAGGCCGAAACCGGCCTGCCGATCGTCACCGAGTTGATGGATCAGCGTGACCTCGAGCCAATCCTCGAGGTGGCCGACGTCATCCAGATCGGCGCGCGCAACATGCAGAACTACACGCTGCTCGCCGAGGTGGGGCGCAGCGGGCGGCCGGTCCTGCTCAAGCGCGGCTTCTCCTCGACGCTCGAGGAGCTTCTCATGGCGGCGGAGTACATCCTCAAGGAGGGCAATGAGTCGGTGATGCTGTGCGAGCGCGGCATCCGCACGTTCGAGACCGCCTACCGGTTCACGCTCGACCTGATGGCCGTTCCCGTGCTCAAGGAGCTCAGCCACCTCCCGGTGATCGTCGATCCGAGCCACGCCGCCGGCCGCCGCGATCTCGTGCTGCCGCTGTCGCTCGCCGCGGCAGCGGCCGGGGCCGACGGGATCATCGTCGAGGTCCATCCGCATCCCGATCTGGCGATCTGCGACGGCCCGCAGCAGCTCGTGGCCGATGAGTTCGCCGAGTACGTGGCCAGCGTGCAGGCCGCGGCCGAGATCGCGGGGAAGGCGCTCGCCACGGTTTGAAGTCCGGCGGCCGCGTGAGCACCGGTTGAACGTCGCGCTAATTGGCGTCGGGCTGATCGGCGGCTCGATCGGACTCGCCGCCCGCGAGCGGCTTGGCGCCACGGTCGCCGGGTACGACACCAACGTTCCGGCGCTCGAGCTGGCTCGTGAGCGGGGCGCGATCGACACGGTGGCCGACAGCGTGGCCGGCGCCGTCCGCGACGCCCAGGCGGTGTTCGTCGCGGTTCCGGTCGGAGCCCTCAGGCCCGCAGTGGCCGCCGCCCTCGACGCGGCACCCGCCGGATGCGCGGTCAGCGACGTCGGCTCCACCAAGCGCTCGATCGTGGCCGCGCTCGACGATCCGCGGTTTGTCGGCGGGCACCCGCTGGCCGGCGCCGAGACGAGCGGGGTGGAGCACGCCAGGGGGGATCTGTTCGACGGCGCCACCTGGTATCTCACGCCGACCCCGACTACCTCGGGAATTCTCTACGAGCGCCTGCATCGCCTGCTCCACAGCCTGGGCGCCCGTCCGGTGGCGATCGAGCCCGAGATCCACGACACGATCCTGGCCACGGTCTCGCACCTGCCCCACGTGCTGGCCAACGTGCTGGTCAGCCAGGCGGCGTCGACGCTCGCGGCCGGCGGCGAGCGCCTGCCCGCGACCGGACCGAGCTTCCGCGACGCGACGCGGGTGGCCGGCGCATCGAGCGGGATCTGGACCGACATCTACCTGTCCAATCGCGATGCGCTCACCGCCGGCATCGACGACACGATCGCGCGCCTGCAGAGCGTTCGCGAGGCGCTGGAGGCGGCCGATGCCGCGGGCATCACCGACTGGAACGACGGTGCCGCCGAGGATCGCCGGCGCCTGCTCGAGGCTCAGCTGGCCGGCGGGCCGCTGTTCGAGCTGCGGGCCTCGGTGCCCAACCAGCCCGGCGTGGTGGCGCAGCTGGCCCTCGAACTCGGCCGCGCGGGCGTCAACATCACCGATATGGCTCTGTATCCGGCCCCGGACATGAGCGAGGGCGTGATCGCCCTGTGGGTCGCCGGCGAGGAACACGCGCGGCGGACCGAGGAGCTGGTCGGCCGGCTGGGATTCCCGGTGGCGCGGGCATGAACGCGCGCTTTGACCCCTCCGGGCCGCTGCGGGGGACGCTCAGGGTTCCGGCCGACAAGTCGATCTCCCACCGGGCGGCCCTGATCGGGGCGATGGCCTCCGAGCCGGTGCGGATTCGCAACTACCTGGACGCCGCCGACACCCGCTCGACGCTGATGGCCGTGCAAAAGCTCGGCGCGATCGTCGAGGACCGCGGCGAGGAGCTGGTGCTCCGCGGCTGCGGGCTGCGCAACGCTCTCTCGCCGACTAACCCAATCGACGTCGGCAACGCGGGCACGCTGATGAGGCTGCTGCCGGGCTGGCTGTCCTTCCAGCAGGGTCGGAGCTTCATGCTCGACGGCGACTCATCGATCCGCCGGCGCCCGATCGATCGCATCGCCGAGCCGCTGGCTCAGATGGGCGCTCGGATCGAGGCCCGGGAAAGTCGCTTCCCGCCGTTCACCGTGCACGGCGCCGCGCTGCAGGGGATCGATTACGCGCTCCCGGTGGCCAGCGCCCAGGTCAAGTCCTGCGTGCTCCTGGCCGGGCTGGTCACCGACTCGACGACGGTCAGCGAGGCGGTGGCGAGCCGCGACCACACCGAGCGGATGCTGGCCGCGGCGGGCGCCCCGGTGATGCGGACCGGGGACGAGCGCGGCGGGTACCGGACGACCGTCGGCAACGCCGACGAGCTCGAGCTCTCGCTGGTCGAGGTACCGGGCGACCTCTCTTCGGCGGCCTTCCTGATCGCCGCCGGCGTGCTCGTCCGCGACTCCCGCCTGGTCCTCGAGCGGGTGGGCGTCAACTGGACCCGCGCCGGGTTCCTGCGCATCCTCGAGCGGATGGGCGCGATCGTGCTGACCGACGGCGAGGAGCCCGGATCGTTCGCGCCGCACGAGCCGGTGGCGGACATCGACGTGACGAGCGCCCCCATCGAGGGCGCCGAGGTGGAGGCCGAGGAGGTTCCGCTGGCCATCGATGAGCTGCCGCTGGTCGCTCTGCTCGGCTGCTTCGCCGAGGGGGAGACCGTGGTGCGCGGCGCGGGAGAGCTTCGACTCAAGGAGTCCGACCGGATCGCGACGGTGGTCGACGGGCTGCGCGGCCTCGGCGCGGACATCGAGGCAACGGCCGACGGCTTCGCGGTTCGC
>JAFAWR010000290.1 GCA_019241635.1 Solirubrobacterales bacterium
CCACCTCCATGCGTACTCGCCGATGGAGGTCGCGCACATGTGCGACGTGAGCGGGCTCTCGCCGCGCGCCGTGTTCGACCGGCTGCGCGAGGCGGGACTGGGCTCGACCCCGGGCACCGCCGCGGAGGTCCTGCACGATGGGGTGCGCCAGCGGATCTCGCCCAACAAGCTGCCGGTGGCGCGCTGGGTCGAGATCATCGAAGCCTCACATGCCGAGGGCATCCGGTCGACCGTGACCGTCATGTTCGGCCACGTCGAGGAGCCGTGGGAGCTCGCCGAACACATGCGGGTGGTACGCGAGCTGCAGGAGCGCACCGGCGGGTTCACCGAGTTCGTCCCGCTGTCGTTCATCCCGTTCCACACACTGCTCGGGCGCACCCACGGCGTGGAGGAGATCTCGCGCGAGGAGAACCTCAAGCACACCGCGGTGTTCCGGCTCGCGCTCGGGCGGACCGTGCCGAATCTGCAGGCGAGCTGGGTCAAGATGGGTCTCGACGCGGCGACCGAGTCGCTGCGGTGGGGGGTCAACGACCTCGGCGGCACGCTGATGGAGGAGTCGATCTCGCGGATGGCCGGCAGCTACCACGGGGTCATGCTTAAGCCGCATGACCTGATCGCCGCGGCGCACCGCGCGGGGCGGCCGGCGGCCGAGCGCACCACGCTGTACGAGATCCGCCGGCGTTACGAAGTGCCGGTCGCCGCTTAGGCGGGCTGCGCGATGAGCCTGGAGCAGCCCATCGCCTCGCCGCCGCCGTCGCTGTTCGCCGGCGTCGAGCCGCTCGAGGTGTTCGTCGAGCTGTTGGCCGACATCGACATGCACACCGCTCCGACCGAGTTCTACGACCGGATCTGCGAGGCGATCTGCCGGCTGACCACGATGCGCCGGGCGGCCATCTTCATGGCCGACGAGGCGCGCCGGCGGGTGCGGGCGATCGGCTCCTACGGGATCCCGTTCGAGCAGCTCTCGCCGATCCGCCCGACGCTGGTCAACACGCCGATCGCCCAGCGGGCGCTGCTCGAGGACAAGGTCGTGGTGGTCTCCGAGCGGATCGAGGAGGAGGTCCCGCCCGAGTACGCCAAGCTGCTCGGGATCACCACGCTGGTGTGCACGCCGCTGAGCGCCGGCGGGTACGCCTACGGGGTCATCTGCGCCGACCGGGGCGGGGGCCGGTTCGAGCTCTCGGACGGCGAGCGCCACCTGCTGTGGACGCTCGGCAAGACCGCGGCGCTGGTCGCGGCGGCCCGGAACGTGACCCGCCAGCAGGAGCGCATGCGCCGGCTCGGGGAGCGCCTGGACCTGGCCCGGGAGATCCACGAGAGCGTGCTCCAGCGCCTGTTCGGGGTCTCGCTGGTCCTCGGCGCCGAGCAGCCCCTGGATCGCGAGGAGCGCGAGCGCTGCCGGATCGAGATGACCGAGGCGCTGGCCGATCTGCGCCGCGCGCTCGAGCGGCCACTGGCTCCGCTTCCGACCGAGACCGGGACGACGCTGGCCTCGGAGCTCGAGCGGGTGCGCAAATCGCCGGGGATGGTGGTCGAGGTCGATTGGCACGGGGAGTCGAGCGTGCCGTCGGATATCGAGCCGCTGGCCCAGTCGGTGCTGGCCGAGGCGCTGCGCAACATCGCCAAGCACGCCGACCCCACGCGGGTGGAGGTGGCGGTATCCCGCGACGAGGACGACTTCATGCTCGAGGTGCGCAACGACGGCGCCCGCGCGGCCGGCGGCGACCCCGGCATGGGGCTGAGGCTGGCCGCCTTCGAGGCGCTTCAGCAGGGCGGGACGGTGGACTTCGGGCCGGTGGAGGGAGAGGGATGGCGAGTACGGCTGGTCGTGCCGCTCAAGCAGGAAGTCGACTGATGGACGACGCCAAGCTGCGAGTCCTCGTCGTGGATGACCACGACGTGGTCCACTGGGGCTACCGGGTGCTGCTGGGCGAGCAGCCCTGGGTCGAGCGCTTTTTCCAGGCGCGCACCGGGGCCGAGGCGCTCGCGCTGGCCCGAGCCCACAAGCCGCACGTGGCGCTGGTCGACCTGTTCCTGGCCGGTGAATCGGGCGCCGAGCTCTCGGCCGCGCTGCGCGAGGCCTCGCCGGCCACGCGGGTGCTGCTGATATCGGGCGCGGGCCGGATGTCGCCGGCCGCGGCGCGCGCGGCCGGGGCCTCGGGGTTCGTCTCCAAGGACTGGGACGCGGCCCGAGTGGCGGCGGCCGTGCGGCGCGTCGGCCTCGGGATGACGGCCTTTCCGGCGAAATCCGAGCAGCCGGCGCCTTTGCTCACCGAGCGCGAGCGCGAGGTGCTCGACCTGATCGCCGGCGGCTCGACCAACCGCGAGATCGCCGAGACGCTCTATCTGTCGCCCCACACGGTCAAGGAGCACACCAGCGTGCTCTATCGAAAGCTCCGAGCCCGCAACCGGGCCGAGGCGGTGCGCCAGGCCCAGCGGATCGGACTGTTGGGTTAGTCCAGGTTTTCCGGGTTCCCGCCCGGCCGCATGAAGCGCTCGAGCGCCGGCAGCTTGAGCATGTGAGGTATGTAGCGGCTGGCCAGCATCGCGGCCCGGATCGGCAGGCCCGGCACGACGACGCGCTCGCCGCGATCGAGGCCCTCGACGGCGGCGCTGGCCGCCTGCGCGGGCGAGATCAGCGTGCCCGGCACGGCCCGCTCGAACGACTTCCCGCTCGAGGTCTCCCACCCGGCGATCTGCCAGAAGTCCGTCTCGACCGGGCCGGGAGCGAGCGCCGTGACCGTGACCCCGTGGCCGCGCACCTCCTGATGAATGGCCTCGGAAAAGCTCAGCACGTACGCCTTGGCCGCCGCATAGCCCGCGGAGTACGGTATCGGCTGCATGCCGGCGGTCGAGGCCACGTTGAGGATCGCGCCACGGCCGCGCTTGACCATTCCCGGCAGGAAGGCCGAGGTGAGCGCCACCACCGCCTCGACGTCGACGCGCACCTGCTCGAGCTCCCGATCCGGCTCGGCCTCGTGGAAGGGCTCGCCGCCCGTGGCGAAGCCCGCGTTGTTGATCAGGATCTCGATTTGCAGGCCGAGCTCCTCGATCCGGCCGGGGATCTTGCCGCGGGGCGTCGGCTTGCCCAGATCGGCCGCGATCGTCTCCACGCGGACGCCGTATTCCTCGCTCAGCTCGTCGGCCAGCGCGGTCAGGCGGTCCTTGCGCCGGGCCACCAGGACCAGCGTGTGACCCCGCTGCGCGAGCAGGCGGGCGATCTCGGAGCCGATCCCGGCAGAGGCTCCGGTGACCAGCGCGGCGGTGCTCGATGTCGGCTTCGGTAGGCTCAAAGGGAGGGTTATCCCGGGCTCCCCCCGTTCGGGGGGAAGTCCGTAAAGCCGGTGTATCCGGACCCCGGCTGCCGCGTAGGGTGATAGCAGAATGGCGGTTACCGCGATCCTGTTTCCAGGTCAAGGCAGCCAAACCCCCGAGATGCGCGACACGGTCGCCGAGGTACGACCGGATCTGCTGTCGCTAGCCGAGCAGATCGTCGGCGAGGATCCGTTCGCTCGCGCTGAGGAGGGCACCAGGTTTGCCCAGCCCGCGATCTTCTGCGCCAGCCTGGCCGGCTGGGAGAGTCTCGGACGTCCGTCCGCGGATTTCATGGCCGGCCATTCGCTCGGCGAGCTGGCCGCGCTGGTCGCCGCCGGCTGCCTGGAGGAGCGCGCCGGGCTCGAGCTGGTGGCGCTGCGCGGCAAGCTCATGCAGGAGTCGGGCGAGCGCGCCGGCGACGGTGGCATGCTCGCGCTGCTGGGCGCCGGGGCCGCCGATCACGCGGCCGAGCTGGCCGAGGCCAACGGCCTCTCGGTGGCCAACGACAACTCGCCGCAGCAGGTGGTCCTGTCGGGCGACCGCGCCGGATTTGCCGGCGCCAGCGCGGCGGCGCAGGAGCTGAGGCTGCGGGCGATGGAGCTGCCGGTCACCGGCGCGTTCCACTCGCCGATGATGGCCGAGGCGGTGCCCGAGTTCTCCGAGGCCTTGGCGAAGGTCGAGGTGACGTCACCCCGGGACGTCACAGTTCTGTCCGCCGTGACGGCTGCTCCGTTCGAGGATGTCCGGGCCCAGCTGGCCCAGGCGCTGACCATGCCCGTGCGCTGGCGCGAGACGCTGCTCGCGCTGCGCGAGCTCGGCGCCGAGCGCTTCCTCGAGGTGGGACCCGGCAAGGTGCTCACCGGCCTGGTCAAGCGCACGCTTCGCGACGTGGAGCTGGCCCATGCTTGAGTCCCAGCGGATCGACCCGCTGTCGCACGCCCGCGGTCAGGGAGTCTCGTCCGAGTTCGCGCCGTCGCGCCCGGCGATCCTGTCGGTCGCCACCGAGGTCCCGTCGGCGCAGGTCACGACCGCCGAGCTGGCCGAGCGCCTCGGGGTGAGCGAGGACTGGATCGTGTCCCGTACGGGAATCCGGGCGCGCCCGGTGGCCGCCCCCGATGAGCGGCTCTCGGAGTTCGCCGCCCGCGCCGGCTCGGCCGCCCTGAGCCGCGCCGGCGTCGAGCCCGCCGACGTCGACCTCGTGCTCGTGGCCACCCTGACCCAGGATGAGCTGATGCCCAACGCCGCTCCGGTGGTGGCGCACGCCGTGGGCGCCGATCGCGCCGGCGCGATCGACCTGGGCGCGGCCTGCACGGGCTTCCTTTCCGGCCTGTCCCTCGGTGCGGCCCAGATCGAGACCGGACGGGCCGAGCGCGTGCTGTTGATCGGCGCCGACTTCACCACCCGGATCGTCGACTGGGAGGACAAGCGCACTGCGCCATTGTTCGGCGACGGCGTCGGCGCGGTGGTGCTCGGGCCCGCGGCCGGGGAGGTCGGCGCGATCGGTCCGATCATCCTCGGGGCCGACGGCTCCGGCGCGCCGGCCATCCACATCGACCATGCCGACCGCAAGCTGCGGATGGACGGGCCCGAGGTCTACCGGCACGCGGTGGCGCGGATGGCCGAGGCGACGGTGAGCGCCGTGGAGGCGGCCGGGCTCGGGCTCGAGGACGTCGACCTGTTCGTCTACCACCAGGCCAACGGCAGGATTCTCCGCGCGCTGGCGGAAAAGCTTCAGCTGCCCTCGGAGCGCGTGGTGGATGTGATCGAGAACCTCGGCAACTCCTCGGCGGCGACGCTGCCGCTGGGCCTCGCCGCGGCCGAGCGCGAAGGCCGGCTGTGGCCGGGCGCCCGGGTGCTGCTGAGCGCCTTCGGCGCCGGGTTCACCTGGGGCGCCGGCGTGGTCGAATGGGGAGGACTCGAGGATGCCTGAGGCTTCTGATGCGCGGACCGCGCTGGTGACCGGTGCCTCCCGCGGGATCGGTGCGGCGATCGCGCGGGCATTGGCCCGCGACGGGTGGCGGGTCGGCGTCAACTACCGCTCCGACCGCTCCGGTGCCGAGTCGGTGGTGAGCGAGATCGAGCGCTCCGGTGGCCAGGCGGTAGCCCTCGAGGCCGACGTGGCCGATCGTGGCGCTGCCGACGAGCTGTTCGGCGCGCTGGAGTCGCACTTCGACACGCCCGTGCTGGCGCTGGTCAACAACGCCGGCATCAGCCGCGACGACCTGACGCCCTCGCTGGGCGATGAGGAGTGGGACGACGTGCTGCAGACGAACCTGTCGGCGGCCTTCCGTCTCACCCGGCGCGCCCTGCGCCCGATGATCCGGGCCCGGTCCGGGCGGATTGTGAACATCTCGTCGATCGCCGGCCTGCGCGCGAATCCCGGGCAGGCCAACTACTCCGCGGCCAAGGCCGGGCTGATCGCCCTGACCAAGACCTCCGCGGTCGAGGTGGCGCGGCGCGGTGTGACCGTGAACGCGGTGGCGCCGGGCCTGATCGACACCGAGTTCATTGGCGGGGCGTCGAAGGAGCTGCTCGGGGCGATCCCCGCCCGGCGCCTCGGCACGCCCGACGAGGTCGCCGCCTGCGTGCGCTTCTTGACATCTGATGAGGCCAGTTACGTGACCGGCGCGGTGCTCACCGTGGACGGCGGGCTGGCCGCCTGAAACCACTGACCACTGAAAGAGAGGACTACCTCATGGCAACCGTTACCGCAGAACAGGTCGAGGCGCGCGTCGTCGAGACGCTGGCCAGCTTCGGCCCCGATGCCGACCAGATCTCCCGCGAGTCGACCTTCGAGGAGCTCGACATCGACTCGCTCGACCTCGTCGAGCTCGCGCAGGTCGTCGAGGACGACTACGGCGTGGTGCTCAAGGGCGAGGACATGAAGGAGCTCAAGACCGTCGGCGATGCCATCGACCTGATCGTCAGCCGGGCGGAGTGAAGCGCCGCGTCGTCATCACCGGGCTGGGTGCCGTAACGCCGCTCGGCGTCGGCGTCGACGCGCTGTTCGATCGGTGGGCGGCCGGCGAGTGCGGGATCCTCGACGGCGCCGGCGCCTGCACCGACTTCGAGCCGAGTGAGCTCCTGTCGGTCAAGGAGGTCCGCCGCCTGGATCGCTTCTCGCAGTTCGCGCTGGTCGCGGCGGCCGAGGCGATCGGCGGTGCCGGGTGGGATGGCGAACTTCCGTATGACCCCTTCCGCGCCGGTTGCGTCGTCGCCACCGGGATTGGCGGAATCCAGACGGTGGAGAACCAGCTCGACATCCAGCGCGAGCGCGGCGCGGGACGCATGTCACCGCTGGGGATCCCGGCGCAGATGTCGAACGCCGCGGCGGCGGCGATATCGATGAAATATGGGCTGAAGGGACAGGCGTTCGCCGTGGGCTCGGCCTGCTCGAGCGGCGCGCACGCAATCGGGACCGCGCTTCGGATGATCCAGTACGACGACGCTGACGCGGTCGTCGTGGGCGGATCGGAGGCCACGCTGACCACGTTCGGGTTCGGCAGCTTCAACGCGATGCAGGCACTGTCGGTCAGCGGGATCTCGCGGCCGTTCGACGCTCGTCGCGATGGCTTCGTGATGGGCGAGGGCGCCGGCATGCTGGTGCTCGAAGAGGCATCCGCGGCGGAGGCGCGCGGCGCGACGATCCTGGGCGAGGTGCTGGGCTACGCGTCGACCTCCGACGCCTACCACCTGACCGCGCCCGAGCCGTCGGGAGTTGCCGCCACGAAGGCCATCGAGCTGGCCATGGCCGACGCCGGCGTGGGGCCGGACGAGATCGACTACATCAACGCTCACGGGACCTCGACGCAGCTCAATGACGCCGCGGAGACCGCGGCGGTCAAGCGCGCGCTGGGCGAGGAGCGGGCGCGCAAGGTGCCGATGTCCTCGATGAAGTCGGCCACGGGGCATCTGCTGGGCGCCGCCGGGGCGGCCGAGGCTGTGGCCACGGTCAGGACGCTGCAGACGCGCGTGATCCCGCCGACGCTCGGCTACGAGGTCCCCGACCCCGAATGCGATCTCGACTACGTGCCCGGCGAGGCGGGCCCGCTCGTGATGTCCAACGGCCGCCCGCCGGTGGCGCTGTCCAACTCGTTCGCGTTCGGCGGCCACAACGTCGCGCTGGTTATCGGAGGTGCTCGATGAGCGCCACGCTCGAGCGTGAGGCAGTCCGCCGCCTCGACCCGCTCGAGCGCCTCGAGGCCCTGTGCGACCCTGGGACCGTGCGGCCGCTGCGCTCGCGCGTGGTCTCGCCTCGCCTGGGCGCCCGCGCGATGCCCGGCGACGGCGTGCTCGGCGCCACCGGTTGCGTCGACGGCCGGCCGATCGCCTGCTACGCAGAGGACGGCTCGTACCTGGGCGGCTCGCTGGGCGAGCGGCATGCCGACACGATCGTCCGGGTCTTGCAGACCGCTTCGCGCGCGCAGATCCCGGTGGTCGGCTTCGTCGAGTCCGGCGGGGCGCGGATGCAGGAGGGCACCGCGGCGCTGGCCGGATACGGGCGCATCTTCCGCGAGACGGTCGCGCTGACCGGCGTGGTCCCGCAGATCTCGGTGGTTTCGGGCGCCTCGGCCGGGGGCGGCGCGTACTCGCCGGCCCTGACCGACCTGATCATCATGACCGAGGACGCCGCGATGTTCCTCACCGGTCCGGGAGTGGTCCGCGAGGCGCTGGGCGAGGAGATCGACGCGTCGGCACTCGGGGGACCGCGCGTGCACGACCGTAACGGTGTGTGCCACCTGGT
>JAFAWR010000019.1 GCA_019241635.1 Solirubrobacterales bacterium
CGACGCGCTCGGCTACGCGTCGAACGTCGTCATCGCGGTCGCCTCGACCGCCCCCGCCTATAGCCTGGCCGCCACGCTGGGCTTCGTGGTCGCGGTCACCGGGGTCGGCGTGCACGCCCCGGCCGTGCTGATCGTGGCGTTCATCCCAATCCTGTTCGTCTCGGTCGGCTACCGGTTCTTCAACCTGGCCGACCCGGACGCCGGCACGACCTTCGCCTGGGTGACCCGCGCGTTCGGCCCGCAGATCGGGTGGATCAACGGCTGGGCCATCTTCCTCGCCGACATCATCGTGATGGCCTCGCTGGCCGTGATCGCCAGCAACTACACCTTCCTGCTGTTCGATTCGACCGCGCACCCCTCGACGTTCGTCCTGATCCTCGGCGCGGTGATCTGGATCGGGCTGATGACCTGGATCTGCTATCGCGGCATCGAGCTCTCCGCACGCGTGCAGATGTTCCTGCTGAGCCTGGAGATCTTCACACTCGTGCTGTTCTTCATCGTCGCGCTGATCAAGGTCTACGCCAACCATCCGGCCCATTCGATCCACGTCTCGGCCGAATGGTTCAATCCGTTCAGCCTCAGCTTCAGCACGCTGACCGCCGCCGTCCTGCTCGGCATCTTCATCTACTGGGGCTGGGACTCGGGCGTCGCGGTCAACGAGGAGTCCCGCGACCGCCACCGCGGGCCGGGCAAGGCCGCGGTCGTCTCGACCGTCCTGCTGCTGGTGATCTACGAGCTCGTGACGGTCGCCGCCCAGGCGTACCACGGGACCGCGTTCGTGGCCAACAACTCGAGCGACGTCCTGAATGCGCTCGGCTCGAACGTGTTCGGCTCCCCGCTCGACAAGCTGGTGATCATCACCGTGCTCACTTCGGCGTCGGCCTCGACGCAGACCACGATCCTTCCGACCGCGCGCACCACGCTGTCGATGGCCAAGTGGGACGCGATCCCCTCGGCGTTCGGTCGCATCCATCCGCGGTTCTTCACGCCGACCTTCTCGACGCTGCTGATGGGCGCCCTGTCGATCGTCTGGACCGTGTGCCTGATCGCCTTCAACCCCAGCCAGAAGGTCCTCGGGGACACGATCTCGGCGCTCGGCTTCGCGGTCGTCTTCTACTACGGCTTCACCGGGCTGGCCTGCGCGGTGTACTTCCGCCGCGACCTGTTGGGGAGCGCGCGCAACTTCTTCCTCGCCGGGCTGATACCGGTCCTCGGCGGGATCATGATGGCCTACGTCGGCGTCAAGGCGTTCAGCTACTACAACACGAAGGGGAACAACTACTCACACGCCCTGTTCGGCATCCAGACGCCGATCCTGGTCGGCGTCGGCGGCCTGATCCTGGGAGTGGTGCTGATGTTCGCCTCCTGGCCGTTCTTCCCGCGCTTCTTCAGCCGACGCTGGTGGGAGACCGCCGACCCCGCGGTGCTCGAGCTGGACGCGCGCCACGGCGAGCCTCCGCACTACCGCGGGGAGCCTGGCACCCCGTAGGGCGACTCCGACTGGCTAGACGCCGGCGAGATCCGCGACGCGGTCGCGGTGCCAGCGGGAGTCGCCGAAGGCGTGCGCGTTGGCATGCGCCCGCTTCAAGAAGAAGTGCAGGTCATGCTCGTAGGTGAAGCCGATCCCGCCATGCACCTGCAGAGCCGAGGCAGCGACCCGGAAGCCGGCGTCGCCGGCGTACGCCTTGGCCATCGAGGCGGCGCGCGGCGCGGTCTCGGGCTCGTTTTCGAGCGCCCAGGCCGCCCAGTAGCAGAGCGAGCGCGACCCCTCCACCTCGAGCAGCATCTGCGCGCAGCGGTGCGAGACCGCCTGGTAGGCGCCGATCGGCCGTTCGAACTGGGCTCGGTCCTTGGCGTAGGCCACCGCCATCTCCATCGCGCGCTGCGCCGCCCCCACGTTCTCGGCCGCCAGCAGGGTGACGATCGTCGCGTAGGCGCGGGTCACCGCCTCGGGGGCCAGGTCGAGCGGCGCGGCCGGCGCCGCGGACAGCTCGACCCGGTAGAGCTTGCGCGTCGGGTCCACCGCCGGCTCGGCCACCAGCGTGATGCCCGCGCCCGACGCGTCGTTCTCGACCAGGTAATGGCGCCCGTCCGCGCCCGACACGATCACGAAGTCGGCCGAGCCCGCGTCGGGGACCGCGATCTTCACGCAGGAAAGCTTTCCGTCGCCGTCCGGCTCGACCTCCGAGTGGTCGGGCGACCAGCCGGCTTGCTCGTCCCACACCGCGAGTGTCCCCCGCGCCTCGCCGCGGGACAGCGGCCCGAGCCATCGCTCGCGCTGCGCCTGGGTGCCCGCCGCGACCAGCATCAGCGCCGCGCAGGTGGTCGAGAACCAGGGGCTCGGCGCCAGCGCGTAGCCCATCTCCTCGGCGATGATCACGAGCTCGACCGCGCCGAGGCCGAGCCCGTCTGACTCCTCGGGCACGATCACCCCGGGCCACCCGAGCTCGACCAGCTCGGCCCACTGCTCGTCGGTGAAGCCGCGCTCGTCCTCGGCCAGCCCTCGCACGGTGGCGAGCGGGTAGCGCGCCTGCAGGAAGTCGCGCGCGGTGCGCTTGATCGCCTGCTGGTCGTCGGTGAAGCCGAAGTTCATCGCATCCGCGGCAGGCCGAGCACCCGCTCGGCCACGATGTTCTTGAGGATCTCGGTCGTCCCGCCCTCGATCGAGTTGGCCCGGGCCCGGAGGAACCGGTAGGTCCAGTTCGCCTCGGAGTCGCTGAGCATCGCCCGGGGCCCGGCGATCTCCATGGCCAGCTCGGTGAGCGACTGGTTGACCTCCGACCAGTGCCACTTGCCCAGCGAGCCCTCGGGGCCGGGTACCCCGCTGCGCATGATCGCCGACAGCCCGCGGTAGGCGTTCAGCCTGAGCACCTCGGACTCGATCAGGAGCTGGGCCAGGCGCTGGCGGATGACCGGGTCCTCGGTGGCCACCGCGCCGTCCATGCCCCGGGCCGAGCGCGCCGATTCGATCAGCTCACGCAGCGCGATCTGCACGCTGACCTGCAGCCCGAAGGCGAGCGTCGCCCGCTCGTGCATCAGCGTGGTGATCGCCACCGCCCAGCCCTCTCCCTCGGCGCCGACGATGTTCTCGTGCGGTATCCGCGCCTCCTCGATGAACAGCTCGTTGAACTCCGACTCGCCGGTGATCTGGCGCAGCGGCCTGACCTGCACGGCGTCCTGCTCCATGTCCATCAGGAAGTAGGTGAGGCCCTTGTGCTTCGGCGCCTCGGGGTCGGTGCGGGCGACCAGCATGCACCACTTGGCGTGGTGGGCGAACGTGGTCCACACCTTCTGGCCGGTGACCACCCACTCATCGCCGTGGCGCACGGCGCGCGTCTTCAACGAGGCCAGGTCCGAGCCGGCGCCGGGCTCGGAGAAGCCCTGGCACCAGATCTCGTCGGCCGAGAGGATCGGCGGGAGAAAGCGTCGCTTCTGCTCCTCTGTGCCATGGGCGATCACGGTCGGGCCACCCATGGCCAGCGCCAGCACGTTGGCCACCGACGGGGTGCGCGCTCTCACCACTTCCTCGTTGAAGATCGCCTGCTCGACCAGCGTCGCCCCGCGGCCGCCGTACTCCTTGGGCCATGAGACCCCGGCCCAGCCCGCGTCGTTGAGCTTGCGCTGCCAGGCCCGGCGAAACTCGAAGGCGGCTTCGTCTCCGGCCGGCTCACGTCCGGGGTTGTTGGCCTCGAGCCACGTGCGCAGCTCGTCGCGGAAGGCTTCCTCGGCCGGTGAGAGCGTCAGGTCCATGGCGGCGGATCCTATCCGTGGGGACCGGCCGATAGCCTCGATGGCCCAGATGACTCAGCCCGCACTCGCCGTCACCCCATCCGGAAGCGACCTGCCCGGCCCCTGGGAGGTCGGCACGTACGCCGCACGGCTCAAGGGCAAGCTGCTCGAGTTTGCCCGCGTCCAGCTGGTCGGCGAGGTATGGGGTCTGCGCCAAAGCCGCGCCCGGGTGTACTTCGAGCTGCGCGACCCGCGCGGCGCGCTGCCCTGCTCGATGTGGCTCTCGGACTTCGAGCGGCTGGGCCTGCCGCTGGCCGACGGGGTCAGGGTCGTCGTCGGCGGCGGGTGCGACTACTACCCCGGCAGCGCCTCGTCCTCCCCCGCGTTCACCTTCGCGGTCACCGAGCTGCGGGTGGCCGGCGAGGGCGACCTGCTCATCCAGCTCGAGCGCCTGCGCCGGCGCCTCGAGGCGGACGGGCTGTTCAAGCCGCAGAAGCGCCTGCCCCGCCCGGGGATCCCGCGGGTCATCGGCGTCGTCACCGGCGAGCACGGCAAGGCCCGCGACGACGTTCTGGCCGGTCTGGAGCGGCGGGGCTGGGCCGGGCGGCTGATCTGGGGCTTCGCCCCGGTGCAGGATCGCCTGGCCGCGCCGGTGATCGCGACTGCACTGCGCGACCTGGCCGCGATCGGCGAGGTCGAGGTGGTGATCGTCGCCCGCGGCGGCGGGTCGCTGGCC
>JAFAWR010000125.1 GCA_019241635.1 Solirubrobacterales bacterium
ATGCACCTCGACCCGCTCGGTGAGAAGGCGATGGAGGATCTGCTCGATTCGGTTGCCACCCTGCCCGACTCGGCCAAGCGGCGGATCATCTCCCACGCCGAGGGGAATCCGCTGTTCGCGATCGAGACGGTCCGGGCGCTGGCCGACCGCGGCGCACTGGTCGAGCGGGACGGCGCCCTGGTCCTGGCCGGCGAGCTCGGCGAGCTGGACGTACCGCCCAGCCTGATCTCGCTTCTCGGGTCGCGCCTCGATGCGCTCGCCCCCGATGAGCGCGAGATGGTCAAGACGATGTCGGTGTTCGGCGGGAACTTCCCGCTGGCCGCCGCCCAGGCGCTGTCCGGGCTGCCGGCGTCCGAGGCCGACGCGGTGCTGAGGCGCCTGGTGCGCAAGCAGGTGCTCACCGTCCGGGCCGATCCTCTGTCCCCGGACCGCGGGCAGTTCCGCTTCGCCCAGACCCTCCTGCGCAATGTGGCCTACGACATGCTGACCAAGCGCGAGCGCAAGGCTCGGCACGTCGCGGCGGGCGAATATCTCTCGCGAGCGTTCGCCAACGAGGGCGAAGACGTGGCCGAGGTGGTGGCGGCTCACTACCTCCAGGCTTACCGGTGCGCCTCAGGCGGCGAGGATGCCGAGCGCCTCCGCGCCGAGGCGGTGACCGCGCTGCGCCGGGGTGCCCAGCGCGCCGCCGGGGTCGGGGCGCCGCTGAGCGCCGAGCGTGCCTATCGCCGGGCGATCGAGCTGGCCAGCGGCGATGACGAGCGCATCGAGCTGATCGAGGCGGCGGCCGACATGGCCCTCGTCGACGGCCGCTACGAGGATGCGCTCGCGCTCTTCGAGGATGCGGTCGCCCGGCTGACCCAGCTCGCCCGCCCGCGCGAAGCGGCCGGCCTGGCGGTCAAGGTCGGCCACGCCCTGCGCCGCGTGGGCCGGAGCGCCGAGGCGATCGAGCGCATGCGCCACGCCCTCGTAGTGCTGAGCGAGGACGCAGCGGACTCCGGCGCGGCTCAGCTCAACGTCGAGCTCGGCGTCGCCCTGCTCGCCTCCGGGCAGATCCGGGAGGCGGCCGAGCCGCTCGAGCGCGCGCTCGAGCTCGCCCAGGCCCACGAGCTGACCGAGGTGCTGGCCGGAGCGCTCACCTACAAGGCCCAGCTCTGCGTGTCGCTCGGCCGCGGGGACGAGGCGCGCCTGCTGTTCGACGGCGCGATCGATCTCTGCCGCCGCCACGAGCTGAACGACCGGCTGATCGTCGCCCTGCTGAACAGCGGCGACTTCCTGACCCGGTTCGATCTGCCCGGAGCCGCGGAGCGGACCGGCGACGCGCTGACCGCGGCCCGGCGCACCGGCAGCCGGGTCTACGAGAGCGTCGCGGCCTCGAACCTGATGCGGCTGTGGGAATACACCGGCGCGTGGGACGAGATGGAACGGCTGGGAGCCGAGCTGCTCGACGAAAAGGGGCATGAGCGGCCGGGGGCGGCCGATCTGCACAGCGCGCTGGCCATGCTCGCCGCCGTGCGCGGCGAGACCGAGGCCGCGCGGGCCCACCTCGCCCCGGTCGCGGCGTGGCGCCACAGCGAGAGCGAGCAGCTGCGCTTCACGCAGATCGCCTGCGAGGCCGTGGTGGCGCTGGCCGGGGGCGACCCCAGCGCAGCGTTCGGGCTGGTGTGCAGCGCGATACCCGCGGTGATCGCCGGCGAGGGGCCGGCCAGCCAGGCCAGCCGGATCGGGTTTCCCTGTGCGCTCGAGGCGGCGCTCGAGCTGGGCCGGGTCGCCGAGGCCGCCGATCTGCTCGCCCTGCTCGCCGACCGGCCGCGAGGCCACGTGCCGCCGTTCCTGCGCGCGCAGCTTACGCGCGGACGCGGCCTGCTCGCTGCCGATGCCGGCGAGCGCGCGACGGCGCACGCCCACTTCACCGCTGCGATCCAGGCATTCAGCGCGCTCGGCTATCCGTACTGGCTCGCGCTCACGCGCATGGACCTCGGCGCGCTGCTGATCGATGAGGGCTCGTTTGATGAAGCCCGCTCAATCCTCGACGATGCGATCGCCGCGCTCGGAGAGTTGCGCGCGGCGCCGGCGCTGGCGCGCGCCGAGGGGGTGCTGGCGCGGATGCCGGTCAGCGCCGTTGACTCTTTGGAGGCGAGCCGCGAGGATGCGGCTCGATCAACTCCAAGGAGGTAGCGCTCATGGCCAGGACCGTGTTCGACTGCGCCCGGGTGCCGGGCAAGACCTGCACGCTGCAGATAATCGGCGACAAGAAGGACGTGCTGCCCGCGGCGAAGCAGCATCTCGTCGCCGCGCATGGCATGAAGAACACGAAGCAGCTCGACGACAACGTGACCCAGGTCGTCGACGACCACGCCAAGCGGTACGGCACCTGGGTCTAGCTGTCTCGCTTAGATCGGATACTGGCGGGGCAGCGACTGGACCGTGATCCAGCGCAGCTCGGTGAACTCCTCGAGCGCCGCGCGGCCACCGAAGCGGCCGAACCCGCTCGCCTTGACGCCGCCGAACGGCATCTGCGGCTCGTCGTGCACGGTCGTGTCGTTGACATGGCAGATGCCGCTCTCGATCCGCTGGGCGAGCTCGAGGGCGGCCGGCACGTCCTCGCTGAACACCGCGGCCGACAGCCCGTAGTCGGTGTCGTTGGCGACCGCGACGGCATCGTCGGGGCCGTCCACCGGGATCACCGTGACCACCGGGCCGAACGACTCCTCGGCGTAGATGCGCATCTCAGGCGTCACCCCGGTGAGCACGGTCGGCGGGAAGCATGGGCCGTCGGCCGCGCCGCCACTGAGTGACGTCGCGCCCTTGCTGAGCGCGTCTTCCATCAGACCGGACACCCGCTCGATGGCCGCCCGGTTGATCAGCGGGCCGATCGCGGTGCTCTGCTCGCGCGGATCGCCGACCGGCAGCGCCCGCGCCTTTTCGGCGAGCTTCTCGGCCATCGCGTCGGCCACCGAGCGATCGACCACCACGCGCTCGGTCGACATGCAGATCTGCCCCTGGTGGAAGAACGCGCCGAAGCTCGCCGCGGCCGCGGCCTGGTCGAGGTTGGCGTCTTTGAGCACCACCAACGGTGCCTTGCCACCCAGCTCGAGGAGCACCCGCTTGAGATGCCGCCCGGCGTTCTCGGCGATGATCCTTCCGATCTTCGAGGAGCCGGTGAAGTTGATCCGGCGCGTGGCCGGGTGCGCGATCAACTCGTCGACCACGTCGGCCGCATCCTCGGGCGCGTTGGTGATCAGGTTGATCGTGCCGGGCGGTAGGCCGGCGTCGACCAGCGTTTTCACCACCGCGGCGTGGGTGCGCGGGCAGATCTCCGAGGCCTTGAGCACCACGGTGTTGGCGTAGGCCAGCGGCGTGGCCACCGCGCGGGTGGACAGGATGACCGGCGCATTCCACGGCGCGATCGCGACCACCACGCCGGCCGGCTGCCTGACGCCCATGGCGAGCTTGCCCGGCACGTCCGACGGGATCACCTCACCGACCAGGTTGTAGGCCTGAGCCGCCGCCTCGCGCAGCATCCCCGCCGCGAGCTGCACGTTGAACATCCCCCACCCGAACACGCCGCCAGTCTCTTCGGTGACCAGCCCGGCGATCTCCTCCTGGCGCTCCATCATCAGCTCGGCCGCCTTGCCCAGGATCTCGCGGCGCATGGCCGGGGCGCTGCGCGACCACTCGGCGAACGCGCTCCCCGCCGCGTCGACCGCGGCCTGGGCGTCCTCGCGCCCGGCGGCGGCGGCGCGCCCGACTGGCTCGCCTGTATAGGGAAAGCTCTGCTCGTACTCGCGCCCAGATTTCGCGCCGGTCCAGTTACCCCCGATCAGCAACTGCTGCTGGGCAAGCTCCACCGTGGCCATCTCGCTCTCCTCGGTCGTTAGGTCTTGACTAGTGGTCGTCTACCTAACCATAGGCGTTCCGTGCGCGATACGGACTTCGGTGCGCTGGGCGGGCTACCCAACGCGTGACGAGTTAACCGCGATCGCCGGTGGTGGCACCCGGCGGGGCGCCAGATGATTGATGCCACGGCCACGCGGCCATGGACGCGGGGATGGGGCAGCGCGGTGAGTGGGCGGGGATGGGTCCGATGGACCTCTTTTCAGTAGGGACGAACTCGCCACTCGCCATCTGCCGGACCGCGAGTGGCGAGATCACCCCCGAATAGCGCGCATTACTCACCATTCGCGCCGCGCGGGTCCTCGAATGGCGAAAACTCCCGGTCGCGAGCGCGTCGCCAACCCCGACCCGGTACACCGACCGGGCAGGACACCCACGATCGGTCACCGCCCGAACCCCCGGGCCGCGGAATCAATCACTAGAGCATCACTTCGTCGACGTAGCAGTAGGACCACGTGGCGCCCGGCATGGCCGAGCTCATGATCGGATGCCCGGTCTCCTGGTAGTGCTTGGTGGCGTGCGTGCCCGGCGAGGAGTCACAGCAGCCGACATGACCGCAGACGCGGCACGCCCGCAGCTCGACCCAGGTCCCGCCGCTCGTCAGGCACTCCTCGCAGCCCTCGACGTGCTCGGGAGTCTCGACCCGGACCTGATCCAGGTGGGTGCACTCAGCCATAGCCTCTCCTTTCGCTCCCCCGGCTCGAATGTCGTCCCACCCTAACCGCGCGCAGCGCGACCAACCCGCCGGCGATCACGATGGCCGAGATGGCCAGCACGATCGCCTTCAGCGTGCTCGAGCTGGTGGTTGCGCGCGATCCCCCGGCAATGGAACCGAGCGGATGACCGGCCGCGGCGGCCAGCTTGGGCACCGCCTCGATCGCCGCCTGAGCAAGGTCGTCGGCCCGGGCGCCGGCCGGCTGCTTCAGCGAGGCAAGCGCCGCCTGGGCCCCGACCCCGGCGTGCTGGACCCCGTAGCCCTTGGACATCACCACGAGCAAAACGTCCTTGGCGTCCAGGAAGTTGATCTCCTGCTCGAGGAAGGCGGCGTACTGTCGCGGCTTGCCGAACAGGCTGGGCACGGCGCCAAGATCGCTGGGCGCGGCGATCAGCGCGACCAGGATTGGGAAGTGCTTGCGACTCGCGGCCGCCGCCTCGGCATTCAGGCGCGCCTGCAGGGCTGGGGCGACGTTCGCGCTGTAGGGGTAGAACACCGGCTCGGCGAGCAGGGTGTCGCTCGCCGGGTCGCCGTCGGCCAGCGCCGCTGGAACGGGCGCCCCCAGGGCGATGATCAGCGCGATCAGCGCGAGCCGACGCACCGCCATCGCTCAGCCGCCGAGTGCGTAGCTGGCGATGTCCTGGTCCAGCGTGCCTTGCGCGTCGTATTGGCCGGTGTGCGTGTACACGACCTTGCCGGCCGGGCTGATGAAGATCGTGCTGGGGAGGCCTTCGATGGCCGCGAGTGCGGACAGGCTGCTGGTCGTGGTCTGGTAGCTGGGATAGCTGACCGGGTGCTGGGCGAGGAACGTGCGCGCGTCGCCGGCCGAGTCGTCGGTGTCGGCGCCGAGGAACGCGACCTGGCGGCCATAGCGGGCCGAGGCGGATGCGAACAACCCGAATTCCTCGCGGCACGGCGCACACCATGAGGCCCATGCATTGATGACGATCGGGTATCCGTGCAGCGCGTGGATCCTGGCCGCCAGCGCGGGCTGTCCTCCGAGCAGACGGGCGGCCTGATCGTGCAGTGACGCGAGCGCGGGCGGCGAGCCGGCGAGCTCACTTCTCGTGGCGGCGGCGCCGGCGGGTTGGGGGGCCCGGGCGAGCGCCGCCTTGACGTAGCGGACGAGCACGCTCGTACTCGGCCACCCGGCAGTGGAGACCTCCCGGTAATAGAGAAGCTGGCCGCTCGGCGAGACCAGTACGAACCACGGCAGGGCCAGCACCTCGTAGCCATCAGCGACCTTCCCGCTGCGGTCGATGGCCACCGGGTAGGACAGCGGTTGCGGAACGCGGCGCAGGAAATCGCCCAGTGCACTCGAGCCAGGCTCGACGCTTGCCTCGTCGACGGCGGTCAGCCGGGGCAGCCCCGAGCGGGCGGCGATCGCCTGGTAGCGATCGAGCGCGCTGAGCTGACCGGCCAGGCCGCTGGTCTCCCGGTCCCAGGTGGCAAAGAACAGAAACAGCCGGGCCGAGGATCCAGGCCCGAGGGGAACCGTCCCGCCTCCCGCTCGCGGAAGGCTCGCCCGTTGGGTGGGCGTGATCGGCGGGACCCGGGCGTAGGGAAGATTCGAGTGCACCGCGGGATCGTCGGGGAGCAGGCTCGCGGCCTCGCGAGCCAGCAGCTGCCCGAGCTGGGGCACCGCCGTGTAGGACATCTGCGTGATGTAGACCTTGGCCTTGCGTCCCTGCGGGCCGATGACGAACAGCGCCGGCGTGTGGGTGATCTCCCCGTGCTCGATCGCCGCCTCGACGGCATACTCGCGCCACACCTGCTCCAGCTGCGACAACGTGCCCGTGAGGTACTGCCAGGAGTGCAGCATCCCGTGCAGCTCGGAGTAGGACCAGACGTCCTCGAGCGAGATCGCCGCCGGGTTGGCATCGACCCCGAGCAGCTGCACTCGGGAGCCGGCCCGGCCGAGCATGGCCTTTGCGTCGAGCATCGCGGTGGTGGTCAGCGGGCACATCGTGGTGCACTCCGAGTCGTTGAAGGCGAGGATCACCACCTTGCCCCGGAAGTCGTGCAGCGAGACCGGCTGCCCGAACTGATCTGACAGGGTGAAATCGGGGGCTTGCCCGGCCAGCGACGTGCCCGGATCCAGGTAAGGGTTCGCGGCGAGCGCCTGAGCGGCGGAATCAGTAGGCGCATTCGAGCGCACGGCGATCACGCCGACCACGACTACCGCCGCGACGAGAATCCCGCCACCCGGGATCGTCAGGCGCCGGCGGCTGGCCAATCTCGCTCGCCAGCCGCGACGGCGCAGATGTGGCCGCAGTCGCGAGGCGAGGACGGGGCGGAGGGCGAGCAGGACCCCGATCAGCGCGAGCGAGGCCAGCGCGAGAATCCCCAGGAGGTTCTCGGTGCTGCGCGCCGTCCGGACCGGCGGCGCGCTCGCCCCGTGCGACACCGCTTGACCGGGCACGCCGGAGACCGCGGGTCCCGGCGCCAGCCGCACCCCGCCGGCCCTGGCCAACTTCGTGACCGCTTCCACGGTGGCGGCGAACAGTCCGTCGGCGCCCGGGCGGATCGGAATCCCGGCCAGCGCCCGGTACGCCGGGCGGCTCTGATGGCCCGGCCAGTTGAAGCCGAATCCGTTCGGCATCACGACGAGCAAGCGCTGCTGATAGGCCAGCGACAGCTCGAGCCCGAGGAAGCGGGCGTAGGCACGCGGGTTGTGCCAGAGGCCCGTGACGGCGCCGAGGTCGAACGGACTGGCGATGATCGCCACACGGATCGGTACTCCCGCGCCCGCGGCGGACTTCAACAGTCCTCCGAGCTGGACCTGTTGCTGGACCGATAGGCCGGCATCCGCGCCCGCAAACAGGTTCTGGTTGACCAGCACATCGCTGCCCGGATCGCCGTCGGCGCGGGCCAACGGCGCAACCCACCCCGCGGTCAGCGCTGCCGCCAGCACCGCGAGGACAACCGCCGTGATTCGCCGCTGGATCATCTAGCCGAGCGCGCTCCTGACCAGGAGGATCGCCACGATCACCGCGGCGACGCCCGCCGCGAGCGCGATCACCGCGGCGAGCAGGCGCAGGCGTGCCTGACGGTCGGTCATGACGCCACGCTGAGCGTGAACGGGGCGGTCACGATGCGCCCGCCGAGCTTGGCTTGCAGGAACAGCCGCCACGTCCCCGGTTCGGGCAGGAGCACGCCGATAGTCAGCTTCCCGGGCGCCGTCGACGTCCCCGAGACCCGACTCGAGGCGACCCCGGCGAGCGTGCCGCAGTTCGGCGCGTTCGGCGCGCAGATGTGGGTGTGGAAGTAGTCGAGCGATCCCTCGTGGAAGAAGATTGCATGCGCGAGTGCGCCGAACCAGGGCACGAACGTCGGATTGCGGCCACGCTGATCGGTGACCTCCACGTCGACGAACTCGGCCTGGATGGCGTGCAGCGCGGCGTGTGGCCGCATCGCGAAGTGGTACCCGTCCACGACCACGTCGGGTTTGAACGCCGGCAGCGGCCGGGGATGGTAGGCGCCGGTGACCGTGATCGTCCTGAACAGCTGAAAGTTCGGTTGGCCGCCTGGGATGTTCGGATACACGTCGACCAGCACTCGGTAGGGCCCGGGGGCCGGGAAGGTGACCGTCTGGCGCAGCAACCCGCCCGCTCCGACGGGTGGATGCTGGTGGATGATGTAGGCGAGGTCGTCACGGACGATGATCAGGTGCACTCCGGTGTGTGGCCCCGACCCGGTCTTATACCTGGTGAGCGGCTGACCGTTCGGTTGCTGGACGGTGAAGCTGACGGTGACCGGGCGGCCGGGGCTGACCGCGCTCTGGGGCTGGAAGCCGCTCAGCGAGAAGACCTTGGCCGGAGCGACCTGAGGCACGGTCAGCCCGCTGCCGGCGCCGCCGCAGGCGGCGAGCAGGAAGGCCGCGGCGATCGCGAGGAGCGCCCCGACCGCGTGGGGGACGACGACCCGCGGTCGGCGTGTCCCGCGGCTACCCATTGGCCTGATCGACGATCAACGCCGTGAACGGAGGGCCTTGTCTCGGTGTCACCTGGAAGGTCAACCCCCATCGTCCCACCATGACCAGCGCGGGCGCCGCCCGCGAATACACGCCCGGTTCGATTTCGGACAGCTGGTATTCCTGCTGGGGCATCTGCATCTCCAGGTGATTGAACAACAGCGTGACGTTCGCGCCGCGGACCGGCTGGCCGTCATGTGTGATGCGAAGCGCGAAGGAGTCGGGAGCCGCGGCCTTGTTGGGCGAGACGAGCACCTGCAGGACGTAGCCCGCGTGCTTGACCGTCTGGGCGACCCGGCCGGGCCCAACCTTGGCGATCGCCGAGTTCTCCAGCGCGAAGGCCGGGGGCGGCGGCGCGAGGCTCGAGAGCACCGTGGCCGCGAACACCGCGCCGATCACGACGACGACCTCGCCGGTGACCAGGCCGCGCAGCAGCCGGGCGGCGGCGCCGCCGAGCTCGGGGCTCCGGCGCGCCGCGATCAGCCGCGGACGCGAGCGCAGCAGGTTTCCCGAGGCGATGACCAGCGCCCCGCCGAGCAGGCCGGCCTTGACCAGGATGGCCTCGCCGTAGCCGGTCTCCCACAATGCGTTGACCGCGGGCATGTGGTCAACCGCCTCCCCCACACCGGTGGCGGCGAGCACCACGACCGAGGCCAGGGCCACATTCGAGAAGCGGGGCACCGAGTCGGACAGCACCTCGACCCGCCGGCGCGCCGGTGCGGCGAACCACACCACGAGCAGGCCGATCAGCCCGCCCAGCCAGATCGACCCCGACATCATGTGCAGCCAGTCGAACAGGAGCGTCAGGCCGCGAGGCGCGGTCTGCGCGGCGTGCCCGGCCGCGCCGGGAACCACGAGCACCGCGGCGGCGGCCAAGAGTGCGCCGAACGAAGCCACCAGCTCGGCGATCGACCGCCGCTCCCGCTCCGGACGATCGACCCACAGCGCGAGGCCGGCCGCCAGGCAGAACAGCGCGAACGTGATCTCCAGATCGATGATCGCCCGGCCGAACGCGGTCACCCGGTAAAGCGGCACGAGCGCGGACAGGTCGAACACCGACCGCAGCGAGTCGTTGGCGATGGAGAAGTCGAGGTACACGGGTATCGCGATCAAGCCGAGCGCGGCGGCGGTCGCGAACGCGACCGTCAGCGCGCGCAGGCTGGCTCCCTCGACGCGCCTGACCAGCGGGCGAGCGGTGAGCAGCCGCATGACGAACAGCCCGATTGCCGCCATCACCGCCACGAACATCACCCACCTCGAGATCAGCAGCTGGGGGGTGGTCGCGGTCGCCGAGATGTTGGGGACCTGGAACTGGGGCGCGGCGCCCGGATTCGGGCCGACCGCATACGTGAACGCTCCCTGCACGGGATGGCCGTCGACCGAGATCGCCCGCCAGTAGATCAGGTACCACCCCTCGGGCAGCTTCGCACGTAGAGGCACCACGAGCGTGTCGGGGTTGGCGGGCGAGCGTCGCACGGCGGCCGTGGTCTCCTGGTGGCCGCCCGCATCGGTGACCGAGATGATGGCCAGCCGGGGCTCGACCGCCTCGTCATAGGTGAGCTGGATCGTCGACGGGGGTGCGTTCAGGACGACGCTCGCGGCGGGGACCGTCTTGACCAGATAGGCGTGGGCGGAGGCAGCGCTCGGGAGCGCGAGCCATGCCGCGGCCATGATCGTGACCAAGACGATCCCGCGCCGAGCCCTCACGTCAGTGTCCGCCCCTCTGAGCCCCTGGTGAGCGCGAAGGCGCCCGCGAGCAGCCCGAGCACGCCGATCACCAGCGCGACGATGGACAGCACCGACACCCCGCCGCCGCCGAGCGAGCTCACCGCCTCGATCGTCGGCGCGGGCGCCTCCGATGACTCGGGTCCCGCCCAGTTGACGATCGAGCCGTCCGAGTAGGTCTGCTCGACCTGGAATGTGTAGGTCCTGGCCGACGCCGGCTGAGCCAGGAACTGGAACAGCGAGTCCTCACCGGTGGGCGTCCGGCCGCCCGTCCACGTCACCTTCGTGACCACCGCGCTGTCGCCGGATCCGGTCTGCTGCAGGTGCATCTGCCAGCCCGCCGGCGGAGGCACGAACGAGTCGATCCCGAATCCGGACGGGACCGTCATGACGATCGTTGCCGTCGTCAGGCCGCTCTTCTCGGTTGGCACGCCGAGGCTGTAGAGCTGGAGCTTGCCCGCTACGGAGACCGGCGGGCTGATGCGTGCGTGGGCCGATGCGGTGGCCGGCAGCACCAGAGCGCTGGCGCCGGCCAGGGCCACGACCAGCGCAGCGCGTCCCCTCGGGGATCTTGCATTCACGGCTGTCGATTCCTCCTGGGTTGCTGATCAGGGTGTCTCGCCGAGCGCGGCGGCTCGGCCCCACGATCAGACCGGAGGACCGCGGCCCGACCAGCCGTCGACCAGCGGATCGGGCGCGGGGAGCACGAGCGCCCGACCCATCCGGGGCGGCTGCGTGCGACGTCGGGCCGGGGCCGGGGGGCGCGTGCGGCGTTCTGCCACGGCGCGCAGCACCCGCCGGGCGCCGTGGAACGCGGCGGTGAGGACCAGGCCAACCGCGACGGCGGCCGGGATCGCCCACCAGCCGCCGGAGCCGAAGATGCCGGCCAGGCCGCCCGGATGCCCAGTGGCGAGGAGACCCTCGAGGAATTCCTGGCAGACGTAGATCGCCACCAGCGAGGCGGTGCACAGCAGCCACATGGTCGCCACCGACAGCGTGTAGCGGGGGACCGAGCGGTGGCCGCCGAACGCGCGCCCGAGTGCGACCAGGAAGGTTCCGAGCCCCGCCGCGAGGAGCGCCACGATCCATGGCACCACCGAATGCAGGTAGGAATGGCCCTGGCGCTGCAGCTCAACCGCGGCGTGGCTGCCGAAAGCCAGCCAGTAGCGCAGCTGATGAACCGCGAACGCGCCGGCAGGCATCAGCGCCGCCGGCACGAAGCGCCGGATCATCAGGCCGCGCTGAAGACGCACCGCCATGCTCCTCCGGAAGATATCGCCCCGGCGTTACAGCTATCGCCCCGGCGTTACGAGCCCGGCATCTCGCCCGGTGTCACAGCCCCGGCGGGAACGTGTACGACGCGTGGGGCGGCACATGCGGCCCCACCTCGAGCACGATCTCGGCGTGCCTGCGAAGCGGGATCCGCCCGGGAGGCCCCGACCAGGGACGTCCGTCGACGAATGCGCTCACGGCGTTCTCGAAAGACAGCAGGCGCCGCACGGTGAGCGGCTGGCCCCAGGAGCGAAACAGCTCGGCCAGTTGCGGATGCTCCCCGGAACGGACGAGGACGAGGCCGGTCGGATCGAGCGTGACCAGCGCGCCGAAGCAGCCGGCTCCGGCGATCCGACCCGACGAATAGCTCCGGGGTGGCCGGGTACCGATGCCGGCGGGGATCAACACCACACGGTTGGCCGCGAACACCTCCACGTGCACGCCGAACCGGGGCCCCAATGATTTGCCGCAGCGGCCGTCGACCGGGCCGCGCGCCGGGGGCTGAAAGGCCGCGCCCCGTCCGATCGGACGCGCCTCGGCCAGCAGCGCCGCCGGCGGCTGCGATTGGGAAGTGCTCGACGCCTCCGGTGATGCACGGCGGCCCGCCCCGCACGCCGACGCGATCAGCGCGACCGGGAGCAGCGTGGTCCACAGTCGCCGTCTAACGGCGCCGCGAGCCCAGCTCGGCATGCTCGGCCATCCGGAACACGAGCAACAGCAGCGCCGCCCCGCATCCCAGGCAGATCACGGTGACGGCCCGGGCCAGGAACGCCGGCAGTGCGATCAGCACGAAGCCGTTCAGCAGCGTGGGGATGAGGACGCCGCCCGCCCATATCGCTCCGACCCCGATCAGGAAGCAGCTGAAGTAGCCGGGACGGTGCAGCAACGCCCGCCACAGGCCCCACCCCACGAACGCCAGGATCGCGGCCAGCTCGACCATCTGGAGGACCGACACTGTCGGCCGTCCGTGCAACTCGAGGCCGAGCCCAGCGATCACGACGCCCACCAGCGCGACGTTCGCCAGCCCGCGCGCGACGAGCTCGTCTACGCGCGCCCGGCGCACCCGCCACGCGGCCAGCGCGCAGGCGAATACGACGACGATCGGCCAGAACCACACAAGCGATGGGTCGTCCGCGTGCCACAGCCCGCCATCGATCACGCTGAGCCGGCCGTCGATCTGCAGCGGCACGTTCCATCGGCCCACGAACGCCACTCCCGGCGTCAGCGCCACGGTGGCGAGCGCGTGCAGCCGCCCGTCGTGCCACTCATACGCGTGCCCGCCGCTCACCCGGTGCCAGCTCGGTGGCGTGCTCGCGGTCAGGTTCGACGGCGGCGTGGCGGCGAACGGCGTCTGATTCAGGTAGTACATCGCCGAGTTGTGGTTCACGGCCACGCCGGCCGCCGAGAACCGCAGGTAGGGGGCGCCGCGGTAATCGAGCACCACCACGGTTTCCGCCGTGGGCACGCTCAGCCACATGCGCAGATCGCCGTCGATCACCTTCGCGTTCAGCCCCGCGGGTACCACGAGCGGCTTGGCGAAGTAACTCGAGGCGACCGGCGCGATCGGACCGTGGGCTTGCGCCGCGCCGGGAAACGTTGCGAGCGCGATGAGGGCGCCGAGCAGCAGGCCGGAGCCGCCTCGCCACCAGCCGCGCGGCCTAGACTTGCGCGTCGCGGCGGGCAACTGCCGTCGTGTCGCTCCCAGGTTCATCGCAGGTGACGGACTCTACGGACAACCGAACGCCTCGCCACCGAGTCCGCCGGCTGGCTGCGGGTCTCGCTGCCGCCTGGCTGGTGCTGATCGCGTACCCCGCGTGGGTGCGGGCCGACGGCGATCCGGCCAGCGACGTGCTGGCCACGCAGTCCCTGTTCCTCCCCCAGGATGCGGGCATTCCGCTGTCGCAGCAGGGCCAGTTGGCGGAGCTCCTGCGCACGGCCTCGAGCGACGGTTATGCCATTCGGGTCGCGGTGATCGCCTCGCGGGCCGACCTCGGCTCGGTCACCGAGCTGTGGCGTGAGCCGCAAACCTACGCGCGCTTCCTCGGCCTGGAGGTTGCGCTCGTGTATCGGGGGCCGCTGCTCGTCGTCATGCCCGATGGCTTGGGGCTGTCCGGGCTGCCCGCGTCGGCCGCGACAGCGGTGGCCGGCGTTCATCCCTCGGCCGGCAGCGGACTGGGCGACGCTGCACTCACGGCAATCCAGCGCCTGGCCCGCGCCGCCGGACATCTGCTCCCGGTTCCCCCTCCCGCCGCGGTGGACACCGGACCTCACGGCTCGGACGCGATCGCGGTGCTCGCGTTCGCGTTCGGCGCCGCGCTGATCCTGATCGCCTGGACGGCCAGCCTGCGCGCCCGCCCGCCGCGGTTGCCCGGCCGGCGCGCGGCCTGATCGCACGGTTGCCGGTTGGCGGCGCGCCGCCATCGCTGTACCCTGCGTGCGGGGTCTTCTGCTTAAGCGAAGAGGCGCGGTGGTCCAGTAATGAGCCGTTTTCTGCGAATCGTCCTCGCCGGATGCGGGGCGGTGTCGGTACTCGCGGCGCTTGCCGTGGCGCTGGCCGGCGTCCCGGCGGCCTCGGCCGCGTTGCCCAGGCTGTCGGTCCGGGGCGTTTCGGTGCCCGGCGTCTCGGTACCGACCGCGTCGGTGCCGACCGTCTCGGTGCCGACGGTTTCTGTTCCGTCGCTCACGGTGCCGACGGTCACCGCAGGTCCGATCACCACGCCCCGGGTGACCACGCCGAGCATCACCACCCCGTCGATCAGCACGCCATCGATCAGCACCCCGTCGATCAGCACGCCATCGATCACCACGCCCACGGTGCGGCTGCGGCCGATTACGCCGCCGGTGGGACCGCCCCCAGGCTCATCGCCCGCCTCCTCGTCCTCGGACGGTTCCTCGGGCGCCTCGTCGCACGGCGCGAGCTCCCCGGCTCCGGCGGGCTCGGGTGGCTCGAGCTCACGCGCCCCCTCGACCGGGCGCTCGGTCGCGGGCAGCCTCGGCGGCACGGGCTCCGCTCTGCGCGCCCGCACCGGTGCAGGCGCGCGGACCGCTCGGCGCGGAACCGCCCGTGGCTCCGCCGGACGGGCCGCGGGCACCGGCGCGGTCGGCGCCACGCCGACGGGACCGAGCGGCTCGCACCCGGCCGCGGGATCCGGCTCGGCGGTGGCGCGCACCGCGGTCAAGCCGTCGAAGTCGACCGGAACGATCGAACGGCTGGTCAAGGTGCTGCCCACCGCGCTGGTCGTGGCGCTGCTCGCGTTCGCGGTCATCGCCGCCGCGATGGCGCTGAACGCCTACCTGCAGAGCCGCCGCGCCAGGTCGCTGGCGGGCCAGCGCGCCGCCCTGCTCTCCGACGTCGGCGTACTTCAGTCCGCGCTGCTTCCCGCTGTCCCCGAGACCATCGGTGAGCTGCACCTCTCGGTCGCCTACCGCCCGGCCCAGGGGCTCGCGGCCGGAGGCGACTTCTTCGACGTGTTCACGGCCTCGCCCGGGCGCACCGGCATCATGATCGGCGACGTCTCCGGGCACGGTCGTGAGTCGCTCGTCCACGCCGCGCTCGTCCGCTACACGCTGCGCACGCTGATCGGCGAAGGCCACCCGCTGCCCGAGGTCCTCGCCCGCGCTGACCGCTACCTGACCGGCGAGCTCGGCGACGGCTTCGCCACGGTCATCATCTGCTGCTACGAGCACGCGACCGGGGAGCTCACCTGGGCCAAGGCCGGGCACGAGCCGCCGATCATCGCCGGCCAGCCCGACCAGGATGAGCAGGCCGCCACACCGCTCGGCTTCGGCCTCGGCGACACCTGGCCCCAGTTCTCCCGCCGCCTGGCGTCCGGCGAGCGCGTGTGCCTGTTCACCGACGGCCTGGTCGAAGCCCGCCGCGGCGATGAGTACCTCGGGCGCGCGCATTTGCGGTCGCTCGTGGAGCGAGGGCTGAGCGCCCAGACCATCCTCGACTGCATCCAGGCGGACTCCGACGAGTGTCCGGACGATCTCGCCGCCGTGATCATCCACCGTGTTGCCGTGACCGCCGAGGTCGGGGCGGCCGCTCCGGTCCTGACCGCGCCGCCCCAGCAGCCGGCAGCCGTCTAGCGGTTTTCGTCACCGCGCCCGGGGCGCCGGTCCCGGTACACGTATTTACACTTCTCGGCCGGGGTGTCCCGCTTCGCACACCCGCCGGTCACCGTGCTCGGCCTTTGCCGGACGGTGCTCACGGCCGGTCTGTGTCTGTGCCTGTTCGCGGTCATCGGATGTGGCGGATCGGCGACTAGGACCACCGCGATCACGGCGATCACCAACCCCGCCCGCGCCGGGGGCAGCACTCCGCTCGTGGCGTTCTACTGCCCACCACCCGCGGCCACGCTTCTGCCCTTCGAGCGGAAGTTCCTCGCTCACGCCGGCGTCGTCCCCGGCCTCTGTGCCGCCACCGACGCGACCTTGGCTCTCGCCCTCCGCGCGATCGGGCGCCTCACGCCGGCTGGGCGTTCCGCGCTATACGCCGCCAGCGACTCCAGCTCGTTTCACGCCGAAAGCCGGCCGGCTGGTGCGGCCCTGGCGATCACCGATGGGATCCTGGCCGGCGCCGCCGGGCGCGCGATACCGACGGCGCCGGCCGGCGCTGTCAAGGCGAGGACGCTCCCGGGCCGATCGCAGCCGAACCCAGCCATCACCGCGTTGATCCGCGAGACAGTCGATCCACCCAGCGACCCGCCCTGCCTGCCCGAACCGGCGGACAGCCACGGCGCGTCCGCGGCGGGCGAGTCGATCGTGCGCGCGGCGACCGCGGCCGCGCTCCGCCACGCGAGCCTCCGAGGCGTGCTTCTCGCGATCGCGCACGAGCTGGCCAATGACCAGTTCTGCGACCGTTTCCGCGAGCTGCTCCAACAGCTCCGCCGCGCCTTCTCGGCGGTTACCGACTCCGATCTCGTCGACCGGCTCGTCGCGACGCAAGCCACTGTCGAGGGGCTGGCCGGTGTCCCGCCCGCAGGAGACATGGCCTACACCGCGCTCCGCAACCGCGCGATCCGCGGCTACATCCTGTCCGGCCAGCTCATCGAGGCCGAGTTGCAAACCGGCGGTCAGACGGCGGAGCAGGCCGCGCTGCTCATGGTTCGCCTGGCCGGGCCGCGCGACGAAGGGGACTCTGCCCTCCGCGATGAGGAGACTCAGGCGGAAAGCCGAATTGAGTCCGAGGCCCGATAGACAGAAGCGGCCCGGTACGCGAGCCCCGGGGCGCCGGCTAACTATCCGGGGCCTCGTACCACCCGATGATCGTTGCGCGGGCGAGCGCGTGGGAGAACAGGTTGAAGCCGAGGAACGCGGGCGAGGCGTCCTTGTCGATCCCGAGCGACTCGACGTCGACCGCGTGGACCACGAAGTAGTAGTGATGGCGGCCGTGACCGCGTGGTGGAGCAGCACCCACGTACTGCCTGACCCCGGCGTCGTTGCGCAGCTGGAACGCGCCAGCCGGGAGGCCGCTCCCCTCCTCGTCGCCCGCCCCGCGCGCGAGCTCGGTCACGTTCGCTGGGATGTCGGCGATCGCCCAGTGCCAGAAACCGCTGGCCGTCGGCGCCTCCGGGTCATAGCAGGTGACCGCGAAGCTCTTGGTGCCGTCCGGAAAGCCGCTCCACGAAAGCTGCGGCGAGACATCCTCGCCGCCGGCGCCGAACAGCCCGCTCAGCTGCGGCACCTGGAGCTCCTCGCCTTCCTGGACGTCCTCGCTGGTCAGGTCGAACGAGGCCACTTCGGGCAGTGAGTCGTAGGGGTTGTAGTCGGCCACGATGCCTCTCGCTTTCTGCTCCCGGGTTGGATGGCTCTGCCTGCGAGCGCGATCGTAATCGCCTCGCGCGATGCGCGGGTCCTCGGCACCGAGGTCGTGACCTCGGGTGTATTGTCGAGCCGGGTCATGAGGACGCTTCTAGTCATCGGATGCCTGCTGGGCGCGCTACTTCCGCTGACGCTCGCGGACGTTTCCGTCGCCGCGGGACGGACGCACGCCACCGCGGTTACCCGCCACTGTGGGTCGTTCAGGTACGGATCCGACGGCTCCCCACCCGGCCCGAGCGACATCACCGCCAAGGTGGTCAGCTGCCGGTTCGCGCGCTCGCTCGCCTACCACGGGCAGGCTCCCGGCTGGCACTGTCACCTCGCCATGGGCCTGGAGTTCGTGTGCCGGCCGGCGCAAGGCCGCGGCGTGGTGACCTTCCTGGGCGAATAGCCCTGAGATTCCATTGGCCTTGACCGAAGAGCAAGCCCGAGTGAAGGCCGCCTACGAGGCGGTGCAGGACGTCTTTCCGACCGCCGGGTACGCGTATGTGCTGGCCTGCCGCCGCCAGCTCCCCGAAATCGACTCACCCGAGACGCTCGAGGGGTACCGCAGGCTCGCCGAGGAAGCCGAGGCGCTGGCCGCGCTGGTCGCCGCCAGTCGTCGGGCCGCCTGACCCGGGCCGCGGCAGCGACCGCGACAGCATCTCGCGCCTTGAGCGCGGCGGTCAGGTCTTGGCGAAGTTGGCGGCGCACCGGGTGGTTTACGCGAGCAGACCCCTAGACAGGTTGTCCGACAAGCAGTTAGGATGTCTGACATGTACCGCGAGAGCGTCCCCGAAAGGCACCGCCCTATGTTGAACCTGCAGCGTCCCATGTTGAACTTCGACGAGCAACGCTTCCTGTCCATCCAATCCGGGGCCGTCGGGATGGCGGCGGAGATGCACGATGTGATCGGCAAGGTGCTCGACCGGGGCGTCACCGAGGTCTGCTTCGCGGGCGCCGGCGGCGCGGGGATCCTGATGCTGCCGGCCGTCGAACTGCTCGCGCGTCGCTCGTCGATCCGCGTGTCTCGGGAGATCCCGGCCGAGCTGATGCTCTCCGACACCCGGCATGTGAGCGAGCAGACACTGATTGTCCTGCCCTCGTTGTCGGGGACCACATCGGAGACGATCGAGATCCTGGAGTGGGCTAAACGGCGGGGAGCGACGGTGCTTTCGCTCACCGGCCACGCGGATACCCCGGTCGCCGAGGGCGCTGACTTCAACTTCACGAACTTCGCCGAGGATGACACCTCGAGCGAATCCTTCTACCTGCAGTCGCTGCTGCTTGCTCTCGCCGTCCTCGACCAGCGCGATGAACTGGATGGCTACGGGGACCTCATCACTGAGCTCGAGGGCGTGCCCGAGCTGCTGCTTGAGGTCAAGCGCGCGTTCGAGCCCGAGGCGCGCGGGGTCGCCTCCCGCATCGCCGCCGAGCCATGGCACATCATCACGGGCGCCGGCGCGGTGTGGCCGGAGGCGTGGTATTACGGGATGTGCATCCTCGAGGAGATGCAGTGGATCCGTACCCGCCCGGTCCACGCCTCGGACTTCTTCCACGGCACCTTGGAGCTCGTCGAGCAAGGCGTGAGCGTGATCACGATGAAGGGCGAGGACAGCGCCAGGCCACTGGTCGACCGCGTTGAGCGCTTCGTCGCCCAGCACACCGACAAGCTGCTGAGCTTCGACACCGCCGAGCTGGCCCAGGGGCAGCTGTCGCACCGGGCCCGCGGTCTCGTGTCGCCGGTTCTGCTCGCCACCGTGCTCGAGCGAGTCGACGCCCATCTCGAGGTGATCACCGACCATCCCCTCACGACCCGCCGCTACTACCGGCGCGTCGAGTACTGACTCGTCGGTCCTGTAGGGTCGGGGCGCCTCGCGCTCCAGAGTAAGCATGTTGGATCGGCGCACTCTTCCCTCTCGCGTACGTGACCAACTCCTCGCACTGTTCGAGGAGCGCGAGATGCGGCCGGGCGATCGCATCCCCAGCGAGGGGGAGGTCTCCGAGCTTTGCGACGTCGGACGCAGCACCGCGCGCGAGGCCCTCAAACTCCTCGAGCAGGAGGGTCTCGTCGAGGTACAGCGCGGCCGCGGTCGATTCCTCTCGTCCCTGGGGACGCTCAAAGTCGAACGACCGGTCACGCGATTTGAGTCGGTCACCGAGATGCTCGGCGCCCTCGGCTACGAGGTCCGAACCGTCGTGCTGTCGATCGCCGAGGGGCCTCCGACCGATGCGGAGGCGACCGCGCTCGGCGTCTCGCCGGACACGGACGTGGTGCGCCTGGAGCGGCTGCGCTGCGACGCGGACGATCCCTTGATCTACAGCGTCGACACCTTTCCTCGCGACTGCATCCAGGGCCCAATCCGCCACATCGACTGGACCGGCTCGCTCAATGCGCTGCTGGCGGCCAACGGCCATCACCTCGTCTCCTCAGCAGCACGCCTGCAGGCCGTCGAGCTACCCGCCGACGTCGCCGCGCGCTTCTCGCTGGCCGGCATGGGCCCATGGCTTCTGATCACCGAGACGGCAGTGACGCACACGGGCCGGCGCGCGCTCTACGCCGCGGACTATCACCGCGGCGACGCGTTCGCGTTCAACGTCGTTCGGCACTGAGACGGCCCCTGCCTAAACGGTTGACTCCACGGCCACACGGCCTTGGGGGCGGGGCGGGGGCGGAGCAGCGCGGTGAGCGGGCCGGGATGGGGCGGCGCGGTGAGCGGGGCGGCGCGGTGAGCGGGGCGGCGGGATGAGCGGGGCCGAAACTCGGCCGGGGCTCGCCGTCCCGGCCCCGCGGCCGTATGAACCCGGGCCGCTCGATGGACCTCTTTTGAACGGGACGAAGTCGCCACTCGGCATCTGCCGGACCGCGAGTGGCGAGATCAGTCCCGAATAGCGCGCACTTCTCACCATTCGCGCCGCGCGCGTCCT
>JAFAWR010000226.1 GCA_019241635.1 Solirubrobacterales bacterium
AGCGCGAGCGGATCGCAGCGGGCGCGCTGGACGCTGTGGGCGGCCGCGACGGGAGCCTGGCTCATCGGACAGATGGCCTGGGATGTGTTCGGGATCACCGGCTCGCCGGCCAGCCCCAATCCGGCCGATTTCGGCTGGTGGATGTTCGCGGTCCTGGTCATGCTCAGCATCGTCCGGACCCCGACCCGCTCCAAAGCGCTCCGCATGGTCGCGGTGGCCGAGATCCTGCCCGTGATCGCCGGCGCGACAGCGCTGACATTCGCCGAGCTCTGGCACGACGCGAACGCCTCGATGCTGGCAATGGCGCCCCGGATGTCCGCGCTCGTGTACCCCACCCTGTACGTATCGGCCGCCGTGCTGGCGCTCCAGGCGCTCCTCGGCGGCGCGGTGACCAGCATCCGCTCGCTGTCCTCGCGGCTCGTGCTGGTCGGGATCATCGCCCAGGCCTTCTCGTTCATCATGTGGAGCGAGCAGCTGCTCGACCAGAGCTACGTCGCGGGAGCGACCGTGCTCGACCCGATCTGGGTGCTCGGCCTGATCGCGATCGCGGCCGGCGGGGCGCTGGCCGCCGCGCGCCCCGAGCCCGCGGCATCGACCGAGGAACCCGGCCTGCGGGGCGGAATCCTGCCCGCCGGGCTGTTCGTCCTCCAGCTGGCCGCGATCGTGCGCTGTTACCTGACCGACGCGCCGGCGCCGGCCGCGTTCGGGCTGTTCGCCGGGCTGCTGTTCTCGGGCGTCACGCTGGTCATCCGCAGCAGCCTGCTCGAGGGCCGGCTACGCGGCCTGCTCCAGCGCGAGCGCTCGGCGCTGGCCAGCCTGGCCGACCGCGAGGCCGAGCTGGCGCGACTCAACGAGCAGCTGATGGAAGACTCCCGCCGCGATCCGCTCACCGGGATGCGCAACCGGCGCGCGCTGGCCGACGACCTGCCCCGGATCGAGGCCGGATGTCGGGAGCACGGCGCCCCGCTCGGCGTGGCGCTGTGTGACGTCGACCATTTCAAGGCCTACAACGACGAGCTCGGCCATCTGGCCGGCGACCAGGCGCTCCGGGCCATCGCCAACACGATCCGCGGCGCGCTGCGCTCCCAGGACATCGCCTACCGGTTCGGTGGCGAGGAACTCCTGCTGGTCCTGCCCGGACAGGGTTCCGAGGAAGCGGCGGTGGCCGCCCAGCGGGTGCGCGCCGCCGTGGAGGGAGTGGCGATGCCGCATCCGGCGGGCATCGGCGGTGTGGTCACCGTCTCGATCGGCGTCGCCTCCGGAGACCTGGGCTACGGCGACCTGCTCGCCCGCGCCGACGCCGCGCTCTACGACGCCAAGCACGGCGGGCGAAACCGCGTTGTGGTGGCGACGCAGGCGCACGCCCGAAGTGCTGAGGAGGCCGGGCACCGCGACCCGCGCGGCGACACGGTCCGCCGCCAGCTGCGCAGCATGCTCTCCCTGTCACGGGCGGCGGCCTCCGGGCAGGGCGCCCTGCCCGTCCTACAGGCGCTGGCCGACATGATCCGGGCCGAGCTGTCCTTCCAGGTCGTGGCGATCAACCTGCTCGACGAGGAGCGCCGGCACCTCTACGCCGTGGTCGTAGAGGGCGACGAGGAAGCGCGCCAGACGCTCCTCGGGACGAGCAGCGCATGGGGCGAGTGGAACGCACTGCTGAGCTCGGACGAGCACATGCGGCAGGGCGCGCTGTGGCTTCCGGATGGCGCGTACGAATGGCAGGACGAGTCGACGATGTGGACGCCGGCGACCGCGGCGGCGCCGGATCCGGACGCCTGGCATCCGAACGACATGCTGATGCTCCCACTTCGCGGGGCCTCCGGCGAGGTGCTCGGCCTGGTCTCGGTCGACCAGCCGTTGCACGGCAAGCGCCCCGACGACGGCGAGATCGAGGTGCTGATGGCGGTGGCCGAGCAGGCTGGCCTGGCCCTCGAGCAGGCTCAGCGCGACGCCGACGGCGAGGCCGGGATCCGCGAGCAGTCCCAGGAGCTTCGCCTGGCTGCCGCCATGCTGCTGGCCGAGACGCTCGACCTGCGCGACGCGGGCACCGCGCGCCACTCGCGCACCGTCGGCGCCTATGCCCGGCACACGGCGGTCACGCTCGGGTTCAGTCCCGACCGCGTCGAGCGCATCCACGCCGCCGGCGTGCTCCACGATCTCGGCAAGCTCGGGATCGCCGACGCCATCCTGCACAAGCCGGGAGCGCTCGACCCCGCCGAGTGGAAGGAGATCCAGCGCCATCCCGAGATCGGCGCCCGGATCCTCGCCCACGCGGGGCTTAAGGACATCGCCGGTTGGGTGTGTGCCCACCACGAGCGGGTCGACGGCCGTGGCTATCCGAAGGGGATCGCCGGCAGCCACATTCCGATCGAGGCGCGGATTCTGGCGGTGGCCGATGCCTACGAGGCGATGGTGGCCGACCGCCCGTACCGCGCCGGGATGGCGCCGTCCGAGGCGCGCGAGGAGCTCGTCCGTTGCGCCGGCACCCAGTTCGATCCAGCCGTGGTCGAAGCGTTCCTGGACTCGCTCGCCACGAGCGAGGAGGAGCTGGCCGCCGAGCCGATCGCCCGCGCGGCATAGACGACCCGCGCGGCGTAGACGACCCGCCCCCGCGTGGAGGACCCGCGAAGGGCGATCAGTCCCCCGGGCCGGCCTCGATCGTCCGCCGGACCTCGGACAGCCGGGGCTGGCGACCGAAGCCGGTGAGGATCCAGGTCGCGCCGGCCTGCGCCCACACTCCCGCGTCATCCCCCGGCTCGATCTCGATGACCAGGTCGAACGCGCCGGCATCGGCCGGCCGCTGCGCGGCGATCTCGCCGGACAG
>JAFAWR010000001.1 GCA_019241635.1 Solirubrobacterales bacterium
ACGGTGGTGCCGATGCGGGCGAATTCGCCCTTGACCGGGCGGCCTTCGATCTCGAGCGCCATCTTCTGATTCAGGTCACCCTCGGCCACCGCGACGATCACGCGCGCCACCTCGGTGGTCGGCCGGACCAGGTCGTCGATCAGACCATTCACCGAGTCGGTGAGGTCCTTCCAGGTGCCGGCCACGCCGGGCACGCGGGTCTGGCCGCCGAGCTTGCCGTCGGTGCCGACCTCGCGGGCGACTCGGGTCACCTCGGCGGCGAAGCTCGAGAGCTGGTCGACCATCGAGTTCACTGTGGTGCCGATGCGGGCGAACTCACCCTTCACCGGGCGGCCCTCGATCTCGAGGGCCATCTTCTGATTCAGATCGCCTTCGGCGACGGCCACGATCACACGGGCGACCTCGGTGGTCGGGCGGACCAGGTCGTCGATCAGGCCGTTGACCGAGTCGACCGCGGTGCTCCACCCACCGGTGGCGCCGTGCAGGCGGGCGCGCTCGGTCATGCGCCCCTCCCGGCCGATGATCTCGGCCACGCGCACGAGCTCGGCCTCGAGTGCGGCATTGCGGGCGGCCATCTGGTTGAAGGCGGCCTCGAGCCGGCCGATGTCGTCCTTGCGGCGCGCGGGAAGCCGCACGCTGAAGTCACCCGCGGCGGCCGCGTGCATGGCGTGCTCGAGGCGGGCAAGCCCTGGATCGTCCAGGTGCGCCCGGCCGTTCTTCACCGTGGCCGGCACACCGTTGGTGCCCTTACGCGCCGAGTTCGCCCTCGCGGAGCCTCTTTGCCCTGCCACCGCAGCTTTGGCCATGCTTGCGCCTCCGATTGTCAGTTAGCTCCAGCGCGGCTGCCCCTCTTCCCGGCGGCGCGACTGGACGCCCGTAACCCACGTCAAACATTATCGCTGGACCGCGCCCATTTCGACCGTCGCGCGGCACCCTCGACGGGTGTTCTACGGGCGTGCGAGAAGCGGCTACCAGCCGCCGCGCCAGTCGGCGTTGGCGGCCCGGCGCTTGGCGGCGTCCATGCGCGCGTGCTTGCGCTTGTCGAGCCGCCACTGGATCAGCGAGAACAGGAGGATGATGGCGGGGAAGAAGATGATCGCCATGAACATGGCGTTGGTGATCACCACGTCGTTGGTCTCTCCGTACCAGCCCTCCCCGGAGTGAGCGGTCCCGGCGAGAGCCGGCGCGGCGAGGGCCAGCGCGGCGATCGCGACGAGCAGGAGCGCGGCGAATATCCGAGCGCGACGCATCGACGACAGCGTACCGGGTTTCCCGACGGTCTCTCAGGCCGCGGCGGCCACCTCGCGGCCGCCTACCGCGGCGAGCGCCCGCAGCAGCACCGGGTTGTAGACCTCGCCGCTGGTGGTGATCTCCAGGTGGCTGATCGGGGCCTCGAAGATCGGGGCCTGGAGCGCGGCGGCAAGCTGACCTTGCTTGCCGGGGGGCACCAGCTCATCGCGCGTGGTGAGCACGACCGCGGCCGGGATCGGCAGCGGCCGGAGCCATGGGCGCGAGTCGAAACGGCCGAGCTCGCGACCGGCTTCGACGATGTCGTGGGCGGAGTGGCGCATCATCTCGGAAAGGCCCCACGCGGTCTCGCTGCTGTTGCCGAGGCCGACTCGCCGGAACCCCGCGCTCCAGGTGGCGCGCGGCGCGATCGAGAGCATGAGCCCGAGCACGCCGAGGCCCTTGAAGGCCCGGCGGGTGCGCGTGTCCTGCCAGTGCTGGGCGGTGCCGCTCAGCACGAGTCCGGAGACGACCTCGGGGTGGTCGCGGACCATCAGCTGGGCGATCGCGCCGCCCATCGAATAGCCGACCACGAGCGCCGGCGCCACCCCGAGTTGCTCGAGTGCGGCGGCCGCATCGGCGGCGCAGTCGGACAGGCGAAAGTCGTTCAGTTGCCGCAGCCCGCGCCCGTGGCCGCGGTGGTCGATGGCCAGCACCCGGTAGCCCGCCGCGACCAGATCGTCGTAGGCGCCGCACCAGTTGAGGTCGGCGTCGGCCATCCAGCCATGCAGCAGCATGACGGCCGGCCCGTCGCCGCCACTGTCGCGGAGGAACAGCTCGCCGCGGTCCGGGACGAGCAGCGTACGCGCCGGTGGCATTTCGATCGGGGGGACCGGTGGCCACGCGTGCAACGGCATCCGAGCCGAGACTAGCGACCGGCATACCATCACTGACTGACATGGCCGTGGTCATCGCATCGGATCTGGGCAAGGACATCGCCGGCGAGCCGCTCCTGCGCGGCATCTCGTTCAAGCTCGAGCGCCGCGACCGGATGACCCTGTCCGGACGCAACGGCGCCGGCAAGACCACCTTGTTGCGCATGCTCTCAGGCGAGGCCTCGGTCGACTCCGGCGAGCTGGTGCTGGCCAAGGACGTCAAGATCGCCCTGCACGACCAGCGCCCGCCGCGCGATCTCGGTCTCAGTTTGCGCGAGTACGTGCTGACCGGGGCGCGGGAGCTGGTGGCGATCGAGGAGGAGCTCGCGGGTTTGGAGCATGCGATGGCCGCGGGCGCCCACGACGAGGCCACGCTGGGTCGCTATGCGCAGGCACAGGCGCGGCTCGAGCACGCCGGAGGGTATGGGTGGCGCGAGCGGGCCCTGTCGTCCCTGCACGGGTTGGGCTTCCGCGACGACTCGGTGCTCGACCGCCGGCTCGAGACCTTCTCGGGCGGCGAGCTGACCCGGGCGTCTCTGGGTCGCGCGCTGGCCGGCGCGCCCGACCTGCTGCTCCTCGACGAGCCGACCAATCACCTGGACATCGAGTCGCTCGAATGGCTCGAGACGCATCTTGCCTCGCTGGACGCGGCGATCGTCCTGGTCGCGCACGACCGCTGGTTCCTCGAGGCGGTCGGCACGTCGGTCCTGGAGCTCGAGGCCGGGCGCGGCAAGTTCTTCGCCGGACCGTGGCACGCCTGGCGCCGCGAGAAGGCGGCTCAGGACCTGGCTCTCGGTCGGGCGGTTGAGCGCCAGCAGGCCGAGATCGAGCGGCTCGAGCGTTTCGTGACCCGGTTTCGCGCCGGGACGCGAGCGCGGCAGGCGCAGTCGCGGGCCAAGAAGCTGGCGCGCATGGAGCGGTTGTCGCGTGGGGCCTCGGATGGCGCCTCGCTCGAGTTCTCGTTCAAGCCGCCCGAGCGCAGCGGCCGGGTCGTCTTTGAGTTGGAAGGTGGTGCTGTGTCCGTCGGTGACCGGCGGCTCCTCGACGACGTCGAACTGTGGCTCGAGCGCGGCGAGCACGTATCGCTGGTCGGGCCCAACGGCGCCGGCAAGACGACCCTGATCGAGACCCTGGCGGGTCAGCGGGAGCTGGACGGGACTGGTCCGGGACCGATCGTTGCCGGCAAGCTGCGCACCGGACACAACGTCAGGCTCGGCTTTCTCTCCCAGCATGCCGAGGAGCTCTCGGCCGGGACCGCCCGCACGGTGCTCGAGGCGACCACGCACCTGACCGGCCTGACCCCGAACCGGGCTCGCGGGCTGCTCGGGCGCTTCCTGTTCTCCGGCGAGGAGGCCGAGAAGCCGCTCGAGGTGCTCTCGGGCGGCGAGCGCCGGCGCCTGTCGCTGGCCATCCTGGTTCAGTCCGGCGCCAACGTCTTGATCCTCGACGAGCCGACCAACCATCTGGATCTGGAGAGCCGGGAGGCGCTCGAGCAGGCGCTGAACGAGTTCACCGGGTCGCTGCTGCTGGTCTCCCACGACCGGGCGCTGCTCGACGCGGTGGGGACGCGCACGGTGGCGATCGAGGACCGGACCCTGCACAGCTACCTGGGCGGCTGGCCCGAGTACGTCCGGGCTCGGGAGGACCGCGCGCGTGCCGCGGCGACGGCTAAGGCCGCCCGCTCGGCCCCGGCCCGGGCGCCGGCTTCGAGGTCGGGGTCGGGGTCGGGGAAGGCGAGCCGGCCCAAGGCGGCGGGCAGCCGCGAGCAGGAGCGCCTGGAGCGCGAGATCGAGGCCGCGGAGGCTTCGCTGCGCACGCTCGAGGAAGAGCTCTCCGATCCCGCGGCATGGTCGACCCCGCAGCGGACCGCCGCCGCCACCGCGCGCCACGACGAGGCCAAGCGCGCCGTCGACGAGCTCTACGCCCGCTGGGAGCGGCTGGCGGGGTAGGGAGGCGGGCCCCGGCTCGGGCCGCGTGTCACGGCCCAGCTTCTTTTCTGCAACAAATCGGCTGCATTTGGCGTTTTTGCGGACCGGAGGAGGGACACTGGCGCTGTGCCCCCGGCAGTCGCCCCCCACATTCTCGCCTTTCGCGCCGCCCGCCACCGTGAGTGGCGAATCAGTCCCCTCTGGGCAGTACAACGCAAGTCTCGTCCGCGGTGGGTTGGCGAGTGACGAGTTGGTCCCGATGAGCCGGGGGTTTTCGCGTGACCGTGCGGTCACCCGGATCGCTGCGCGCCAGCGCACGCTGGTCACGAGCGAGCAGCTCGTCGCCTGCGGCTTCGGCAGGAACGCGGTTGCCCACCGGGTCGCCGCGGGCTGGTTTCACCCGGTGTTCCGGGGTGTGTACTCCGTGGGCTCGGGCGTCCTGCCCCCGATGGCGCTCGAGCTGGCGGCATTGTTGGCGTGCGGGAAGCGGTCGTTCGCAAGTCACCGCTCGGCGGCTTGGGTGTGGGGGATGCGCAAGGCGCCGCCGCAGCTGGTCGAGGCCACCGTGGTCGGCGGGGGCGCTCGATCGCGGCCGGGCTTGCAGGTGCACCGGACTGCGGCGATCGACCGGCGCGAGCTCCGCCGCCACGACGGGCTGTGGGTGAGCTCGCCGGCGCGGGTGGTGCTCGAGCTGGCGGCGGTGGGGTCGCGGGATGAACTGGTCGATGTGATCGATGCGGGGCTGGCGCTCCGCCGGTTCTCGCCCCGTGACCTCAAGGAGGTCCTCGCGAGCCACCGCGGCCAGCGCGGCGCCGGGCGGCTCGCTGAAGTGCTGGCCGATGACGTGGCGATGGCGATCAGCCGGTCGCGGGCCGAGAAGGCCTTGCTGCGGATGATCCGCGAAGCGGATCTGCCGTTGCCGGAGACCAACGTGCGCTTCGGGCGATTCGAGGCGGATTTCCTCTGGCGTGCCCAACGGCTGATCGTTGAGCTCGACAGCGCCACGTATCACAGCGGGCCCGGCGTGTTCGAGAGAGACCGTGAGAAGGACCTGGTCTTCCGGGGCGCTGGGTACGACGTGCTGCGCCCGACCTGCCGGCACGTGGTCCACCAAGGGCCTCGGATCCTCGTCCTGATCGCCCAGGCGCTGGCTCGCCCGGCCGCCGCCTGAATCGACCCGCGCCAACCCAGCGCGTTGGTCTGCTGAGGCCCCGGCCCAGAGGATCAGCCCGGGGCCTTGACGGTCGCCTTGAGCCCGCCGAAGATCGACCCGCATGCCCTCTGCGCCGCCTGGAAGGCGGGCGAGCTGGGGTCGATGCCCGAGCCGCCGATCCTGACGCCGATCCCGCCTCCGGGGCCGGACTGGAACTGGGGGTCGGGGAAGTTCGGGACGCCATGAGAGCGCATGCAGCGTGACATCGCGAACGCCTGTGCCTTGGCCTTCGCGGTCTGTGCGGCCGAGGGGTGGCCCCCGTTCGGCAGGTCGCCGTGGCAGGCCTGCATGGCCGACTGGAACGCGGGGCCGTTCACCTCGACCCCGTTGACCGACGTGCTGTCTGGGGTCTGCTGGATTCGAAGGTCGAGCTGTCCGTTGCCGGGGGGGTCAGGGAAGTTCGAAACGCCATGTGAGCGCATGCACCGCGAGAAGGCGAGCGATTTGCCCGAGTTGGCCGTGGTCTGCCCGGCGGCCGAGGTGGACGGGTTCGAGCTGTTGGAGCTGGACGAGCCGCAGGCGGCCAGGCCCAGCCCGGCCGCCGCCACCGTCAAGATGATCGTGAGTCGCATGGTCCTAAGTGGTACGAAACCGGTGGTTACAAGGGCGAAACGGGTGCTGTTACCGCTGCGTTACCGGTCCGCGACGATCCTCTCTGGCCCAATCGGAGGCGAGGCGACACACTTTCCCGAGGGCGAATGCGCGTGCTGGTGATCGAGGATCAGTCGGAGCTGGCCGAGACGGTCGCGCTCGGGCTGCAACGCGAGGGCATGGCCGTCGACGTCGCGCTGGATGGCGCGGCCGGGCTGCGGCAGGCGGCGATCTACGACTACGACGTGATCGTGCTCGATCGCGACCTGCCGATCGTGCACGGCGACCGGGTGTGCGAGAGCCTGGTCGAGCAGGGCGGACGGGCTCGGGTGCTCATGCTGACCGCGTCGGGCGGGATCGAGGATCGGGTGGCGGGACTGAGTCTCGGCGCCGACGACTACCTGCCCAAGCCGTTCGCGTTCGCCGAGCTGATCGCGCGCATCCGCGCCCTGGCCCGCCGGTCCCAGCCCGCCCTGGCGCCGGTCATGCGCAGCGGCGACCTGACCCTGGACACCGGGCGGCGCATCGCCAGTCGCGACGGCCGTCGGCTCGAGCTGAGCGCCAAGGAGCTTGCCGTGCTCGAGCTGCTGCTCGCGGCGCGCAGCAGCGTGGTCTCGACCGAGGAGCTCCTGGCCCGAGCCTGGGATGAGGCGGTCGATCCGTTCTCCGCCGTGGTGAAGGTGACGATCAGCCGGCTGCGCCGCAAGCTCGGCGATCCCCCGATCATCGAGACGGTGCCCGGTGCTGGCTATCGCATCTAGGCGGTGGCGCCCACGCCGGACGATCCGGCTCCGGCTGACCATGGTCTACGGCCTCCTGTTCCTGATCGCCGGGACGGCGCTGCTGGCCATCACCTACGGGCTGGTGGCCGGCGACAGCACCGCGACCTCGGACCGGGCGTTCGTGGTCAATCGCGGCACCTCGACGGCCAAGCTCCCGCAACTGCCAGCCGGGGTCCAGGCGGTCATAGCGGCCGGGGGCTCGGCGCTCGACGCGACCAGACCGGCCTCGCAGAAGCTCGCCCCCGGGCAGGTGGTCCGGATTCAGGACTATGCCGGTCAGGTGAGCGCGACCTTCCGGCGCCTCACCGCCGCACAGGCGGTCAAGCTGCAACAGGTGCAGGCGACGGCCAACGCCAGCATCACCAAGGTCAAGGACGCCCAGCTGTCCACCCTGCTCACCCGCTCCGGGCTGGCGCTGGCGATCATGGCGCTCGCCTCGATCGGGCTGGGGTGGGTCATGGCCGGCCGCGCGCTGCGCCCGGTGCGGACGATGAGCTCCCGGGCGCGCGGCATCTCGGAGCGCAACCTCCACGAGCGGTTGGCCCTCGATGGACCCGACGACGAGCTCAAGGAGCTGGCCACCACGTTCGACGGCCTGCTCGGCCGGCTCGAGGGGGCATTCGAATCCCAGCGCCGGTTCGTGGCCAACGCATCGCACGAGCTCCGCACCCCGATCACGCTCGAGCGCGCGCTGGTCGAGGTCGCGCTGGCGGATCCGAACCCCACGATCGGATCGCTTCAGGACACCTGCCGGCGCGTGCTCGCGGCCAGCGAGCATCAGGAACGGCTGATCGAGGCGCTGCTGACCCTGGCCCGCAGCCAGCGCGGACTGGAGTCGCGCGGCCCGGTCGACCTGCGGGAGATCACCGCCGAGGTGGTGCGCGGGGTTCCGGCCGACGGGCTGCGGGTCGACACCAAGTTGGGCGACGCGCACACGATCGGCGATCAGGCCATGGTCGAGCGCCTGGTGGGCAACCTGGTGGAGAACGCGGTGCGCTACAACCAGCCCGGCGGGTGGGTCAGCGCGTGGACCGGCCGGCGGAACGGACTCCCGATCGTCGAGGTGACGAACTCGGGTCCCGTCGTGGATCCGGCGGACGCCGGCGAGCTGGTCAAGCCGTTCTATCGCGCGGAAGCGAACGGAAACCGACACGGGGTTGGGCTCGGGCTCTCGATCGTCCAGGCGATCGCCGAGGCGCACGGCGCGATCCTGGAAACCGAGCCCCGTCCCGAAGGCGGCATGCGCGTCGCCGTCGCGTTCCCGGCGGCGGGGCCTGCGTCGAGCGACTGATCGCGGGTAGCAGGGCGTCGCCGATGCCCAGCAAGGACACCGTGATCATCACCCCTTACCGCGACGGCCCCCTGCTCGTCCGCGGCTCGGTCGACCTGACCTGGCCGGACGGCTCTGCGGTCGAGCGACGGCGCTCGCCAGTGGCGCTTTGCCGCTGCGGCAAGTCCAAGCTCAGACCGCTGTGCGACGGGACCCACAAGCTGATCGGGTTCCGGGCCCCCGGCGCCGGCGCCTGACGCTCACGGACAGCCGGCCGCGCCACGGGCATCGTCGACGGCCACTCGCGGGCTGTCGAGGACGATCCGCCGGCGGCGCAGTCCGGCGAGCAGCGTCTCCTGATCGGGGAAGCTGACCATCGTGGCCACCCCCTCCCGCAGGCAGATGGTCAGCAGGCGCACGCGCTCGCCCGCCACCTGGCCATCGACCTCGAGCCGGGCGCCCCCGAAGCCGGCGCCGACTTCGAGCTCGAGCGTCGAATTCGGGCCGATCACCAGCGGCGGGGAAAAGCCACCGTGCTTGGGCAGCGGCGTCAGCACGAAGGCATTGAGGCCGCCGGCCAGCAGCGGACCGCCGGCCGAGATCGCGTAGCCGCTCGAGCCGATCGCCGTGCTGACCAGGGCGCCGTCACCGGCGGTCCGGGCGTACAGGCTGCCGTCGACGCGAGCGCTCACCCGCACCTGCCCACCGCCGGCGCGGATCACCGCGACGTCGTTGAGCGCGAACAGCGGGTCCCCCTCGCCGGGGGTCACCGAGAGAGCGGGGAACCTGCGGGGCTGCCACTCGCCGCGGCTGAAGCGCTCGAGCGAGCGGGTCACGTCGGGCACGGCGACCGTGGCGAGCGCTCCCAGGCTGCCGCAGGCGATCCCCAGCACGGGCCGTTTCGCCACGGCCGCGCTGCGCAGGGCGGCCAGGGTCGTGCCGTCGCCGCCGATCGAGACGATCAGGTCCGATTGGCCGAGCTCGTCCTGCTCGGCGACGCGCCGCTGACTGTACGCAGCCGGGACCTGGAACAGCTCGACGCTGTGCTCCTCGCTCCATTCGCGCACCAGCCGCAGCGGCTGATCGACGCTCCGGCTCGGGTGGACGACCAGGCCGATTCGCTTCGGCGGCTCGCCGGGCGGGGCATCGGCCGGCCCCCCGGCCGGCGAAGTGGATATCGCCGAGGTGTCGCTCATCATCCGGAAGCGACCACGACGTCGCGCTCGGGAACCGACAGCTCGCCAAGCAGCGAGGTCCGGTCCTCGGCCCAGCAGCCGAGTACGTGCGTGGCCCACTTCGCGTCGAGATGGGCGAGGGCTCGGGCCCCCCATACGATGTCCGCGCCGAGCGACTCGTCCTGATGGGCCAGACCCCCGGCGAGGTCGACAGCGGCGATCGCCTCGTGCACCGCATCGGCGGTGACGTGCTCGTCGAAGAACAGGGTGGCGTCGCCCTCGAAGCCGAGGCGGCGCAGGCCCTCGGCGTAGCGGCGGTTGGGAACCGAGGAGGTCATCTCGAACAGGGCCAGGTGACCGACGATGGCTCCGCGCCAGCGGCGGTGCAGTCCGAACAGCGACATGAGATTGACGGTGGCCAGCGTGACCCCCGGGATCAGGTCCAGGTAGGCGCCGTACTCGGAGTCGAGCCCGAACGCACGCATCGACCGGGCGAACAGCTCCGCGTGGATCCACTCCGCCCGGCCGCCGCCGTATTCGTCGGCCTGGATCTCGATCAGCGCGGCCTTGGGCGCGCCAGAGAGGCGCGGGATCGCCCACGAGTGCGGGTCGGCCTCCTTGAGCTGATAAGCCGAGCGGTGAACCAGGAACTCGTGGACATGCTCGAGGCCCGCGCTGACCTTGATGTAGGACGACAGCGAAGGTCCATCCTCTTCGGAGATAGCGCGCAGGGCGACGTCGATGTCGGCGGCGGGGACGTCGCGGGCCGGGGGCACCGCCTCGATCAGCGCCCGCTCGAACTCGGCCTCCAATCGGCCGCGCAGCTCCAGCAGCGCGGGGTCCCACTCCCAGTCGTCGGCCACTCCGGGAAGGCCGCGGTAGTGAAGTTCGTAGCAGAGGTACAGCGAGAGCTGGAGATCCTCATCGGCGAGGGGCTCGCCGAAGCTCGGAAGCTCGATCGCATCGAGCGTCCCGGGCGCGTTCTGAAGCGCGGTGAGCAAATGCTCGCTGACCGGACCGCGGGGTGATGGAAGGCTGTGCATCGGAGCCTCAATTTACCCAGGCACCGGGCTCCAGGAACTGGCTGGCCAGCCAGCCACGCACGGATGAGATGCCTTCGCGCGCTGCCACCCGGCGTTGGGACATCGCCCCATTGCACTCGACCAGTTCCCGCGCGTGCGACATCGCCCCGCCGGCGCCGAGCCGTTCCGCGACCGGATCGAGCTGATCGAGGAGCTCGTGCAGCCACTCGCGGGTGGTCCGTAGAGCACCGGTCTCCATATCCGCCATGTTGCCCTCGACTCCGGAACGGCAGGCCCACCAGCGATTCTGCTCGATCCGCCATGTCGGGGCCGGCGCGCCGAGCTCGCCTCGGTCGTGGCGCTCGCCGAGCCAGGCCAGCAAACCCTGGGCAACCGCGGCGATCGCCGCCGCGTCGCCCACCGTGGCCTGAGCGTCGGGCACGCGCAGCTCAAGCGTCCCGAACCGGGGATGGAGCCGGAGCTCATACCACCAGCTGCTGTGGTCGGGAAACGCGCCGGTCGCCGCGCCCCAGGCCAGCGCGCCGGCGTAGTCCTCCCAGCTTTCGAACGCAGGCGGGACCCCCTGGCGCGGCAGGAGCTCGCCAAGCTTGGCCCGGACCGAGGCCAGTCCGGTGTCCCGCCCCTCGTAGAACGGCCCGTTGGCGGCCAGCGCGGCCAGCGCAGGCAGGTAGGCCCGGGCGGCGTTGTACACGGCGAGGGCACGGTCGGCGCCGGGCACCGCCACATGAACCTGGAAGGCGCACACCAGCTGGCGCGCCGCGATCGGGCCGTACTCGCCGATCACGTGCTCGTAGCGCGGCGAGCGGTTCAGCTCCCCGGCGCCGGGGCTGGTCGGATGGACGCCGGCGCCGGCGAAGCGGGCCAGCCCATCGGCCCGGACGGCGAGCTCGCGCCGGCCCTTAAGCAGCGCCTGCGCCGCCTCGGGGACGGTGGCGCTCGGTCCGAGGACGATCTCGAGCTGGGAGGCGGGAAGCTCGAGCTTGAACCCGACGCCGGCGCGCCCGTCGTCCTCGCCGAGGCGGGCCAGTACCTCGGGGGCTCGGGGCGCGAGCTCGAGTGAGTCCGGATCGAGCACCATCACCTCGTCCTCGATCCCGATCGTGTACGCCGGGGCCGCGTCGAAGCGCGCGCGCAACTCGGCGGCGGTGAGGGGCGGGTTTGGCGTCTGGGTAGTCACGGTAAAGGGAGCGGCGCGATGCGCCTATTGCCCCTTCCCGGCGTCTTTCAACCGCCCAGCGACAGCTACATGCTGGCCGATCGGCTGCGCCGCGAGCGGCTCGGACCCGGGGTCAGCGTGCTCGACCTGTGCACCGGAAGCGGCCATTTGGCGGTGGTCGCGGCGCTCGCCGGGGCCCCCGCGGTGGCGATCGACGTGTCACGACGCGCGATGCTCTCGGTGCGCCTCAACGCCGCTTTGAACGGCGTCCGTGTCACCGCGCGCCGCGGCGATCTGTTCGGGCCGGTGGCCGGGCGGCGGTTCGACGTGATCGTGTCCAACCCGCCGTACCTGCCGCACCCGTCCGAGGAGCTGCCGCAACGCGGACTGGCCCGTGCGGTCGACGCCGGGCCCCGGGGGCGCGCGTTCATCGACCGGATCTGCGCCGAGGTCGGAGCGCACCTGACGCCGGGCGGTGTCCTGCTGCTCGTCCACTCTTCGGTGTGCGGCGAGCGCGAGACGATCGATGCGCTGTCGGCCCAGGGACTGCATGCCGAGGTGGTGTTTCGCCACCGCGGCCCGCTGGGTCCGCGGTTGCTCGCCCGTGCCGACTGGCTGCGGGCGCAGGGGTTGCTGCTGCCCGGCGACGAGGAGGACGTGATCGTCGTCCGGGCGATTGGAGCACCGCAAGCCGGGTAGCGAACGCCCGTCCACGCGGGTGCGCCGGATGCGCCTGGGCGCCGACTGTTGGGGATCGCACCGCCGCCCCTGGTCGGGACACGTCTGTGGGCGCGGGCGATGACCATGGGGTTGAAGCTGCTGAGCCGGATCCCCGGCATCCGGTAGACGGGGCGCTCGGCGGCGGGTTGGGGGTCTCGTCGGGGCCGGCCTCTACACTCGACCACAACGATGGCACCGCTCAGCGATGCGTCGCCAATCCGGGTTGCGCTGATCGACGACGACAGCGGGCTGCTCACCGTTCTCGAGCGGCGGCTCGAGGCATTGCGTTGGGAGATCGATGTCCTGGCGTTTCCGCCCGATGCCGCGCATCTGAGCGCGATGCGCCTGCACGCGCTGATCGTGAACCCCCGACTGTGCGGGCTCGACTACGTCCAGCGCGTGTCCGGCGCGTTGCCCGGTCTGGCCTTGCTCGTGTGCGCGGCGCCCGTGACCGTGTCGGAGCGCGTGCGCGGTCTGCGGGCGGGCGTCGACGACTGGATCACCAAGCCGTGTCACCCGGAGGAGCTGGTGGCCCGGATCCAGGCAGTGCTGCGCCGCCGCCGGGCCGGCGAGCTGCCCGAGGAGGACGCGACGATCGAGTCCGGCGAGCTGGCGATCCGGGCAGACCGCTATGACGCGTACGTCGGGGAGCAGCCCGCCTCACTGTCGCGCAAGGAGTTCGAGCTGCTCCGCCAGCTCGCCGCGGCCGAGGGACGGGTGCTCGAGCGCGAGGACATCTATCAACGGGTGTGGGGCTACACGATGGCCCGGGGCGACCGGTCGGTCGACGTGTTCGTTCGCAAGCTGCGCTCCAAGCTCGAGGTGGTCTCGCCCGGGTGGCGCTACGTGCACACCCACTTCGGGGTCGGCTACCGGTTCGCGGCCGAGCCCGTCGTCGAAGTGCGCGAGCCTGAGCGACCTGGGTCGCCGGCGGCGTCGCCGGCCGGGTCGCCCACGGGGTCGCCGGCGGGCGAGACGTACGCCGCGGTACGCTGAACTCCTTGAGCACCACGGTTCGCAACATCCTGATCGTGCTTGCGATTGCGGCCCTGGTCGCGCTCGTCCAGGGCGGGCAGACCGCGGCGAACGTCGCCATCCAGGCGGTGACTCTGGCCTTCCTCGGCACGATCGTGTGGTTCCTGGTCCTGAGTTACCGCGAGCGCCGGGTCAGCCTCTACGGGCTGGGGGACGGGCGGCGCGCGCTTCTCTACGTCGCGCTCGGGGTGGCGGCGCTGACCCTGACCGCCACGTCGCGGCTGTGGTCCACGGGCGCGGGCTCGGTCGCGTGGTTGATCCTCCTGGCCGGTTCGGCCTACGCGGTGTTCGCCGTGGTCTGGTCGGCGCGCAAGTACTGAACCCTCGTCCTCTGCTGGAGGGGGCGTATCTGTGATCCGCAGCGGTTAGCCCGCGGGGGCCGGGTCTGCGGCGCTGGCGCAAGTCGGGCACAGGCCCTCGAGCAGGACATGGGAGCTCTGGACCATGAACCCACGCTCGTGGAGGGTGACCTCGACGTGATCGAGCTCGACGTCGTGCAGCTGATGGCACACCCGGCAGCGGAAATGGTGGTGGGGCATGACGTTGGCGTCGTAGCGCCGGGGGCCGGGGCCTTCGACGAGGCCGAGCAGCCCGGCCTCGGCGAGCTCGCCGAGCGCGTTGTACACGGTGGCGCGAGACAGCTCGGGGAGCTGGACCCGGGCCTGCTGGAAGACCTCCTCGGCGCTCAGGTGGGCGTTCGCGGAGTCGGCTTCGGCGGCGTCGGCGAAGACGCTGTAGATCGCCCGTCGCTGGGCGGTGGCGCGGAGGCCGTTGGCCCGAAGCAGCTGGGCGAAGCCGAGGTCGGCCGGGACGGTGGTCGATCGAGACGGCATCGATTTACCGCGTTCAGACTATCGAGGCGCCCCGATGCAAGCCGCAGATAGGCCAATCTTCGTCCGCGGGCGGACCGGCCCGGGCCTATCCTCGAAGTCATGGCCGTAGTACCCGCAGACCGCCGCCGCGAGCTGCCCGACGAGCCCGGCGTGTACTTGTTCCGCGACGCGCGCGGCAAGGTGATCTACGTCGGCAAGGCGAAGTCGATCCGCAAGCGGGTGGCCTCGCACTTCTCGAATCCGAGCACGCGGGGAGGCAGCGGGCTGCTCGAGATCATCGACCAGATCGAGGCGCTGGTCGTCCACACCGACGCCGAGGCGCTGCTGGCCGAGCAGAACTTCATCAAGCAGTACAAGCCGCGCTTCAACATCCGCCTGCGCGACGACAAGTCCTATCCGTACATCGCGATCAGCCTCGACGAGGACTTCCCGCGGGTGTACTTCACCCGCGAGCGCCATCGCCGGGACCGGGCCTACTTCGGCCCCTACAGCAACGCCAAGCGGGTGCGTTCGACGCTCGAGGTGCTCGGCAAGGTGTTCATGTTC
>JAFAWR010000014.1 GCA_019241635.1 Solirubrobacterales bacterium
GCCAGGTCGTCGGCCTGCCCGGTGGCGGCCAGGCTGATCAAGCGCGCCGACTCCTCCACCGGGACGGCGCCCGGATCGCGCTCCATGTCTCGAAGCATCTGGGCCACGGCGCCGCGGACGCCGTCCGTGCCCTGAGAGGTGAGGAACGCGTTCATATCGGTGCGCACGACGCCCGGCTCGATCGCGAACACGCGAACGCCGTAGCCCCTGGCCTCGGCATCCATCACACGGCTGAGGTGCATGACCGCCGCCTTGCTGGCGCAGTAGGGACCGATGCCCGCTTGGGCACGGCGGCCCAATCCCGAGCTGACGTTGACGATCCGGCCCGAACCCCGATCGCGCATGCCCGGCAGTACGGCGCGGCACATCAGGAACACGCCGTTCAGGTTGATGTCGATGGTGCTTCGCCACGCCTCCGGGTCGATGTCGGCCAGCTCGTCGACCGGGCCGGTCACGCCGGCAGCGTTCACGAGGATCTCGCATGGCTGACCGAGCTCGCGCTCGGCGTGCTCGACGACTGCGCTGACCGCCTCCGGATCGGCCACATCGGCGGCGCACGCGCTCGCCACGCCGCCGGCGGCGCGTATCTCGTTCGCGGCCTCCTGCACGTGCTCCTCGGTCCGTGCCACCAGGACCACGCCGGCACCGCGAGCGGCGAGCTCTTGGGCCACGGCGCGGCCGATGCCGCGGCCTGCGCCGGTCACGATCGCGACTTGCATAGCCGCTCTCCTTCCCAGGGGGCGGGCGGCGCAAGCAGCTCAGCGGGGCGGGATCGCGATGCCGGTGCGGTAGGCGTAGTTGACCGCCTGCGTGCGATCGCGCAGGCCGGCCTTGGCGAACAGGTGGTTGATGTGGGACTTCACTGTGGTCGGACTGACCACGAGCCGCTCGGCGATCTCGGCGTTGGTGAGGCCCTCGGCGATCAAGGCGAGGACCTCGGCCTCGCGTGGCGTGAGGTCGTCGGGCAGCTCGAGCCGGGCGCCCGGGACAGCGTCCACCGGAGCGCCGTTTCCGGCCAGCGCGGCCACGACGTGGCACTGGACGGCGGGATCCAGCGCCGCGTCCCCGGCGGCGACGGTGAGGATCGCGGCGCGGATGTCCTGGCTCGAGGCGTCCTTGGTCAGGTAGCCACGCGCGCCCGCGCGCAAAGCTCCGAGGACGCTCTCGTCGTCGGCGTAGGTGGTGAGCGCGATCACTCGCACATCCGGCTGGCCGTCGCGCAGCCGCCGGGTCGCCTCGATCCCGTCCATGCGCGGCATCCGCAGGTCCATCAACACGACATCCGGTGAGTGCTCGGCCGCGAGCGCCAGCGCCTCCTCGCCGTCGGACGCCGTGGCCAGCAGCTCGATCCCGTCGAGTAGGCCGAGCAGGGTGGCCAGGCTCTCGCGAACCAGCCGCTGGTCGTCGGCCAGGACCACGCGGACGGCGCCCACGTCGCTCATGGCTCGCCCGCGGGCAGTCGGAGCTCGACGCGAAAGCCGCTGCTCGTGGGCGCGGCAAGCAACTCGCCGCCCAGCAGTTCCGCGCGCTCGCGCATTCCGGTCAGTCCGTAGCCGCCGCCGGTCAGCCCGACCGCGACGGGCGGCGGCGCGCCGTCGATCGCGTGGTCCTCGACGACCAGCACCGTGCTGTCCGGCAGGTAGTTCAGCTCCACCTGCACGCGCTCGGCCGTGGCGTGGCGCCGGACGTTGGTGAGGGCCTCCTGCGCGGTGCGATAGAAGGCCAGCCTGGCCTCGGGAGCGAGTTCGTGCGGCTCGCCCTTGACCTGGACGGCCACCGGCAGGCCACTCTGCTCGGCGAAGGCATCGGCCAGCGCCCCGATCCGTTCTGGACCCGGCAGTTCGTCGCCGCGCTCGGTGGCGATCGCGCGACGCGCCTCGTCCAGTCCACTGGCGGCGAGATGGTGAGCCCGATCGATGGCCTGCGTGACCTCGTCGTCGACGCCGCGGCTGCGTGCGAGCAGACGGGTCGTTTCGAGTTGGAGGGCGAGCGCCGAGAGCGAGTGGGCGAGTACGTCATGCATCTCGCGGGAAAGCCGGCCGCGCTCGGCCGCGGCGGCTGCCCGGGCCTCCGCCTCCCGCGACGCCTCGAGCTCATCGCGCTGGTCGGAGACGTAGCGGAGCAGTCGCATGGCAAAGAACCACGGGACGATGCCCGAGAGGAATCCCAGGGCGCCGATCACCTGCCCCTTGATCAGGTATCCGGCCAGGAACGGCGTGAGCGTGGCGGCGAGCATGAGCCATGCGGTGCGCCGGTCGAGCTTCAGCGCGGCGACGATCGCCACGTAGTACGGGCCGATGATCCAGACCCCGTGTGGCTGCTCGCCGCCGAGCACCCCGGCGCCGATGATCACGCCGATGAGGGCGAGGACGATCTGCCGGCGTGGCACGTTGGAGCGTTCCGGATGCGCGGCGATCGCGGCGGCGACCAAGCCCACGAATGCCGCGAGCACGACGGCACGCCGGCCTTCCAGCCCCGGCCGCGGGTGGGTGGCGAAGGTTGCGGCGATGCACGCCGCCAGCAGGGCGACCCCGAAGCAGCGCCAGGCCACGGCCTCCAGCGGCGCCGTGCCCTCGCCGTCGTACCCGCGGGTGATCCAGCTGCGTCGGAACCATCTGGCCAAGGCACCCATGTCTCGGTCCAAACGATAAGCCGCGCCCGCGGGCGTGTCATCAGCCGCCGGGTGGAGCAAAGCGTCCTCGCCGTCCACCCGGGGATGGACGTTCAGGTTCGACCCGCGCGCCGATGACGCACGACACGGCCACGCGTAGCTTGCCCCGCATGATCACGAACTCACTCGACGCGGCGGTGGCGCAGCGTTCCGCCGCCCGGACACAAGGGGAAACGATGATGGGGACGGAGCAGGTTGCGACGGTGCCGGCGGCCCGCGCCGACGACTTGACCAAGGTGTACGGCACGGGCGACGCGGCGGTGCGGGCACTCGACGGGGTCAGCCTGGAGCTGGAGCGCGGGCGGTTCACCGCCGTGATGGGCCCCTCCGGTTCCGGCAAGTCGACGCTCATGCACTGCATGGCCGGACTCGACCGGCCGACCGGGGGTCGCGCGTTCATCGGCGATCAGGAGCTCGAAGGGCTCGACGACTCCGACCTGACCAACCTGCGCCGGGACCGGGTCGGATTCATCTTCCAGTCGTTCAACCTCGTCCCGATGCTGACCGCGGCCGAGAACATCACCCTCTCGGCCGATCTGGCCGGCAACCGCGTGGACCTGGCGTGGTTCGACGATCTGGTCGGGCAGCTCGGGATTGCCGACCGCCTCGACCACCGCCCGAGTGAGCTATCGGGGGGCCAGCAGCAGCGCGTCGCCTGCGCCCGGGCCCTGATCGGACGGCCGGAGCTGATCTTCGCTGACGAGCCGACCGGCAACCTCGACTCGAACGCCTCGGCCGAGGTGCTGGGGTTCCTGCGTGACGCGGTCAACGCGCATGGCCAGTCGATCGTGATGGTCACCCACGATCCGCTGGCGGCGGCGTACGCCGACCGGGTCGTGTTCCTGGCCGACGGTGACGTCGTCGACGAGATCCGCTCGCCGTCCGCCGACGCCGTGCTCGAGCGGATGAAGAAGCTGGGGAGCTGAGATGCGCAAGATAACGCTGAGAGGGTTGATGGCCCGCAAGCTGCGCCTGGCGCTGACCGCGCTGGCCATCGTCATCGGGGTGACCTTCGTAACCGGGACGCTCGTGCTCGGCGACACCCTGAACCGCACGTTCAACAACCTGATCGGGAACGTCTACCAGCACGTCAGCTTCGAGATTCGCGGCCAGGCCGCGTTCAAGGGCAACTCTCCCGCCGATGTCATCGGCACCGCCGATCGTAAGCCGGTGCCCGCGTCGATCGCGGCGGAGGTTCGCCGCCTGTCCGGCGTGGCCTACGTGTTCGGGACAGCGGGCGGCTACGCCCAGCTCGTGGCCCGGGACGGCTCCTCGATCGACGACGGGACCGGCAAGGATCTCGGGTTCGCCTTCGATCCCAACCAGCAGCTGTCTCCGTTCCGGCTGGTCGCGGGCCGCGCGCCCACGAGCGCGCAGGACGTGGTGATCGATAAGGCGACGGCGACGAAGTACCACTACTCGCTCGGCGATCCGGTGCGGGTTCTGCTGCCCGACGGGGCGCGTACGTTCAAGGTCGCCGGAATGGTGACCTTCGGGAACGACGACACGTTGGCCGGCGACACCCTGGCCGGCTTCGCGCAGTCGACCGCACAGTCACTGTTCCACTCGCGGGGACATTACGACGCGATCAACGTACTGGCCGCTCCGGGCGCGGACGAGGTCGCGTTGCAGCAGGCGATCACCCGGTTGCTCCCAGCTGGGGTCGAGGTGGTGAGCGGCCAGGCTGTAGCCAACCAGCTGAGCAGTGCCGTGGACAACGAGCTCTCGTTCCTCTCGACGGCGTTGTTGATCTTCGCGCTGATCTCGCTGTTCGTCGGCGGCTTCACGATCTTCAACACGTTCACGATCACCGTCGGCCAGCGGACCCGAGAGCTGGCCCTGCTGCGCGTGGTCGGTGCGAGCCGCCGCCAGTTGCGGCGATCGGTGCTGGGTGAGGCCGCGGTGATCGGCTTGGGCGCCTCGCTGATCGGGCTCGGCCTCGGCGTGGTCGCCGCCCTGGGGCTGAAGGCACTGCTGGGGGCGTTCGGGATCTCGTTGCCCTCGGCGCCGCTGGTATTCGAGGCGCGGACCGTCGTCGTCGCGCTCGCGGTTGGGGTCGGCGTGACCGTGATCTCGGCGGTCGTTCCGGCGCGGCGCGCGGTGCGGATCCCGCCGGTGGCCGCGCTGGCCGAGCACGGCGAGGATGAGATCGTCGCTCCACGGCGCCGGCGCGTCCGGGCCGGCGTCGTGCTCGGTCTGTCCGGGACCGTCGCCGTCCTCGCGGGGGTCAGCGGCGCAAACGTCAAGCTGGTCGGGCTGGGCTCGGTGGCCGTGCTCGTCGCGCGGGCGCTGCTCGCACCCCTTGCCGCCCGCCCCCTGGCCGGCGTGCTCGGCCGTCCGCTGCGCGCGATGTTCGGCACGCCGGGCCGGATCGGGCGCGAGAACTCGATGCGCAATCCGCAGCGGACGGCCCAGACCTCAGCTGCGCTGATGATCGGGATCGGGCTCGTGTCGACGATCGCCGTGCTCGGCGCCTCGCTGTCGAGCTCGGCCAGCCATCAGGTAGACAGTGCCGTCAATGCGGATTACCTGATCACGAGCTCGGGCGCCTTCAGCCGATCGGTTCCCGCCGCGGTGTCACGCCTGCCCGGGGTCACGGCCACGACGACCGTGTACCGGGGTCAGTTCGAGGTGCGACGCTCACTCTCGAGCCTGGCCGCGGTGACGCCGGCGAATCTGCCGCAGACGGTCAACCTGCACGTCATCGACGGTTCGGGGGAGGCTGCGCTGGCCGCCGGCCAGTTGCTGGTCGACGCCACCACCGCCCGGACCGATCACCTGCACGTGGGGTCGACGGTCCCGGTCCGGTTCGCCCAGACGGGTCCGGCGGACATGCGGATCGGCGGGATCTACGAGACCAATCCGCTGATCGGCAGCTACGTCACCGGCGAGCGGTTCTTCGTGGCGAACTTCGACAACCCCCTCCCGGGCGGGGTGCTCGTCAAGGCCGCGCCGGGGGTGAGTGGCCTCGGGGCCCAGCTCAACCAGCGGCTTGCCGCCTACCCGAACCTTACGATCCAGACCCGGGCCCAGTTCGAGAGCCAGCAGAAGGCGAACATCAACCAGTTGCTCGGGCTCGTGTACGTGCTGCTGGCGCTGGCGGTAGTGATCGCGCTGATCGGGATCGTCAACACGCTCCTGCTCTCGGTGTTCGAGCGCACACGCGAGATCGGACTGCTCCGCGCGGTAGGGATGAGGCGGGGTCAGGTCAAGGCGATGATCCGCTCCGAGGCGGTGATCGTCGCCCTGGTCGGCGCCGTGATCGGCGTGGTGGTCGGCACCGGTCTCGGGCTCGCGCTCGCCTCGGCGCTGCGCAACAGCGGCGTCACCAACGTTGCCGTCCCGGTGCCAAGCCTGGTCGCCTTCGTGGTCCTGTCGGCGATCCTGGGCCTGATCGCGGCCACATGGCCGGCCCGGCGCGCGGCCAAGCTCGACGTGCTCCGGGCGATCGCGGCCGAATGACCCGGCGCTCCCGGCCCGGCTGGCGCCCTCTCGGTACGGTTTGTTGCCGTGCAGCCGCAGACCGCACGTCACGAGTCCGCCGTCTACGGAAGGCTCGAGCGGGCCGAGCGCGCGCCGCACCCACTGCTCACCGGCCTGGTGCGCCAGTACTGCGGCTACGACCACGACGGCACCGGGCGGACCCGGCGACGGGAGGTCGCCCAGGACGAGGTCACGATCATCCTGTCGCTGGGAACACCGCTTCGGGTGGGCGGCCCGGATCACCCTGAGCGCAGCTACGGATCGTTCGTCGCCGCGTTGACCGACACCTACGCGATCACCGAGCACGAGGGTCCGCTGCGCGGGATCGAGGTCGACCTGTCGCCGCTCGGTGCCCACATGTTGTTCGGGCTGGCCATGCACGAGCTCTCTTCGAGCCTCGTGCTGCCGCTCGAGGACGTCCTCGGGTCCGCGGCGCGCGACTTGGTCGGCCGGCTCGAGTGCGCCGGTGGATGGAACGCGCGATTCGCGATCTTGGATCGGTTCATCGTCAGGCGGGTCCAGCGGGCACGCTGTCCATCGCCCGACGTCGAGTGGGCCTGGCGCCGGCTGCGAGCCACCGGCGGCCTGCTGCCGGTCGGGTCGCTCGCGGACGAGCTCGGCTGTAGCCGCCGCCATCTCATCTCGCGCTTCCGCGAGCAGGTCGGGCCGGCTCCGAAGACCGCGGCGCGGTTGATCCGTTTCCAGCGGACTGTGCGACTGCTCGAGCGCGACAGCGGCGGCCGCTTCGCCGAAATCGCCCAGCGCTGCGGTTTCTACGACCAGGCGCACATGAATCGCGAGTTCCGCGAGCTGGCCGGGGCTGCGCCGGGCGAATTCGTCGCGCGGCTCTTGCCGGACGGGTTCGGGGTCGGCGCCGACTGAGCGCTCTGGCCGGTCAAATCCGTCCAAGACGAAGCTTCGGGCCGGCGCTACGGTCCGGGCATGCCACGCGACATCTATCCCTCCATGCGCTACCGCGACGCTCGCGCTGCCATCGATTGGCTCCAGCGGGCGTTCGCCTTCCAGACCCACGTCGCCCACGAGAACCCCGACGGAACCATCGCCCACGCCGAGCTTCGCTACGGCGACGGCCTGGTCATGCTCGGCTCCTGGCGCGGAGACGATGACCACCGCCGCCCCGGCCAGGGATGGGCGTATGTGGCGGTCGACGATCTCGACGCTCATCTCCGGCAGGCACGCGAGGCCGGCGCGGAGATCGTCGACGGACCGCAGCACGAGGACTACGGATCGTTCTACGGCGCGCGCGACCCCGAAGGCAACCTGTGGAGCTTCGGCACCTACCGGCCGGCGCTCGAATGCCACGGGACTTGCGGACGGGTCCACCAGCCTGCCCGGAGGATGACTCGCCGGCTGCCCGAGCGCCTCGAAGGGCCCGACGGGCTGCTTCTGCGCCGCTGGGTGATCGCCGACGCCGAGGCGCTCGCCGGCGCGGTGACCGAGAGCGCCGAGCATCTGCGGCCCTGGATGGCGTGGATCGCCGAGGAGCCGGTGGCGCTGGAGCTCCGGAGGAAGCGAATCGCCGAGTGGGAGCGCGACTGGTCGCAGGGCGGTGACGTGATACTCGGCCTCTTCGTCGATGGACGGGTCGCCGGCGGCGGTGGCCTGCATCGCCGCCTCGGTCCCGACGGGCTCGAGATCGGATACTGGATCCACCCGGCGTTTCTCCGACGCGGGCTGGCCACGCGGGTCGCCGGGACACTGACCGACGCGGCCTTCACGGTGCCCGGCATCACGTTCGTGGAGATCCATCACGACAAGGCCAACCAGGCCAGCGGTGGCGTCCCGCGCAAGCTCGGCTTCGAGTGGCTCGGCGAGGCGCCAGACGATCCCGAGGCGCCCGCCGAACTCGGGATCGAATGGCGATGGCGGATGGACAGGGACGCGTGGCTCGCGCGCCCGCCCGCCGCTATGGCAGCGGGTGTGACCCGTGATGCACGACGGTGACCGTGCCCGAGCTCTCCGGATGGGCGCTGCCGGGCGCGTAGTCGTAGACCACCCGAGTCGCGAAATTCATCACGAACACGTCGACCAGCGCGTGCGTCTTGGGATCGAGCCAGGCCACGTACAGCTCGTGGTTGCCGATCGGCATCGCCACGTAGTCCTCGGCCGGGAACTTCGTGCCGACAAACGGTCCCTTGATCGGGACTCCCTGCACGGTCGAGCCCTTGTAGGTCTGGCGGAAGGTGTTGCCGGTGTTGCGCCCGAGGCTGTAATCGGTGTCGACTACGTAGCCGTTCAGGTTGAACCGCTTGACGCTCGGGGCGGCCGCCGCCGCGCTGTGGGCGCCGACGACGTGACGGGCTCCGGCCGACGCGGTGGCGCTCACCGCGGCCGCGTAGAGCGC
>JAFAWR010000382.1 GCA_019241635.1 Solirubrobacterales bacterium
GGGATCATGGTCCTCGATTCAAACGGCGTCCCCCCCGGGACACCGCTCGAGCGGGTACTGCCGATCGCCACCGACGTGCTCGAGCTCGAGATCACCCCGAACCGTCCGGACTGCCTGTCGATCTACGGCGTCGCCCGGGAGGCCCACGCGGCGACCGGGGCGCCGCTGTCGCCGCCGCCCTGGAGCAATGATCCGGGTACGACAGGCGAGCTGACCGCGGCGACCATCGACGTGCAGTGTCCGGACCTGTGCCCGCGCTTCACTGCGCGCGTGTTCGAGGATGTGAAGATCGGGCCGAGCCCCTTCTGGCTGAAGGCACGACTGATGGCCTCGGGTCAGCGTCCGATCTCCAATGTCGTGGACATCACCAACTACGTGATGCTGCTCACCGGACAGCCTCTGCATGCGTTTGATCTCGATCGAGTGGCCGGCTCGACCCTGACCGTGCGCCGGGCGCGCGATGGCGAGCAGATCGAGACGCTCGACGGTCAGCTGCGCACGCTGGACCAGGACATGGTCCTGATCGAGGACGCGGACGGTCCCACCTCGATCGCCGGGATCATGGGCGGCGCGCGCAGCGAGGTCGAGGCGGGCACCACGCGCGTGTTGATGGAGGCGGCGAACTGGAACGGGGCCAACATCCATCACACCTCGCTGAAGCTCGGTCTGCGCAGCGAGGCGTCCGGCCGCTTCGAGAAGCAGATCCAGCCCGAGCAGGCCATGGAGGCGCAGGCGATCGCGACCGAGTTGATGCTCGAGCTGACCGGCGCCGGCCTGGAGCCCGGCACGATCGACATCGGCGGAGACGGTCCGCCGGCCAAGACGATCGCGCTGCGCGACGCGCGGGTCACCGGGCTGCTCGGGGTCGAGATCCCGCGCGAGCGGAGCGCCGAGATCCTTCAGTCGCTCGAGTTCAAGACCGCATCGGCGCACGACGGCCTGGAGGTGACGGTCCCCGCGTTCCGCCGCGATGACGTGACGCGCGAGGCCGATCTGATCGAGGAGGTCGCGCGGATCAACGGGCTCGACAAGGTGCCGGCCACTCTGCCCTCGCGCCACGAGGCGCACGCCCGGCTCACGCCACGCCAGCGCCTGCGCCGGCGGGCCGCCGACGCTCTGACCTCGCACGGACTGCACGAGATCGTCGGCTGGAGCTTCACAAGTCCCGAGGTGAGCGACCGCCTGCGGCTGGGGGCTGACCATCCTCTGCGCCGCGCGGTGGAGCTCGCCAACCCGCTCTCGACCGAGTTGTCGATGCTGCGCACCACACTGCTCGGGTCGCTGCTCGATGTCGCGCGACGCAACGGCGCGCGCGGCGCGACCACGCTGCGGCTGTTCGAGTCCGGCGCGGTGTATCTCCCCGACGGCGCGCACAGCCTGCCCCACGAGCCCCATCACGTCGGCGTGGTGCTGAGCGGTCCCGCCCGCCCGGCGACCTGGCGCGATGCCCAGCCCCGCCCGGTCGACTTCTTCGCCGCCAAGGGCGTGCTCGCCGGTTTGCTGGACGGGCTCCGGGTGCCGTGGACGCTCGAGCCGGCCAGCGAGCCGTTTCTCCATCCCGGCCGGGCGGCCGGCATCCTGGCCGATGGCGAGCCGGCCGGGTGGATCGGCGAGATCCATCCGCTGGTCGCGGCCAAATGGGACCTCGACGGCACGGTCGCGGGGTTCGAGCTCGACTTCGACGCCGTGCCACCGCCGCCGACCCCGCTCTACCGCGAGGTCAGCGGCTTCCCGGACGTCCGCGAGGACCTAGCGGTCATCGTGTCCGAGCGGGTGAGCGCGGCCGCCGTGGTCGACGCGGTTCAGGGCGCCGGTCGCCCGCTGCTGGCCGAGGTCGACGTGTTCGACGTCTACCGCGATCCGGACAAGCTGGGGGAGGGCAACGTGTCGTTGGCGCTTCGCCTCACCTACCGGGCCACCGACCGGACGCTGACCGACGAGGAGGTGGCCGAGCGGCGCAGCGCGATCGCCGCGGCACTGGAGCGCGTGCTTGGAGGGAGGATCCGTGCCGCCTAGCGTTTCGGTCTTCGGCGCCGCGGGGTTCACGGGCGCGCTCACCGCGCGTCTGCTGCATCGCCACCCGAGCTTTGAGCTCAGGTCCCTGACCGCCCGCAGCGACCAAGGACGACACCTCGACGAGCTGTATCCCCAGCACCGCGTGCCGGTCCTGCTCGAGGAGCTCGACGTCGACCGTCACGCCGAGGTGGACGCCGCCGTTGTCGCCTACCCGCACGGCGCCGCCGCCCCGCTGGTGGCCGAGCTGCGCGCTCGCGGTGTGCGCGTGGTCGACCTGAGCGCCGACTTCCGGCTGCACGACGCCGGCGTGTACGGCCGCTGGTACCGCGAGCACCAGGCCCCGGATCTGCTGCCCGGTGCGTTGTACGGGCTGCCCGAGCGCTACCGCGAGCAGATCCGCGGCGCCGATCTCGTGGCCAACCCGGGCTGCTATCCGACCGCCACGCTGCTCGCGCTCGCGCCGCTGGCCCGCGCCGGGTTGATCGCGGACGTGGTCATCGATGCCAAGTCCGGCGTGTCGGGCGCCGGTCGCGCGCCGAGCGAGAAGACGCACTTCGTGAGCGCCGACGAGAACGTGGGCGCGTACGGCGTACCGGCGCACCGGCACATCCCCGAGATCGAGCAGGAGCTCGGCGCGCTCGGGGCCGACGTGCGCGTGACGTTCGTGCCGCATCTCGTCCCGCTCGACCAGGGCGAGCTCGTGTCCTGCTACGTGACGCCGACCGCCGGCGCGCCGACCGACGGCGACGAGCTCGCGGCCCTTTACGCCGAGGCCTACGCCGATGAGCCGTTCATCGAGCTCGCGGAGAAGCCGCCGGGCGTCCGCGACGTCCGCGAGACGAACATCTGTCGCATCTCCGTCCACCGCGACCCCCGCACCGGGCGCGTGATCGTGTTCGGCGCGATCGACAACCTGTGGAAGGGCGCCGCGTCGCAGGCCGTGCAGAACCTCAACCTGATGTTCGGGCTGCCCGAGGACGAGGGGATCGGACCGACCCGCTCGCGAACCGCGCAGGTCCTCGCATGACCGCCACCCGGCCGTTCTTCTCCTCGCGCTGGATCGAGGTCCCCGGCAACGTGACCGAG
>JAFAWR010000218.1 GCA_019241635.1 Solirubrobacterales bacterium
GGAGTGCAGCGCCTCGATCAGCGTGTGGAGCCGCGGCGTCATCACGAGCAGGTACCGCGTCGGCTCGGCCACCGCGTTCCAGAACGAGTGCGGCGTGCCCCGCTGCACCAGGATCGACTCGCCGGGGCCGACCTCGCGCGTCGCGTCGCCCACCGAGAAGCCGAGGCGGCCGGAGAGCACGTACCACGCCTCGTCGTCGGAGCGGTGCAGGTGCAGGCCGGCGATCGGCCGCTCGCGACTGGTCACGCCCGGGTCGGTCCACTCGGCGATCACGAATGATTCGGACACGATCACGATCGTGAAGCGTAAGCCTGCCGCCACCCGCACGTGCAAATTCCGCCATTCGCGTGATGCGATCCCCCGTCTTGACGGATAGTGCCTCTCAGAGAGGCGGAATCCGTCACTCGGCACGTCGCCAGGTGCGTAATGGCGGAAATTGCCACGCGGGCCAGGCAACCGAGGGCGGTTACGACGTGGGACGCGTCATGCGGAAGATCGTCTCGACCACCGTGTAGTCGGCCGGGCCGCCGCACCGGGCGATCGGGCGCAGGCCCGCCGTATCGATCCCGGAGCCGGCCACAGCGCGCTCGTCCAGGTGGATCCCGACCACCTGCCCGATCACCAGGTGCTGGTCGAACGTGTTGCCGTCGAGGTCGCGCAGCTCGAGGTGGTGCACGACCTTGCACTCCATCGCACACGGGCTGGCCGCCACCCGCGGCGGCGCCACCAGCCGCGACGGCGCCATCTCAAGTCCGGCCCGCGAGAACTCGGAAGCCCCCCGGGGCAGCGGCGCCGAGGTCTCGTTCATCTGCTCGCGCAGCTCCCAGGTGACCAGATTCCAGACGAACTCGCGCAGCTCGCCGGCGAACGTCGAGGAGTCCTTGGCGCCGTGGCTGGAGAAGGCCAGCATGTACGGCCCCTCGCCCACCGCGTTGAAGAAGCTGTACGGGGCAAGGTTGACCCGGCCGGCGGCGTCCATGGTCGAGATCCACCCGATCGGGCGCGGGGCGACCAGCGACTTGAACGGATCGTGCGGCAGGACGCTGCGGTCGCGCTTACCGGGTTCGTAGAAGATCATGCGCGAGCGCGAACCCTACGCCAGCAAACCCAGGCGCTGCCCGCGCTGGACCGCCTCGGTCCGGTTGCGCACGCCGAGCTTGCGATATACGGCGCTGGTGTGCTCCTTGACCGTGTGCTTGGACAGGTGGAGCTGCTCGGCGATCTCGGGGTTTGTGGCACCAGAGGCCATCAGGTTCAACACGTCGCGCTCGCGGTCGGAGAGCCCGAGCGCCGACGGCCTGTCCTGATGGTCGAACACGGTCTTGCCGAGGCCGACCAGCCGAACCGCCCCGGCGATCTTGCGAGCCGGCCAGTCCTTGTAGGCAAAGCCCGAGGCGCCGGCCGCCCGGGCCGCGGGCGGCGAGATCTCGCCGGCACCCGAGAAAAGGAGCACGCGGGTCAGCGGCTCGGCCTTGCGCAGCTGCTCGCACACCTCGGCCCCGGACTCCTCGCCGATGAACAGGTCGACCAGGGCCACGTGCGGCCGGTAGCGCACCGCCAGCTCGATCGCCTCGGCGCCCGAGTGCGCGCTCAGACAGCGGTCGACCCAGGGCTGCTGGGTGAGCATCAGCCGAATGCCCCAGTGCACGACATCGTGATCGTCGACGACCAGCACGCTGAGACGTTCGGGGCTGCGTAGCGCGGCGTTCGGGATCTGACTCCCGCTGCCCTCGGACGCTTTCCGGCTCGGCCCGGACTCAGGACTCAACCGGTACCACCAGCCTGACCTGCCAGGTTCCGGGCTCGCGTGTCCCGAACTCGACCACGCCCCCGCTCTGCAGCGCCTCGAGCGCGGCCAGTCGCAGACCCATGCCGGCCCGGTGCCGGCTCCCGGTCACGCCATCGTTGGCCACCTCGAGCACGAACGCGCCATCGTGACGGCCCACGCGGACGCTCACCCGGCGGGGGTTGGCGTGCTTGTGGGCGTTGCGGACGGCTTCGGCCAGGACCGACTGGGCCAGCGGCTCGAGCGAGGCGGGCACATCGCCCTCGTCGCCGGCCTCGAGTTGCACCCCGAGGTCGGGGTGCACGCGGGCCAGGCGCTCGACCTCGGCCACGAACGTCGTCTGAGTGGCGCGGGGAGCGCGGCCCAGCGGGCGCTGAATCGCCGTGCGCAGATCGGACAGCGCCTCCTGGATTTCGGTGGCGCAGCGCTCCCGCGCCGCGGCCGGCAGGTCGCCCTCTCCGTCCAGCGCCATCGAGATCCCGAACAGCCGCTGGATCACGCCCTCGTGGATGTCGCGGGCCAGGTCGATGCGCTGCTCGAGCTGGCGCGCCTTCTCGCCCTGGGTGGCCACGGTGCGCGCCACCGAGGCCAGCGCGGCGGCCTTGCCGAGCGTCCACAGCAGATGGCGCTCGGCGTCGTCCAGCGGCGGCTGGGTGAGCAGCCGGTCGGCGAAGATCACCCCAAGAAAGCGCCCGGGCGCGGCCATCGGCGCGCACACGAGACGCACGGGTTCGGGGAATACGTCGGCGTACTCGGCCGGGAACTGACCGGTCATGTCGCCCTCCACCTCGATCACCCGATCCTCGCGCAGGGCCTGGGCGGCGATCGGCGCCGACTCCACGGTCACGTGCGCGCCGGCGAACTGCTCGAGGTTCAGCCCATGCGCCCCCGCCGCCCGCACCCGCCGGCGCGCCGAGTCATAGCGAAAGATCAGCGCGCGGCGCATGTGGGCCAGCCGGCACACGGCCTCGCACAGCCGGTCGTAGAACACGTCACCGGCGGCGTCCTCGGACCCTGAGAGCACCTCGACGAACAGCTCGAGCGCATCGACGCCGACCTCGGAGCGCGCGGTCGCGCTCATCGCTCTCGCCCCTGCGCCAGAGCGCCGGCCAGAGCGTCGCGCCGGCTCAGGAGGCGTCCATGAAGGCGAAGCGGAGCGCCTGCTGCGGGTCCAGATAGACCCGCCAGGACTCCTCGCACCGTGGGCAGCGGCATTCCACCGACGGATCGTATCCGTCGAGGGCCCCGTGCCACTCCAGATCGTCGCTGCGCAGGCAGATCGGACAGGCCAGGGACGCGCGCACGAGGTCGTCCGGGTCGTCGGTCCGGAAACGGGCCGTGTCGGCGAGCAGGGTCACGTTTCGAGGATGCTCGCGTGCGCGGGCGCCCGCAACGACCCGATCCGGACAACCCCCCGTGTGGGGGGAATGGTCGAGCGGAGCGAGACCCCTAGACGGCGGCCAGCGCTTCGGCCCGGGCGATCGGGCGTTTGCCCCACCGGCTCCAGGTGGCGAAGTCGAGCAGGCGCCCCATGTATTCGCGCAGCGGCGCGACGCTGATTCCGGCGGCCTGCAGGCGCGCGCGTGTGAACGCGTCGTCGAAGGTGGTCTGCACCGAGAAGTACGGGAAGTACATCGCGCCTTCCTCGAGCATCGAGCGCGCGATTCCGTGGTCGCCGGCCAGGAACTCAGTCGGCGAGAGCAGCCTGGGCAGCGGCTGCTGGAAGTAGCCGCTGGCCAGGGCGGCGATCTCGGCGATCGTGCTCGCCTCCGCGCCGGCGGTGAGGTGATAGGTCTGCCGGATCCCGCCCGGCGATTCGCACAGCTCGTGGATGCCGTCGGCGACGTAGTCGATCGAGACGACGTCGACCGGCGCCGAGGCAACCGCCGGCACGGCCGGGAACAGCCCGCGCGCGAGCGCGCGCAGCGGCCAGTACAGGACGTTGAACGCGGCGGTCCAGCCGCTGGTGCGGTCGCCCACCACGATGCTCGGGCGGAAGATCGTGAACGGCAGCCCGGGATGTGAGCGCACGAGTTGCTCGGACTCGAACTTCGACTGCTCGTAGGAATTGTTGAAGCTCTGCCCGACGTCGAGGTCGGATTCGCAGAACCGGCCCGCGTGAGTGCCGGCGACGTAGGCGGTCGACACCTGGGCATAGCGCTCCAGCCCCCCAAGGGCCTGCGCTCGGCCGGCGAGCTCGAGCATCCGGCGGGTTCCCTCGACGTTCACCGCCCGCGCCTCGTCGAGCGAGAGGCCGAACGACACCGAGGCCGCGCAGTGGACGATCATCGTCGAATCGGCGGCGAGCCAATCCCATCGCCCCGGATCCAGGCCGAGCCGCGGCGCGGTCATGTCACCGGCCACCGCCGTGACGCGGTCTCCGTAGCGCCCGGCCTGATCGCCGAACAGGTTCCCGAGCACGGCCTCCATGCGCTCGCGGGCGGACTCGTCGCTTCCGGCGCGGACGATCGCCAGCACGTGACGCTCGGTCCGCTCGAGGTAGCGCACGAGCAGCTCCATGCCGACGAACCCGGTCGCACCAGTGAGCAGGACGGTCCCGTCGGAGCCCGTCATCGTTCGGCCTCCAGGGAGCGCAGCGCCCACACCAGACGCGAGCGTGTCTCGCCCGGCGGGATCAGCTCGTCTATGTAGCCGCCCGCCGCGGCCTTGCGCGGGCAGAGCTGGGTCTCGGCGTACTGGGCTGCGAGCTCGTCGCGCGCGCCCTCGGGATCCTCGGCGGCGGCGAGCTCCCGGCGATGGATGATCCCCACCGCCGAACGCGCGGCCATCACGCCGATCTGGGCGTCCGGCCAGGCGAACACGTAATCCGCGCCGAGATCCTTGGAGTTCATCGTGATGTACGCGCCGCCGAACGCCTTGCGCAGGATCAGCGTGACCCGCGGGACCTCCGCGCCGGCGAACGCGTGCACGAAGTCGGCCCCGAAGCGGATCACCCCGGCCGACTCCTGCCGGGTTCCCGGCATGTACCCGGGAGTGTCGACGAGCACGAGCAGCGGGATGCCGAAGGCGTCGCATTTCGACACGAACCGGGCGCCCTTCTGGGCGGCGTCGGCGTCGATGATCCCGCCCAGGTAATGCGGCTGATTGGCCACCACGCCGACCGTCCGGCCGTCCATCCGGGCAAAGCCGGTGACCAGGTTGCGCGCCCACCCGGCGGAGGCCTCGAGCAACTCGCCCCCGTCGACCAGCGCCCGGATCACCTCGCGCACGTCGTAGACGCGGCGCGGGTCGCGCGGGACGGGGTCGGAGGGGTCATAGCCGAGCGGCGGCCTGGCGGGCATGCTCGGCGGCTCGGCGTCGCGGTGGCGGGGCAGGTACCCGAGCAGATCGCGCGCCAGATAGGCCGCGCTCGAGTCGGTGGGCGCGACGAAATGGCAGACGCCGTTGCGCTCATGCACCTTGGTGCCGCCGAGCTGCGCGGCGGTCACCTCCTCGCCAAGGGCCTCGCGTACCACTCCCGGGCCGGTCAGGAACATGCTGGACTCCTCGGTCATCACCACCCAGTCGGTCAGCGCCGGCGAGTACGCGCCGCCGCCGGCCGAGAGACCGGTGATGATCGAGACCTGCGGAACGCGCCCCGAAAGCTTCACGATGCGGTGGAAGATGCGCCCGTAGCCACCCAGCGCCGCCACGCCCTCCTGCATGCGCGCGCCGCCGCTCGAGACGAACCCGACGACCGGGGCCCGGGCCTTGTCGGCCAGTGAAAGCACGCGCACGATCGTGTTCGCGTGCTGCTCGCCGAGCGAGCCGCCCGCGTAGGACTGATCCTGGGCGTAGCAGAACACCTGGCGGCCGTCGATCAGGCCGGCACCGGCGAGCACGCCGTCTCCGGGCCGGGCCTTTTCGCCCATGGGCGCGGACAGCACATCGGAGCGGATCAGCTGCAGCGAGCCGGGATCGCACAGCGTCTCGAGGCGGGCCAGCGGGCTCAGCGACGTGGTCTCGGTCGCCGCCGTCCCGGGCTGGGGGGCGAGGGTGACGCTCACGACGCCCCTCTCAGGCACACGACGGCGTTGTGGCCGCCGAACCCAAACGAGTTCGAGAGGGCAACCAGCGGGTGGCCGTTCCCGTTGGACAGTGGCCGGGGACCGTCGGGCACGTAGTCGAGATCGAGGTCGGGGTCGGGCTCCTCGTAGTTCAGGGTTGGCGGCGCCATGCGCTCGTTCAGCGCCAGGATCGTGGCGATCGCCTCGACCGCGCCGGCGGCACCCAGGAGGTGCCCGATCGCGGACTTGGTCGACGACACCGGGACGTCGTACGCCCGCTCGCCCAGCGCGAGCTTGATCGCCTCGGTCTCCGAACGGTCGTTGAGCTGGGTCGAGGTACCGTGGGCGTTGACGTAGTCGATGTCTTCGGGGGTGAGGGCGGCGTTCTTCAGGGCTCGCGTGATCGCGGTGGCCGCCGGTCGCCCAGTCGGCTCGGGCGCAGTCAGGTGGTGAGCGTCGGCGGTCGCGGCGTAGCCGAGCACCTCGCCGAGCACCCGGGCGCCGCGCTCACGGGCCATCTCCTCTGACTCGAGCACGAGCACGCCCGCGCCCTCACCCATGACGAAACCGTCTCGGCGAGCGTCGAACGGGCGGGAGATGCCGGTCGGCGAGGTGGCCTCCATCGCGCCAAAGGCCGCCTTCGCGAGCGGAGTCAGAGTCGCCTCCGCTCCGCCCGCGACGACTGCCTTTGCCTCTCCAGACTTGATCATGCGCGCCGCCTCGCCGATCGCGTGGGTGCCCGACGCGCAGGCGGACATCACGCCGAACACCGGGCCGCGAAGCCCGTGGCGCATGGCCAGCAGGCCAGCCGCGGCGTTGCCCATGATCAGCGGGATGGCAAGCGGCGAGACGCGCTCGGGGCCGCGGTCGCGCAGAACCCCGCACTGGGTCTCGAACGTCGTCATGCCGCCGATCCCCGAGCCGACGACACAGCCCACGTCGGCCGGATCGGCCGGCGGCTCGCTGCCGTCCCACCCGGCGTCGGCGATCGCCTGGGCGCCGGCGGCGATGGCCAGCTGGGCGAAGCGATCGCTCCGTCGCGCCTCCTTCGTGCTCATGAACTCGGCGGGGTCGAAGTCGCTGCAGGCTCCCAGGCCGTCCTCGATGCCGCTGCGGCCGCCCAGCCAGCCGTCGTAGAGCTCCCGGGCGCTGTTGCCCAGGGGCGAGACGGCGCCGATTCCGGTGATCACGACTCGGGAGCTCATGACGGCATGGTGGTAGGGGGCGGGGGGGCGGGACCCCATTCAACGACGGTGGCGCCCCAGGTGAACCCCGCGCCGAACGCACCGAGCAGCACGCGCTGCCCGGGCTTCAGCCGCCCTTCGTTCTCGACATGAGCGAGCGCGAGCGGCAGGGTGGCCGCGACGGTGTTGCCGTACTCCGAGATGCAGTCGACCACACGGTCCGCGGGCAGGCTCAGGCGCTCGCCGACCGCGCTGAGGATGCGCCCGTTGGCCTGGTGGTAGACGAACAGGTCGATGTCCTCGAGCCGGACCGCCGCGGCGCGCACGGCCTGAACGGTGGCCAGCGACAGCCGGGCGACGGCCTCCCGGAACGTCTCGTGCCCGCGCATGCGGATCATGCCCTCGGACCGGGGAACGATGATGTGATCCGCGCCGGCACCGTCCGACCCGAGCACGATCGGCCCGATCCGGCTCTCCTGGGCGGCGGCGCGGAGCACGACCGCACCGGCTCCATCGGCGAACACCGCGGCGGTCGAGCGGTCTTCGGGGTCGGTGAGCCTCGACATCAGGTCGGCCCCGATGACCAGCGTGGTCTGCACCCGTCCGGATTCGATCTGGGCCGCACCCACGGCGAGTGCCGAGAGAAAACCGGTGCATGCTGCGCCGATGTCGAATGCCCCGGCGCGGGTGGCGCCCAGCTGGTGCGCGACCTGCGGGGCGGCGTTCGGCATCACCTCGTCGGGCGTCGTAGTGGCGACCAGTACGAGGTCGACCTCGCCGGCGGACACCCCGGCGCGCTTCAGCGCGGCCGCCGCGGCCTGCGTGGCATGCGTGGCCAGGCGCTCGTCCGGGTGGGCGACATGGCGGGTGCGGATGCCCGTCCGGCGGACAATCCACTCATCGGTGACGCCGATTCGCGGGGCGATCTCGGCGTTCGGGACGACCGTGTCGGGCAGGCTGATCCCGACCGACGCGATCGCGGCACCAAGCGGGAGGACCGCCGCGATCGACTCGCTGCACTCTGGCGCGGTCAAGCTCATGGGTGACACGCTGTCCAATGAAGTACCGGATGCCAACGGCCACGGGGCCAGAACCCGACACGCGGGGGGTCGTACGAGTAGGCCCTAAGGCCAGCTCAACAAAACGGCAACACGGGGGCGGTGGCAGCACCGCCCCCGTGCGCGGAACTTCCCTACGTCTACGCCTGAGCCAGCTGCTCCCGGCTAGTCGCCTGCGGGCCGGTGCGGTCCCACACCGGCCGGACCTCGACCGACCCGAAGCCGACGTTCGGCATCCGCGAGGCGTGATCGAGCGCGGTGTCGAGGTCGGGGCAGTCGAGGAGGTAGTAGCCGGCCAGGAACTCCTTGGTCTCGGCGAACGGGCCATCGGTGAACTGGATCTGGCCACCGCGCTCGCGCACCGTGGTGGCCACGTCGGCACGCTCGAGAGCGTCGCCGCCGACCAGCACGCCCGCATCGGACAGAGTCTGCGTGTAGGCATCCCAGCGCGGGCCCATCTCGGCCATCTGCTCCGGGGTCATCGGGTTGTCCCCGGGCATGTAGATCAACAGCATGTACTGCGGCATCACGCCTCCTTGAAGGTTGGTTGGCCGCTCCCTCTGAGAAGTTGCGGCTTCAACCCTATGACGGGCGAGCGTGCCGCGTTTCGACACGCCCACCCGTCAAATGTGTCTCGGTCCGCGGGTCAGCGGTCCCAGCGACGCCCTTCGTCGATGCCGGGGAGCACCCGCGTGCCCTCGATCCGCACCGCGTCGAGCGCGTCCGGGTCCAGTCCGAGCAGGCGCAGGACCGTCGGCGCGACCTGGGTCGTCTCGACCCACGCGTCCGACTGGCGGGGCCTGACCGTGCCGGGCGCGTAGACGAGCAGCGGCACGTCGCGGTCGTTCGGGTTATCGCCACCGTGCTCGGCGATCTTCGTGCCGCCGGTGTACACGGTGCCGACCTGCACCCGACCGAACACGTCCGGGTAGCGCGGGTCTCCGTACGGCACGCCGAAGAAGCGCGCCGCCTCCCGACCGGCGTAGATCCGCGCCAGGCCGGAGTGCGGGACCTGCTCGGTGCCGCGGTTGACGCCGTCGTTGTTGTAGAGCACCGCGGTCGCGCTGTGGCTCCACAGGTAGTGCTTGACGAAGTCGGCCGCATCCTGCGTCTTGACCGACAGGTAGCTCTGCCACAGGTCGTCGTCGGTGCCGGCGACGATCAGAGCGTTCTGATCACCGGTCTGGGCGGTCCAGGCCGCGTTGATCGCGTTGATGATCGGACCGTCCTTGATCCGCTTGAGGAGCAGCGGATTCTGAGGCGACTGGCCATGCTTGGCCGTGATGATGATCGCGGTGGTCCCGCGCGTCTGCGGATTGCTCTGGATCGCGTTGTCCATCGCGGTCAACTGGGCGTTGACGTAGTCCAGTGCGCTGGCCAGCAGCGGGCGCGGCGTCGTCGTGCCCGGGTAGTAGCCGGCGAGGCAGTTGGCGTCCGGCGGCGTCGGCGATGAGAAGCAATCCGAGGGGCTCTCCGAGTAAGTGCCGTCAGGATTCTTGACCAGCGCGCTGGCCGAGTCGACCTTCTGGGCGACCGACACCGCCTGGAAGTTCATCCCGAGGATCGCCGGCGTGCCCACATAGGTCTTGCCGCTGTGGTCGTAGCCATTGATCTCGTTGATGACCGCCTGCACCTTGTAGCCGTCGTACTGCTTGGTGGCGGCGTCGTCGTGCGCCCAGTCCGTGTCGCTCGGGTAGGGCACGCCGTTTGGCTCGACGGCCTGCGAGTCGATCTCCGGGCCGAAGAAGTCATCGATGCTCGTGCCACCCGATCCGTGGCCGTTGAACGACGTGTAGATCGCGTGCTTGTCAGACCAGGCGGTGCGCAGGCCGGCGTCCTGGATCACCTGGAAGATCGAATTGACCTTCAGGTAGTCCCACGGCATGATCGGCTGGCACGTCTTCGGGTCGACCGGGAACGTCGCCGGGTTCAGACCGGACTGCGGGTGCGGGGTCAGGTTCATGATCGCGCCCGGGTTCGTGTCATCGCCCTTCGGGAAGATCGAGCCGCCCTCGTCGAAGGACGGGAACGGGCCGCCGGTGCCGCCCGGGATCAGGTCGGGCACGGCGTTCAGCGTGTCGTCCGGGGAGTCGTAGATCACGTTGCCACCCGGGACCGGACCCGAGCACGTCGTGGTGCCAGGCGGGAACACGCCGTGGCTGTACTCGACGTCGTAGTACACGCCGGTCGCGCGCGGGTCGCCGCCGGTCATGATCGCGGTACCGCCCGGATCGGAGTCCGACGGGTCCGACGTGTGGTTGTTGGTGAACTCGGCGCCCCCGGAGGCGAGCTGGGCCAACTCCGAGCTCGGATGGTTGGCGATGTACCAGTCGAGGTCGGACTGGTGCATACCGTCGACCGAGATCAGCAGCACGTGCTGGATCGCGTTGTGGTGGCCTCGGTGGTGGTCGGGATGGGCCGAGACGACGGCCGCCGAGCCGCCGATCGCGCCGGCCGCGAGCAATGCCGCCGCCGCGCCCAGCCTCGTGACTCTTCGCATGCAAAAGCTCCTTCGCGTTTGGTTGCCACGCACTTCTATGGGTGCCGCCGAGCGCGGTTGTTGCCGACCCGTGACCCGGATGTGTAATTCCGGTTTAAGCGCGCGCTGGGGCTCGGCGGCCGCGCTGGAGCTCTGCGAGGGCTCGCCGTCCCGGACAGCCAGCGCCCGGCCGCCCCTTTTCAGACGGGACGAACTCGCCACTCGCCATCTGCCGGTCCGCGAGTGGCGAGATCACCCCCGAATAGCACGCATTGCTCACCACTCGCGCGGCGCGGGTCCGCGAATGTCGAAAAACTCCCGGTTCCACCGACCGGGCAGGACAGCCACGATCCGCCGCCGCCCGAAACCGCCGCGCCGCGGAACCAATAGCTAGGCGGCCGCGGCGGGCTTCACGTCCGGACCGGCCGCGAGCTCGTCGATCAGCGCGGCCAAGCGCACGAGCAGATCGGGCGCGAGCTCCTGCTCGGCGTCCGGAAGCGATGCGTAGAAGGCGCGCTGGCGGCCCCGCAGCCATTCCTGCTCGGCGTGCAGTAGATCTCGCCCGAGGTCGGTGAGGCTCACCGCCACCGCGCGGCGGTCCTGGCTCGAGCGCGTTCGCCGCACGATCCCGCGGCGCTCCAGCGCGTCGAGGATGCGGGTGGCCGTCGAGGCGCTGATGCCCGCCGCTGTGGCCAGCTCCTGGACCCTTGCCGCCCGGCGGCCGGCCAGGCCTTCGAGCAGTCCGTATTGAGACAGGGTCAGGCCCCCATCTGCCGCGTGACCGTTGGCCCCACGGGCCCGGCGCACCGCCTGGGCCAGGGCGTCGAATCCATCCAGGAACTCATCGCACCCCGATTGGTTCATTGCACGAGCACCCACTGGCCAAGTATACCCTGGCATGCTAATGTTTGGCATGCCAAGCTTTCTGGAGAACTGTCATGTTCAGAAACATCCTGGTGAGTGTCGATGGCTCGGACCACGCACAGCGCGCGCTCGATGAGGCGATCGACATCGCCCGCGCCGGCCGGGGACGCCTCACCCTCCTCACCGCGGTGAACCAGCCGCCCGCCTGGGCCGCCTCCTCGATCGCCACCGGGGCCGCTGCCCTCTCCGCCCTCGACCTCGAGCGCGAGGCCGTCCAGGTCATGCGCCAGGCAGTCAGCCGGGTGCCCGACGACGTGCCGGTCACGACTCTGATCAGCCGCCGACCCATCCGCTCCGCGTTGATGAAGGCGATCGAGTGCGGTGAGTACGACGTGCTCATCATGGGCTCGCGCGGGCGCCGCGCGCTGACCGCCTCGCTGCTCGGCAGCGTCAGCCACTACGCGCTCAACCACAGCCCGATCCCGGTGCTGATCGTCCACGCCGACGGCACCGAGGAGCGGCGCTCGCCGGCGACTCGCGAGCGCTCCTCGCAGGACCCGCCGCCCGAGCCGAGCGGGCCCGCGATCGTCCCGGCATAGCCCGCGATCATCCGGGCAAGACGCGCGCCGCGGCCGCGAACAGCCCCGCCACGAAGTAGCACCCAGGCGGCGCGCGCGCACCGCCACCGAGCCGCTCCGGCGGCAAAGCGCCCACCATCGCGACCGCGCCCGCGGCCGGTCCAGATGATCCAGCCTCAAATCGGCGGTGCGCTTGGTCTCAGCGTCAACCGGGCACGACCTGAATCATACGGGGCCCGGCCGGAGCAGCTCCTCGGTCGCCCGGATGATGTTCTCGAGCGGCGGCAGCTCGTTCACCCTGGCGGGCATCTGCCGCTGCGCCGCCCGCGTGTAGCAGGCGCCCACGAACAGCATCGCGGCGGCATGTGGGTCGACCCCGGCGCGCACCCGCCCCGCCGCCTGCTCGGCCGCCAGGTAGTCGCCGAGCGCGGCCACCCCGCGGTGCGGGCCGAGGTCCTGCGCGGTCATGTACGCCGCCATGACGTCCCGCAGCGCGGTATCGGACAGGGCCGCCGACATGACCGGAAGGGCCTGCTCGAGGAACTCGTCGAGCGTGTCCGCGAAGCGGGTGAGCACGTCGTGCAGGTCGGCGCCGGAGAGCATGCCTCCCGAGGAGAGCGCCTGCAACGGCTCCAGCCCCTGCTCGAACACCGCCTGCAACAGTCCCGTGCGGTCCTTGTAGTGGTAGAAGACGCTCGCCTCCGAGACCCCGGCCAGCGCGGCCACCTCGCGCGAGGTGACCCGGGCGATTCCGCGCTCGCGGAGCAACTGGAGCGCCGCGGCGAGGATCGCCTCGCGTCCGCCCGCGGGTGGCCGGCCGCGCCGTCGCGGAACCTCGTCAGTCACCGGTGCCTCGTCGCGCGGGAGAATTACTGAGCATAGACTCAGTATATGTGGTAAGCTCGACCTCCGCTCCGCAACTGGAGGTAGCTGGAATGGATCGCAAGTGGTGGACCCTCCTCGCCGTATGCACCGGCGTGTTCATGCTGCTGCTGGACATCACGATCGTCAACGTCGCGCTGCCGTACATCCAGCAGGCGTTCCACGCCTCCCTGGCCGATCTGCAGTGGGTGATCGATGCCTATGCGCTGACCCTGGCGGCGTTCCTGCTGACCGCCGGCTCGATCGGCGACCTGATCGGTCGCCGGCTGGTGTTCGCGGCGGGCATCGTCGTGTTCACGCTCGGTTCGGCGCTCTGCGGATTCGCCCCCGACCCGACCTTCCTGGCCCTGGCCCGCGCGTTCCAGGGCGTCGGCGGCGCGATCATGTTCGCCACCTCGCTGGCGCTGCTCGCCGCGGCCTTCCCGCCCCGCGAGCGCGGCGTGGCCTTCGGGGTGTTCGGCGCGGTCACCGGCGTGGCCGTCGCGGTCGGCCCGGTGATCGGCGGCGCGCTGACCAGCGGGCTGTCCTGGCGTTGGATCTTCTTCGTGAACCTGCCGATCGGCATCCTCGCGTTGCTGGTCACCCTGCGCGAGGTCGACGAGTCGAAGGCGCCGGTGGCACGCCGGCCGGACTGGGCCGGTTTCGTCACGTTCACGCTCGGCCTCACCGCGCTTGTCTACGGGCTGATCCGCAGCCACCCGGACGGCTGGGGCTCGACTACGGTGGCCGGTTCGCTGATCGCCGCCGTCGTTCTCTTGACCGCGTTCTTCGTGATCGAGTTGCGTTCGCGGGCGCCGATGCTCGATCTCGGCCTGCTGCGCGTGCCGACCTTCAACGGCGGCCTGATCGCCGCCTGGGCGATCTCCGCCGGCCTGTTCTCGCTGCTCACCTACATCGTGCTGTACCTGCAGAACGTGCTCGGCTCCTCGGCCATCGCCACCGGCGTGCGGCTTCTGCCGCTGACCGGAGCGACCTTCCTCACCGCCGGCCTGGCCGGTCGCCTCACCGGGCACGTGCCCACGCGCTGGCTGATCGGACCCGGCTTTGCCCTGATCGGCGTGGGCCTGCTGCTCTTGCGCGGCATCACGCCGAGCGACGACTGGACCCACCTGCTGCCGGGGCTGATCGTGGCGGGAATCGGCGGCGGCTTCGTCAACGTGCCGCTGGCCTCGACCGCGGTCGGGGTCGTCGAACCTGCCCGCGCGGGCATGGCCTCGGGCATCAACTCGACCTTCCGCCAGGTCGGCATCGCCACCGGGGTGGCGGCGCTCGGCAGCATCCTGGCCAGCCAGGCCGAGAACACCGTCGTCTCGCACCTCAGCCACACGGCGCTGGCCGGCCATGCCCAGACGCTCGCCCAGGCGGTCAGCGACGGCAGCGTCCTCCAGGCCATCCAGACCGTTCCCGCGAATCTTCGCGGGCTGGCCGCCGGCGCGGCCCGATCCGGGTTCATCGCCGGTCTGAACGAGGTCGTGCTGATCGGAGCGATCATCGCTCTCGCCGCCGCGGTGCTGACCGCGCTCCTGATCCGCCAGCGCGATTTCGTGGAGGCCCACGGGCCGGAGGCGGGCGGCGCGCCGGGAGCGGCCGAGGAGCCGGCCGCCCCGGAGACGGTCGCCACGGGCTGATCGCGCCGCCTCACCACCGCCCCTAATCTCACCACCACCCCTAATGGTGGGCGTGCGCGTGCATGCCGGCGCCCCGCCGCAGGCTCAGTCCCATCAGCGCCCCGAACACGGCGAGCCCGATCAGGTTCAGCACCAGCTTGTAGTCGACCTGCACCGATCCGAACACGTCGGCGCGCGTCGGTCGCGGGCCTGACGGGATCGCGCCGAGCAGGCTGAACACGCCGTCGACGAGCAGCGCCGCCAGGACCATGGTCACGAACATCAGCGCGACGATCCGCGCCGCGAACGCGGTCCCGTAGTACTTGCGGTAGATGGCCACGATCGGCAGCACGATCAGGTCGGCGAACAGGAACGAGAGGACGCCGGCGAAGCTGATCCCGCCGGACCACAGCACAGCGGCCAGTGGGACGTTCCCGATCGAGCACACGAAGCTGAGCACGGCGATGACCGGTCCGACGATCACGTTCTCGAGCGTCGGGATCGGCTGGGGCGCGTGGGTGAGAAACAGCGCGGTGAAAAACGAGTTGCTCAGCTGGGCCGCGACGCCGGCGAGCAGGAAACCGACGGTGATCTCCTTCCAGAGCATCTGCACATCGGTCCGAAAGTTGCCGGCCACCGGCGTCCATGCATCGGCGCTCAGCAATCGCTCGCGCCAGCCTCCGGTGCTGGCCGCCGGGCCGTGGTCGTGTCCCCCGGACGGTGTCCGCTCGGCGTGCTCCCGCGCACGCTCCTCGAGCCGGCGGCTCACGAACAGCCGGAGCAGCAGTGCCATCAGCAAGATCATCACCAGACCCCCGAGATACTCCGCGACCGTGAACTGCCAGCCGATCAGCACCCACAGCACCACGCCGAGCTCCCACACCAGGTTGGTGGAGGCGAACTGGAAGCTCAGCGCGCTGACGGCGCTGGCGCCCTTGACAAACAGCGAGCGTCCGATCGCCACCGCGGCATAGGAGCAGGACGAGGACGCCGCGCCCAGACCCGTGGCCCGCGCCACCGGGCCGGGGCCCGAGCTCCCCAGCGCCCGCGAGACTCTGTCGCGAGGAACCCACGCCTGCACAACTGCCGAGATCGCGAAGCCGAGCACGAGCGCCCACCACACCTCCCAGAACATCAGGAGCGCGTCGCGCAAGACGTGCCAGATGAAGTTCACCACGTCGCTCATGGTCGATCGATCACCATCGCCACCATCACGGATACTATACCCCTAGGGGGTAGTGGTATCATCAACGAGATGTCGACCACCAGGGGTTACACCGCCACCAAGGACCAACTGCTCGCCCGCCTCGCGCGCATCGAGGGCCAGATCCGCGGCATCGAAGGCATGGTGCGCGACGATCGCTACTGCATCGAGGTCCTCACCCAGATCACGGCGGCCCAGGCCGCCCTGGACAAGGTCGCGCTCGGGCTGCTCGACGATCACGCCCACCACTGCGTGCTCGGCGCCCGCACCGCTCGCGAGCGCGACGAGAAGACCGACGAGCTGATGGCCGCCGTCGGCCGCCTCATGGGCCGGGGCTGACCTGGCCCGCCGGGCTGAATACGCGCCCTGCGATGATCCCCGAAGAGAGGATCCGAGGAAAGGAGCGCACGTGAAGATCGCAGTAGTCGGGAAGGGCAACGTCGGTGGCGGGCTGGCCAACTTGTGGGAGAAGGCCGGACACGAGGTCCAGCGAATCGGGAGCGAGGGCGGCGATGCATCCGACGCCGACGCTGTCCTGATCGCGATCCCCGGCCCCGCCGTCCCCGACGTGTTCAACTCGGTGAGCGGCCTGGACGGCAAGACCGTCATCGACGCCACCAACCTGATTGGAGCGCAGCCACCCGGCGGCTTTGCCTCCAACTCGGAGTTCATCAAGTCAAAGACCCAGGGACCCACCGCGAAGTCGTTCAACCTGAACTTCGCCGCGCTCTACGACAAGCTCGCCGAAACGAACCAGCGGCCGGGCAACGTCTGGTGCGGTGACGAGGACGCTCGCGAGGTGGTCGAGCGGCTGATCCGCGACGCCGGCTATGACCCCATTTACGCCGGCGGCCTCGAGAACGCCGCCGTCAGCGAGAGCGCGCTCCGGTTCCTGTTCGCGATCGCCCAGGCCGGGACGGGCCCGTTCTTCTACCGCATGGCCGCGCCCGGCCAGTTCTGAGCCGCGGCTTTCTAACATCGAGGACATGCTCGTATCCGTCCTCGACCAGTCCCCGATCTCCGACGGCTCCACCGGCGTTGACGCGCTGCGCAACACGATCGACCTGGCCCGCCTGGCCGACGAGCTCGGCTTTCACCGCTACTGGGTGGCCGAGCACCACGGCGGCCCGATGCTGGCCGGCCCCAGTCCCGAGGCGCTGATCGGCCCGATTGCGGCGGCCACCCAGACGATCCGGGTGGGCAGCGGGGGCGTGATGCTCCCCCACTACAGCCCGTTCAAGGTCGCCGAGACGTTCACGGTGCTGGCCGGGCTCTTCCCGGGACGGATCGACCTCGACATCGGGCGCGCCGCCGGCACCGACCCGCTGACCACTTTCGCCCTCCAGCGCGACCGCCGCCAGGCGTCTCCGGATGACTTCCCCCAGCAGTTGGCCGAGCTGCTGGCCTACTTCGACGACAGCCTGCCTGCCGACCATCCCTTCCACCGCCTGGCCGGCATGCTCCCGGGCCGCCCGGAGCTTCCGAAGACCTGGCTGCTCGGCTCCTCGGCTCAGAGCGCGATCTGGGCCGGCCAGCTGGGCCTCCCGTACGCGTTCGCTGACTTCATCAACGCCGAGGGATCGCAGATCGCCAAGCTCTATCGCGAGCGCTTCGAACCCAGCCGGGATCTCCAGGCGCCCAGGACCGCCGTCGCCGTGTGGGCACTCGCCGCCCCCACCGAGGACGAGGCGATCCACCTATCGACGAGCAGCCGCATGGCGTTCACGCTACTGCGACGCAACCAACTCATACCGGTGCCGCCACCCGAGAAAGCAGTCGAGTTCCTCCAGCGGGAAGGCAACCCGCTGAACGGGGCCCGGCCGGGGCGGCGCTCGATCGTCGGCACCCCCGAGCAGGTGCGGGCCGAAGTCGAGGCGGTCGCGGTCGAGTACGGCGCCGAGGAGGTGATCGTGGTGACGATCACCTACGACCATCAGGCTCGCCGGCGCTCCTACGAGCTGATCGCCGACGCGTTCGGGCTCGAGCCACGCGTCCCCGGGAACGGCGGCACCGCCGTCGGACTCACGGGCCCAGCGCTCGCGTCGCCGCGCTGAGGAGGTCCTCGGCCATCGAGTCGCCGACGCCGCCGAGCGGGATGAACCGTGGCACGTCGAGATTGGCGGCGAGCGCGAGCTCGATGCGCGTGCTCTGACCCCCACTCACCTTCCAGGTCACATCGAAGCGCTCCTTATCGGAGCCGGCGTGCGGGATCCGGCTGAGCGCGACCGTCCCACCGGGATCGACCCTGACGTCGAACAGCAGGTCGAAGTCGCGCGTCAGCGGCCCCCGCTCGACGTGGAGCGTGGCCCGGGCGCGGGTCGGGTGCCCGGCGGCGTCGCGCTCGAGCACCTCGGCCTCCCTGACCACGTCGGGGGTCCAGCTCGGATACCCATCGATGGCCTTAAGCAGTGCCAGCGCCGCCTCTGGCGGGGCGGCGGTGGTGCCCGAGGCGCTCCCGGTCAGCTCCTTCATGTCGAGGCGGAAAGTTACTCCGCGGTCGCGGCCGCGGTCTCCAGCGAGCGTCCGGTGGCCCTGATGCCGAGCAAGATCAGCCCGCCGGCCACCACACCACTGATCGCCATGACCAGGAACGCCTCGGAGAAGCCCCAGGCGGAGTTCGCGCCGAGCACGATCAGCGGAGCCAGCGCCCCGCCGATGTGGCCGAGCCCGTCGGTCAGGGCGACCCCGGTGGCGCGCGCGCTGGTGGCGAAGTGCTCGGCGGTGTAGGTGTAGAGCATCGGAACGAACAGCCCGATCGAGGCGGACGCGACGAACCCGAACACGATGATGATCGCCGGCGAGACGAAGTAGCCGATCACGAATAGCGAGACGGCCCAGATCACCGCGAACAGCGCCAGCGAGAACTTGCGCTCGAAGCGGTCGCTGAAGTGGGTGGTGGCGTAGGCGCCGAGCAGGAAGCCGATCCCGGAGACGACCAGATACGTGGTGCTGTCGGCCAGGCTGTAGCCCTTGTCGGTGAACAGCGTCGGGGCCAGCGTCAGCCAGCCGTAGTTGCCGATGTAGTAGACGAACCAGATCCCGACGAACAGCGCCACGCGGCCGACCATTGGGCGGCGCAGCAACGCGGCAACCGGAACTCGCTCGGCCGGCGCCTCGTCGGCCACGGGCTCGGGTTCGGGCAACCGGTCGCCCTCGATGTGCTCAAGCGCGGTCTCCTCGGCGCTCGCCACGACGTCCTGGGCCTCTTCGGTCCGGCCCTGCGAGACCAGCCAGCGCGGCGAGGGCGGCAGCCCGCGGCGCATGAACAGGATGGTCACGCCGCCCAGCGCGCCGATCACGAACAGGATCCGCCAGCCCGAGGCGATCGTGGGCACCAGCCCGCGGGCGACGAACGGCACCACGGCAAAGCCCGCGTACGCCGCCGTGGTGGCCCAGCTGGTGTACCGGCCGCGCAGCCGCGCCGGTGAGAGCTCGCCGATGTACGTGGTCACCGCGGCGATCTCGGCCCCGATCCCGAGGCCGGCGATGAATCGAAACGCGATCAGCTCGGTCACGTTCGTGCTCAGCGCGGCCAGCACCGTGCCGACCGAGAACACGGCCACCGAGATACTGAGGCTCAGCTTTCGTCCCCACTTGTCGGCGATCGTCGAGTCGGCGAACGCGCCGATGATGTAACCGATCAGGCTGCTGGTCACCGACAGGGTGACGGTGGCCTTGGAAACGTGGAACTGCTTCGCGATCACCGGCGTCGCGAACGAGATCGTGACGATGTCGAAGAACGCGAAGAAGTAACCCGCCCCGACGATCCACAGGAGCTTGCGCTCCCAGGGCCAGACCGGGATCCGGTCGAGCCGGGCGGTGACACTGTGTCTGCCACGACGAGCCCCCGACTGCGAAGGTGCATTTCGACCACCCTGAGGAGCTACGTGTGACATGGGTCTACCTCCCTTTCACACGATGGCTTACCCGACAGCGGCGCACCGGAAACTGGATGCGCCGACGGGTCGCCTCGGCGCCACGGGCGTGTCGGCCACCGCCCCGCCGAGCCCGGCCCGGCCGTCGATCGAACGAGGCCGCGGCGCGTCGCCGCGCCTGCTCAGGCGACTAGACGCCTTCGGTGGCTGACTCGCCGGCGGCGAGCAGCTCCTCGGGCGCGTCGACCACGGTCAACATGTCGCGCACTCCGGTAAGCGTCAGGACCCGCTCGACCTGGTCGGCGCCCCGCACCAGCGCGAATCGGCGGCTGGTCTCCTGGGCTCGCTGATGCGCACCCAACAGCACGCGCAGGCCGGTCGAATCCATGAACTCGATCTGGCGCAGATCGAGGATCACCAGCTCCGCGCCGGCCGCCCAGATTCGGTCGAGCCGCTCCTCGAGCTCGGGGCTGGTCCGCAGGTCGAGCTCGCCGCTCGCGGCCAGCACCCATGCCGATCCCTCGTTTCGCTCCTCTACGCTGAATTCGCTGTTCACGCTGGGTATTCACCCCTCAGTGCCCGCCGCCGGAAACGTCTCGGAAAGCTACCACCAGCAGGCCCGGACCGGCACACGCCTCAGGCCGGCCACTCGGTCCCGACGATCCGCTGCCCGCTCGAGTTCGTGAGCGCCAGGTGAACCGCGCCCGGCACGACGATCTCGGGCGAGAGCAACTCGACCCGGTCGGGCGCATCGTCGGGCACCATGCCGGTCGCGGTCGCACCGCCCGGGAGCAGCAGGTTGATCACCACGCCCGTGCCCTCGAGCTCCTGCGCCCACACTTCGGTCATCGCCTCAAGCGCGGCCTTGGACGGGCCGTAGGGAGAGAAGCCGCGACGGACCATCGTCTGCTCGTTGATCGTGACGTTGACGATGCTCCCTCGCCCGGCCGCCAGCATGTGGGGCACCACGGCGCGGGTGACCAGGAACACTCCGATGGTGTTCGTGTCCATGACCATCCGCCACGCGTCGGGATCGGCCTCCCAGAACGGACGTGCCTCGGACATGAAGCGCTCGTTGACGAACCGCATCCCCCGTGCCGCGTTATTAACCAACACATCAATCCGCCCCTTGAGTGTCAGCGCCCGCTCCACGAGGCGCTCGATGTCATCGGGCGCCAAGACATCGGCCTGCATGGCCTCAACCCGCCCCGCGAGAGACCGGCTCTCGTCCGCCACCGCCTCAGCCTCGTCCCGGTTGCGCGCCGCGGTGATCAGCACCTCGGCACCGGCACGCGCGTAACCGAGCGCGATCGCGCGACCGATCCCGCGGCCGCCCCCGGTGACGATCGCCACGCGGTCGCGGAGGTCGCCGCTCACTCAGTTACACAGAACGCAGTGCCCGGTCGAACACGAGCACGTGGGCAGCTCCGCGTTGATCTGCGCTGGGCGCCAGCGCCGCAGCCAGTCGAGAGCGGCGCGCTCGGTGCGGTCCTCGGGACCGCCCGGCCAGCAGGCGCTCAGGATCAATGCGGCGAGCCGGCGCGATTCGCTGCCCCCGCCCGGAGCGGCGGTATCGATGTGGTGACGAAGCTCTTCGCGAGTCATGACGGTCCCATGATCGGCCTCGGCGGACCGGCGCCTCAGGCCTCGCGAGCAGTGCTACCCGATTTGACGCGAAAGTCACAAACCTGCGGGCGTCCGCCGCGCGTTGGCGGCGCGGTCGTAGGCCATCCGGAACAGCTCGACGGCGCGCTCGGCCTCGGCCGGCGAGGCAATGGAAACCGTGATCCAGCCCGACTCCGGCAGCACGTGGTGCGGGCGCGCCCGGCCCTCGGCGATCAGCTGGTCGCGGACGCGCCGCGGGAACGGCAGATCGGCGATGCGGTCGCCGTGCAGGTGACCGAGCTCGCGCCGGCCGACGCGGAACTCGACCCCGCCGAACCGGTGCGGCGCGGCCTCCACCCCGGGCCAGGACCGCACGACGGTCGCTATGTGCTCACCCGTTTTCATATGACCGCAGCCTAAGACGCCGCGGCGTAGAGCGCCAGACGTAATTGGTCCTAGTACGTTGGTCCGATGCCCGTGCAGCGGCGCAGCTTCGACTCGGTCATCGTCGGCGGCGGCCACAACGGCCTGGTCGCGGCGACCCTGCTCAGCCGGGCCGGTCGTTCGGTCCTGGTCCTCGAGCGCCGGGACGAACTGGGGGGCGCCGCCGTATCCGCACGGCTGTTTCCGGGCTTCGATGCGCGCGTCTCGCGCTACTCCTACCTGGTCAGCCTGTTCCCGTCCGCGCTCCTGCGCAGTCTGGGAGTGTCGATCGAGTTGCGCGCCCGGCGCATCCCGACGTATCCGCCGGTCGACCTGGATCCGGCGTGGCAGGCCCTGATGGCGCGCGTCGGCGAGCGGCTGTTCGGAACGTTCACCGAGCCGCTGCGCTCACGTGAGGAGATGCGCCGGCGCCTCGGCGACGAGGCCGCCTGGGAGGCGCTGTTCGAGACGCCGCTGGCGGAGCTGATCGAGCGGACGTTCGACTCCGACCAGACGCGCGGGACGGTCCTCACCGACGCGGTGATCGGAACCTTCGCGGCGGCCGACGATCCGGAGCTCCGGCAGAATCGCTGCTTCCTCTACCACGTGGTCGGCGGCAGCTGGAACGTCCCGGTGGGAGGCATGGGCGCGCTGAGCGCCGCGCTGGCCGACGCCGCGCGCCACGCCGGCGCCGAGCTCGTGACCGGCAGCGAGGTGATGGCCATCGCCACCGACGGTCAACGCGCCGAGGTCACCTGCGCCGACGGACTGACCTACGGCGCACGGCACGTGCTCGCCGGGGTCGCCCCCAGCGTGCTTGCGACGCTGCTCGGCGAGCGCCCCACCCCGGTGCCCGGCGGAACGCCCGAGGGCGCCCAGCTCAAGATCAACATGCTCCTCTCCCGGCTGCCCCGCGTTCCCGGGGCCGCGTCCGAGGACGCGTTCAACGGCACCTTTCACGTCAACGAGGGATACGAGCAGCTCGCCGAGGCCTACCGGCAGGCGTCGGTCGGCGAAATCCCATCCCTGCCTCCGTGCGAGGTCTACTGCCACTCGCTGACCGACCCGACGATCCTCTCGCCCGAGCTCGCTGCCCGCGGCGTGCACACGCTGACGCTGTTCGGCCTCCACATGCCGGCGCGCCTGTTTGACAAGCCCGCCGCCAAGGAGCGTGCCGTCGCGGCCACCCTGCGCTCATTGAACAGCGTCCTCGCCGAGCCGATCGAGGACCTCCTGCTGGGCTTCGAGGCGCTCACCCCGCCCGAGCTCGAGTCCGAGCTCGGCATGCCGGGCGGTCACATCTTCCACCGCGACCTGGCCTGGCCGTTCGCCGAGTCACCCGAGGACGTCGGGCGCTGGGGCGTCGAGACCGACCACCCGAACGTGTGGCTGTGCGGGGCCGGCGCGCGGCGCGGTGGCGGGGTCAGCGGGATACCCGGGCACAACGCAGCCCGCGCCGTACTGGCGATGCGATAGCGATTGATGGGCCGCCTTCGGCGGCGTCCATGGGGCCACGCGGCCCCGTCCGGTCAGAACACGATCACCGCTCGTCCGCGCAGCCCGCCGGCATCCATCGCCCGGTGCGCGTCGGCGGCTCGCTCGGGCGGATACTCGCCGGCCACACGCAGCTTGAGGCGCCCATCTGAGGCGAGGGCGCGAAGCTCCTCGAGCCAGTCGGTTCGCTCGAGCACCCGCGCCACCATCACCGGGTGAACGCGAATCGACCGCTCCTCGACCTCGTCGCCGTCCCACCCACGCACGAACACGATCCCACCGCCGTCGCGGACCGCGCCGAACGCATCGCGGTAGAGCAGCGCGGTGTCGTACACCCCGTCGGCCCCGGCCGGCTCCACCTCGCGCACCGCGCCGGCGAAGTCGTCCGAGCGGGCCACCACCACGTCGGCTCCGAACCCCTTGACGAGATCCTCGTCCTCGGGCTTGGCGTCGGCGATCACCCGCAGGCCCCGCTCCTTGGCCAGCGGGATCACGTAGGAGCCGAGCAGCCCGGCGCCGCCGGCCACGGCCAGCGTCTGGCCGTCCTGGAGGCCCAACATGTCGAGGCCGCGGAGCGCGGTCAGGCCGTTCATGGGCAGCGTCGCGGCCTCGATCAGGCTGGCGCCATCGGGGATCGGCACGACCGAGGCAGCCGGAACGATCAGCAACTCCTGCTGGGCGCCCCCCTCGGGCCGGCGCGGGCTGACCGCGGCCATGACCCCCTGACCGACGGTCAGCCGGTCGACGTCCGGCCCCACCGATTCGATCGTGCCCGCGGCATCCATCCCCGGAACCCACGGCGGCTCGAGGTCGGGGCCGCCGCCGCGCTCGCGCAGTCCGATGTCGGTCGGGTTCACCGCGGCGGCCTTGACGGCGATCCGGACCTCGCCGCCCTCCGGCTCGCGCGCCGGGCGATCGGCGACCTCCAGCACGTCCGGGTCGCCGGGCTTGGGAATGACGATGGCTCGCAAGGGGATCAGACCTCCTATGACGGGTTCAGGGTGGCGACGAGCAGCGAGGCGTGGGTCTCGCCCTCGGGGCTGACGATCCAGCGACGGTCGCCGTCGCGCAGCACGAGCTTCTCACCGGGCTGCGCGGGCGAGCGGTATTCGATCTCGACGTCGATCGATTCGAGCTCTCCGCCGTCTCCGGCCAGCAGTTCCTCTTCGAGCGGCTGCAGGTAGGCGGCGTTGTTGATGTGGGCGGCCATGTCGCATTCGGTGGCGCGAAACCGCCAGGGGAAGCTGTCCTCGGTCCCGTTTGGATTCGGGTGGTGCAGCCGTGCGGTCACTCGGCGCCCGGCGGTCGACTCGCCCCACATGGCGATCTCCTCGTCGCTCAGCGGCGTCGGCCGGCCGCTCAGCGGATCCAGATGGACCCACAGCGAGACGACCTCGACCTCGCCGGCCACGTCCCCGGAGACCGTCGTGCGCCGTTCGGCCCACATCCGGCCGAGACCGCTGCAGAACGTGGCCAGGTGCAGAAGCTCGCCGAACCGCGGAAACCGCTCGACCCGCATGCGCGTGCGTCTGACCACCCAGGCGGCGCGTCGCGACAGGCCCACCTCGTCGGCGTCGGCGTAGGCGATGTCCTGAACGAAGCGGGCCAGGGCGTCCAGGCGGACCCGTCCGGTGGGGGCGCAGTCGGCCAGCCCGGGTCGTACCGGCGGCTCGGTGAACACGCGCCCGCAGCCGGGCGCGGCGACCAGCTCGCTCAGCTTCACCGCCCCGGCGGCCACTACGCAAACAGGCGGGGATCGGCGGTGGTGATCCCATGCACGCCGAGCCGCCGGAGCGCGGCGATCGCGGCGCGCTCGTTGACCGTCCACGCGCAGAGCCGGCCGCCGCGATCGACGACGTCACCGAGCAGGCGGTCGTCGATCAGCCGGTGCTGGGCCATCAGCGCGTCCCACCGGCCGGCGTGCATACCGGCCAGCACGCCGGCTCGCCAGTTGCGCCAGCGCCGGCTCAGGCGCGAGATACGCCCGCCCACCGAGATGCCGACCCGAACCCGCGGCTCGAGCGCGCGCACCCGATCGAGGACGCCCGGAACCTGCGAGGAGATCAGCGTCCGCTCGAGTAGCCCGCGGTCGGCCAGGCCCCCGAGCAGCGCCGCCTCGCAGCCCACGTGCTTGACGTCGACGTTCAGCTCGACGTCTTTGAACCGGCGACTCGACAGATGGGTGAGCGCGTCGGCGAGGCGCACGTTGCCGCCCCGGCGGGCGTGCAGCACGGTGTGAGCGAGCACGAGCTCGCCGTCCCAGGCACGGACGTCGAACTCGACCATGTCGATGCCGATCTCGCGCGCGGCGTCGAACGAGGCGAGCGTGTTGGCCGGCGCCAGCGCGCTCGCGCCACCATGACCGATCCGCTGGCACATGCCGCTCAGCGTACCTGGGCGGCGAGCCACTCTCCCACCGCGCCCCGCAGGGCCACGATGTCGCTGCTCAGGCTGTGGTTTCCCCTGACCTTGGCCACCGCCCGGTTCTCGCCCGGCGGGGGCATGCCGAACGGATCGCTCTCGCCCTGGACCACCAGCACCGGCACGCTCACGCCATCCAGCTCGGGCAGCCGGCTCTTCTCCGGCCGGCCCGGCGGGTGCAGCGGAAAGGCCAGGCACAGCACCCCGGCCGCGCCGGTCTCGTCCGCCGTCCGGCACGCCACCCGGGCGCCCGAGGACCGCCCGCCGGTCACGATCGGCAATCGCCGGAGCGGACCCGCCTTCAGCTCGGCCAGCACCGCGGCCCAGGCCGTGTCGAGCTGGGGTGCGGGCGCCGGCGAGCGCTGGCCGGCCACCCGGTAGGGCTGCTCGACCAGCGCCACGCTTAACCCCGCCGCCGCTGCCGCCTCCGCGGCCGCCGTGAGGTCCCGGGCGCCCACCCCGCCGCCCGCTCCGTGCCCGAGGACGAGCGCGCCGACCGCCCGCCGGACCTTGGAGACGTGCGCGCGGGCCGGCCCGTGCGCGGTATCGATCTCGATGGTGTCCACGTGCACCCGATTGTCCCGTGCTTTGGCTCGTAATCCCACACCCGAGCGCCGGCACCTCGGGCGCGCCGCGCTTATCTCGCGTTCCCGCCCATCGCCGCCGGCCGGCCAATCCGCACACTCGGCGACGCGGTCAGGCCGAAAGTGCGGTTCGGGCCGCTATGCGCACGCCTCAGCCACACTCGGGGCGGGCGGCTCGGCGAGTGTGGCTCCTGGCCGTTACCGGCTCCGGGCCCTCGACGGCGGGCCATAATCAAGCGCCATGAGCCTGAGCGGCACCTCGACGGCCGAGATCCACGCGCCCCTGGAGACCGTGTGGGCGCTCGTGCAGGACGTGGAGAGCGCCCCGGACTGGCAGGGCGGCCTCAACGCCCTGCGCGCCCTCGAGCGCGACAACGACGGGCGGACGATCCGGGCCGAGACCGAGACCGACGCCAAGATCCGGTCGGTCAAGTCGATCGTGAACTTCACCTACGCCGGGCCGCAGCGGCTCACCTGGATCCAGGAGAAAGGCGACCTGAAGTCCGTACAGGGCAGCTGGGAGCTCGAGGACCTCGGCGGCGAGCGCACCCGCGTCACCTACTCGATCGAGGTCGATCTCGGCCGCAAGCTCGGCATGCTGGTCCGCGGGCCGGTCGTCGACGTGCTGCGCCACATGCTGGCGGGCGCCCGGGCGGGCGAGCTCAAGAAGCGCATCGAGGGCGAGTAGCTACCGGTCAGCCGGAAAGCTCGCCGGCGAGCCGCTCGAGCATCTCACCGTAGATCCGGCGCAGCCCGAGCGGCGCGAACCTGCGCTCGAACACTCCGCCGATCCCGCCCGCGCCCTGCCAGGACGACTCGACGGTCACCGAAGCGCCCGCGCCATCCGGCGCCACGCTCCACCGGCTGACGAACGAGGACAGCTGGTCGCGCTCGAACAGCGCGGCGCCGTCCTCCTCGACGGCCAGGCGGTAGTCGCGCTCGCGACCCCCGGCGGCGAAGTGGTAGCCGATCACCGTGCCCTGCCCGTGGCCGCCCGACTCGACCCGGTACGCGCTGTAGTTCTCGGGGAGGATCCTGGGCCGGGCCTCGCGGTAGTCGCGCAGGAACTCGAGGACGCGCTCAGGCGGAGCCTCGACCGCTCTGGTGGCGCTGGCGGTCACGGTGGCCATGCACCGCGGATTGTGGCACGGCCGGCCCGCGGCACCGGCCCGCGGTACCGGCCCGCGGCACGGGCCCGCGGCACCGGCCTGCGCCCCCGGGCCCGACTCAGGCATGATTCGGCCTCATGCTCGCCGTGTTCGCCGCCGCCCAAAGCGCCGAGGACCCGCTCAGCGGTCTGCGCATCGACGACCGTCCCGACCCCGAGCCGGGCGACGGCTGGACCACGGTCACGGTCAGGGCGGCCTCGCTCAACCACCACGACCTGTGGTCGCTGCGCGGCGTCGGACTGCCCGAGGATCGCCTCCCGATGATCCTCGGCTGCGACGCCACCGGCCTCGACGAGGACGGGAACGAGGTGATCGTCCACTCGGTGATCAACGACGCCGCCTGGGCCGGCGACGAGACCCTCGATCCGAAGCGCTCGCTGCTGTCCGAGCGGTTTCCAGGCACGTTCGCCGAGAAGGTCGCGGTTCCCAAGCGGAACCTCCTCCCCAAACCCTCGGAGCTGTCCTTCAAGGAGGCGGCCTGCCTGCCCACGGCCTGGCTGACCGCGTATCGGATGCTGTTCAGCCGCGGCCGGGTGCCGCCCGGCGCCACCGTCCTCGTCCAGGGCGCCAGCGGCGGCGTGGCCACCGCGCTGATCGTGCTGGGCAGCGCGGCGGGGATCCGCATCTGGGTGACCGGCCGCTCGGAGGAGAAGCGCGCGCGGGCCCTGGAGCTCGGCGCCGATCAGGCCTTCGAGCCCGCCGCCCGGCTGCCCGAGCGCGTCGACGCGGTGATGGAGACGACCGGCAAGGCGACCTGGGGCCACTCGATGCGGGCGCTCAAGCCGGGCGGGACGGTCGTGATCTCGGGCGCCACGACCGGCGACGCCTCGCCCGCCGAGCTCAGCCGGATCTTCTTCCTCCAGCTCTCGGTGATCGGCTCCACGATGGGAACGCGCGACGAACTCGAGCGGCTGATCCGCCTGTGCGTCGACAAGAACGTGCGGCCGGTGATCCACAGCACGCTCCCGATCACCGAGGCACGAACGGGCTTCGAGACGATGCTCCAGGGGGACACCGCGGGCAAGGTCGTGTTCACGGTCGGCGATTCATAAGCAACGCTTATCGCTGTCCGAAAAACTTCGTCTTTGACACATAGGTCGTGGGCGGTCATCATGCGCGTCTCCTCCTCCCTCGAGCGCGCCCCGTGCAGCCGGCCCATCCATTTCGCCGGCGACCTGGGGCGCGACTCACTTAAGGGGTGCCGATCCGGCGGGCCATGCACAGGCGCGTCACGACCGGCAGTGTGAGCCGCCCGCCATGGCTCTCGATCGCCTGCGCCACCGCGCCGACCAGGGCCCGTCGCCGGTCCGGGTCCAGCGCCCGGATCGTGGAATGCGTCTGGAGCAGCGCCGCATAGTCGGCAGCCGAGTAGGTCAGGCTCCACTCGTAGTCGCGCACCTCGAACGCATCCAAATCGTCGGTGGCGTCGATCCCGCGCTTGAACTCTTCATCGTCGGTGGGTAGCGAGGTGCGCCCCGGGTGGATCGCGTCGGTTTCGACCAGGATCTCCGGCGCGGTGTTCCGGTAGGCGTCGACCATCGCCCCCCGCAGCGAAGAGCGCGCCCAGACCGTCCAGTTCCAGAACGCCGCGAACACCCCTGCGGGCCGGAGCACCGAGGCAACCTTGGCGAAGCCGATCGCAGGGTCGACCCAGTGCCACGCCTGCCCGGCGAACGCGAGCGGAAAGTCCCTTCCCGCGGCATCCCAGCGCTCGAAGTCGGCCTGCTCGATCTCCACCCCGGGGTAGGCGGCGCACACCCGCCGGGCCACCGCGGCCATTTCCGCGCTCGGCTCGACGGCCAGCACGCGAATCCCGCGGGCGGCGAACATCGCGGTCGCCTTGCCGGTCCCCGCGCCGATCTCGAGTGCAACGCCCCCGCTGCCAACTCCCGACAGCTCCACAAGATCGTCGACCAGGGCGTCCGGATAAGCCGGGCGATGCCGTTCGTAGAGCTCGGCGACCTCGCCGAACACGAGGCGCTGCTCGCGGTTCACCGCGCCACCACGGCCGAGGACGCGCAGGTGACCAGGGCGTACGGCAGATCCGAGGATTCCACGCCGCGCAGGTCGGGATGCTCGAGGTCGATCTCGACCGTGTGCCGCACATCGGAGTCGCCGTCCAGGCCCAGGCTGCGGTAGCCGTTGCGGCACAGCGCGCCCCACAGATCGCCGGTCGCGGCGAGCAGCCCCGCCCGCAGCTGGCGTTCGCGACGCGAGCCTGTCTCGAGCTCGCGGGCCTCCTCGAACGGGTCGATCCGCACCTGCGAGTCGCTCCCGATGGCGAGCGGAACACCCGCGTCGGCATACGCCATGGCCGGCAGATAACCGTCGCCCAGGTTCCCCTCGGTGGTCGGACAGGACACGACGGTCGCGCCACTGGCCGCCAGAAGCTCCACGTCCTCCTCGGACACGTGGATCCCGTGGATGACGCTCGCGCGGTCACCCAGGAACCCCGTGCGCGAGAGCAGCTCGATCGGCGAGGAGCCGTGCTCGGCCTGGCACTCGGCGAGCTCGCGCCGCTGCTCGGAGGCGTGGACATGACGCACGATCCCGTGGCGCTCGGAGTAGGCCGCGATCGCCTCGAGCCACCCGCGCGGCACCGCGCGCACGCTGTGCGCGGCTATCCCGACCGACACGCCCGGTCTCGGGGCCGCCCATTCCCGCAGGCCATCCACGCGCGCCAGGAACGCCTCGACGTCGGGATCGCAGAACCGGCGCTGTCCCGCAGCCGGAGGCAAATCCGAACCGTCAGCCCACCCGCCGCGGTGATACGCCGCCGGCAGGAGAACGATCGCCAGCCCGGCCTCCACCGCGGCCTCGGCCACCGCCAACGCCATCTCGTTGGCCTCGGCGTACGGCGTGCCGTCGGGCTGGTGATGGACGTAGTGGAACTCGCCGACCACGCCGTAGCCGGCGCCGACCATCTCGGAATAGGTCTCCAGCGCCAGCCGGCGCATGCCGTCGGGATCGAGCGATCCGGCCAGGCGGAACATCTCGGTCCGCCACGACCAGAAGTCGTCGTCGCGCTTCGGACTCGGTCGCTCGCCCCGACCCCGAAGCGCGCGCTGGAAGGCGTGCGAGTGCGCGTTCACC
>JAFAWR010000285.1 GCA_019241635.1 Solirubrobacterales bacterium
GTAAAGCCGGGTGCACCGCGAGGTGTTGTGGTCAGCACACAAGAGACGAATCGGCTGAGCAGGACCTGGTCGAGAAACGTCCCTCCAGAGGTGCGTTTCTCGACCAGCCTCCGCTGAATTGCGATCGCCGCAACCGTTGCGCGCCGGCGGGTTGTGTGCTCCTCACAACTCCCCGGCCTTATGCGACGACAGCCTCATAGGGCCGGTTTCTCGACCAGGCTCGGCTCCGGCGACTAGCGGATCACCCGCCGGCCACGGCGGGGAGGATCGTCACCTCGTCGCCCTCGGACACCGGGGTCTCGAGGCCGTCGAGGAAGCGGATGTCCTCGCCGCCGACATAGACGTTGACGAACCGCCGCAGGCCGCCGTCCTCGGCGATGCGGCTGCGCAGCTCGCCGTAGCGGTCGTAGAGCGCGTCGAGGACCTCGCCGACCGTGGAGCCCTGCACGCTCGCGGTGGCGTCGCCGTCGGTAGCGGCCCGGAGCTGGGTTGGGATCTTGACCGTGACAGGCATGCGCCGCAGTCTTATCACGCCACCGCGACGACGCGCTCGGCGGCCTGCTCGAAGGACTGGAGGGTCGGCTCGATCTCCCAGGCCTCGAACGTGCCGCGAGCCACGTCGAGCGTCTTGAGCCCCTCGCCGGTGATGTAGGCCACGACCCGGTCTTCCGGGTTGATCTCGCCGCGCGCCGCCAGCTTGGCCAGCACCGCGACGGTCACGCCACCGGCGGTCTCGGTGAAGATCCCGGTGGTCCGGGCCAGGAGCTTGATCCCCTCGCGAATCTCGTCGTCGGTCACCGCCTCGATCGAGCCGTGCGTCCGCCGGGCAAGGTCGAGTGCGTAGGGGCCGTCGGCCGGGTTGCCGATGGCCAGCGACTTGGCGATCGTGTCCGGCTTGACCGGGCGGCAGAAGTCCTGTCCGGCCTGGTATGCCGTGGCCACCGGCGAGCAGCCGGTCGCCTGGGCGCCGTGGAAGATCGGCAGCTCGCCCTGCAGCAGGCCGATCTCGAGCCACTCCTCGAACCCGCGCGCGATCTTGGTGAACAGCGACCCCGAGGCGATCGGCGCGACCACCCGGTCGGGCAGCTCGAAGCCAAGCTGCTCGGCGGTCTCGAACGCGAGCGTCTTCGACCCCTCGGAGTAGTACGGGCGCATGTTGATGTTCACGAACGCCCACTCGTGCTCGCCGGCGAGCTCGGTGCACAGTCGGTTGACGTCGTCGTAGTTGCCGTTGACCTTGACCAGATTGCCGCCATACACCCCCGTGGCGAGCACCTTCTGCTCCTCGAGGTTGGACGGGATGAACACGTAGGAGTCGAGGCCGGCGGCCGCGGCGTGAGCCGCGACCGCGTTGGCCAGGTTGCCGGTCGACGCGCAGGCCACCGTCTCGAAGCCCAGCTCGCGAGCACGGGCCATCGCCACCGACACAACCCGGTCCTTGAACGAGTGCGTCGGGTTAGCGGCGTCGTTCTTGATCCAGACCTCCCGCAGGCCGAGCTGCTCGGCCAGGCGATCGGCCTTGAGCAGAGGCGTCCAGCCGGCCGGCAGCACTCCGCGGGGCGGGGCCTGCACGGGCAGGAAGTCCGTGTAGCGCCAGAGCGAGTGCGGGCCGGCCTGGATCCGGCGGCGCAGCTCGGCCGGGTCGGCGTTCGTCCGCTCGGCGTAGGCCACCTCGAGCGGGCCAAAGCAGCGCTCGCAGACGTACCGTGCCTCGAGCGGATAAGTTGTCCTACATTCTTTGCAGCGAAGAGACTCTGGCGGCATATGAAAAAACCTCCGCCGGGGTCAGTGGTCGGAGGTCAGAGAAACCGCCCTATCCACATCTCCCAGGCTTGTTGTTGGAGCCTGATGGAATTGGCACCTTTCCCTTGCGGGAGGTTGCCGGGGTTTCATAGGGCCAGTCCCTCCACCCCTCTTGATGCGTACAGCTATGTGCAGCGAATTATATCCACAGGTTCGCCAGACTACGAGCAGTCTTGAGTCGATCGCCTCCGGAGTCGACGATTGACCAGGCTTAACGCGTCGAATCGAGAGCATGCCCGCCGCCTCCGCTGACCCACTCGAGCGTCTCGAGGCGACGCTGGCGCTCGGCCGCAGCGCGCCGAGCCGGCGCATGCTGATCATCGTCAACCCGTACGCGACCACGGTGTCCGATCGGCTGAAGAACCTCGTCGTCTACGCGCTGCGCGGGCGCTACGAGGTCGACGCGATCGATACCAACGCCCGCGACCACGCCACCGAACTATCCCGCGAGGCCGCCCGCGAGGGCTATGACGTCGTGGTCGCCTTCGGCGGCGACGGCACGGTCAACGAGGCGGCCAACGGGCTGGCCGGGTCCGACACTCCGCTGTGCTGTCTGCCCGGCGGCCGGGCCAACGTGTACTGCCGCATGCTCGGGATCCCCACCGACGTCGTCGACGCCACCGAGCACCTGCTGCTGATGGCCGACGACTGGCGCCCACGGCGGGTTGACCTCGGCTCGGTCAACGACCGCGTCTTCCTGTTCTCGGCCGGGGCCGGGCTTGACGCGAGCGTGGTCGAGCGGGTTGACGCGCATCCGCGCCTCAAGGCGCGCTACGGCGAGTGGTACTACACCTGGACGGGCGTGAGCACGTTCACCCGGCGCTACCTGGTCCACCCGCCCCGGCTCGAGGCTCAGCTCGAGGGAAAGACGGTCGCCGGGGTGACGGTGATCGTCCAGAACGCCACCCCCTACACCTACTTCGGCGACCGGCCGGTGGAGATGGGCGAAGGGGCAACGCTGGACAGCGGTGACCTGGCCGGCGTGGTGCTCGAACGGGCGCGGCCGATGGATATTCCGACGATCATCGCGCGCGCGCTGTCGCGGCATTTCCGGGTGAGTCGCCACCGGCACGTGGATCCGTTCTCCGGCGTCCACCGTCTGGTCGTGCGCTCTCGCGACGAGCGACCGCTGCCCCTCCAGGTGGACGGCGACTACATCGGAGAGGTTGAGGAAGCGGTGTTCGGCGTGCGACCACACGGCATCCCGGTCGTGTCCTGATCCTGCCGATGCGCCGCCCCGTCATCGTCCTGGCCTGTGTTTCGGCGCTCGCCGCCGCGGCGGCGCTGATCGTGGTGCCAGCGATGGTCTCCGCGCATCCGCTGACCGGCGCGCCGAACTGCCCGGTCTTCCCGGCCGACAACCCGTGGAACCAGCGGGTCGATCGGCTTCCCGTGGCCAAGGACTCGGCCGGCATCATCGCCCGGATCGGGCTGAATAACCCTGTCCACCCCGACTTCGGATCCGGGCTCTACAACGGCGAGCCGATTGGCATCCCGTACGCGGTGGTGTCGTCGCGCACGCGGCGGGTGCCCGTGAGCTTCCTGTACTCCTCTGAGTCCGACCACGGGCCGTACCCGCTGCCTCATGGAGTCCCGATCGAGGGCGGCTATGGATCGAGCGGCGACCGCCACGTGATCGTGGTCGACCGCAGTTCGTGCCGCGACTACGAGCTGTTCGCCGCGTATCCGCACGATGGCGGCCGGCGCTGGACCGCCGGGTCGGGTGCGATCTTCGACCTGCGCTCCGATCACCTGCGGCCCGCCGGCTGGACCTCCGCGGACGCCGCCGGACTGCCGATCCTGCCCGGGCTGGCCCGGTACGACGAGGTCGCCGCCGGCTCGATCGACCATGCCCTGCGCTTCACCGCCCCGTGCACGGCGGCTCGCTACGTCTATCCCGCCCGCCACGAGGCCTCGACCTGCAGCGGGGCGGGGCTGCCGCCGATGGGCCTGCGCGTCCGTTTGAAGGCGAGCGTGAACATCTCGACACTGCCCTACCAGGCACGGGTGGTTGCGCAGGCGCTCAAGCGCTACGGGATGATCCTGGCCGACAACGGCTCGCCCTGGTTCATCTCGGGCGCACCGGACCGCCACTGGAACAACGACGCGCTGCATCTGCTCGATCGCCTGTCCGGGCGGGATTTCGAGGTCGTGAACACGAGCTCGCTCCCGCATCCGGGCCTCTGAGGAGCGCTCACCCCGGCACCCGGGGCCTTCTCTGAGGAGCGCTCACCCCAGCGCCCGGGGCCTCCTCTGAGGAGCGCTCACCCCAGCACCCGGGGCCTCTGAGGAGCGGGAGTTTCTCGACACTGGCGGTCCCCCGCGGCGCGAGTGGCGTGTTCTTCGCGCTATTCGCCACCGAACTGCCTTTCGCCACCGGCGGGGCGGCGAGTGGCAGGAAACTCGCGGTTCGGGGGGGGAGATTTTCGCCGCCCTGCGGGCTCATGGTGTTCGTGGAGCGACATGGCACCCAGTCGGGCGCCCGTCCAAAGCGCCAGGCGGCCCGCCTTGGCGAGAAGGACCTGGAGCTGCTGTGGTTCCTGGGCGAGCACCGGATGGTGTTGAGCGAACATGTCGCGGCGCTGCTGGGCGTCACGGTCGGGACGGCCGATGAGCGACTACGGAAGCTGGCCGAGGCCGGCTACGTCCGGACAGAGGACCTGTTTCGCAAGTGGCCGGCCATGCAACTGATCACGCGCGCCGGCCTGAACGCGATCGGAAGTGCGCTGCCGACGCCCCGGCGCGACGTGCGGACCTACGAGCACGACGCGGGGGTGGCCTGGCTGTGGATCGCCGCGCGCCGCGGCACGTTCGGGCCACTGACGGAGGTCGTCGGCGAGCGCCGCATGCGCTCGCACGACCGCTCGCGCGATCCCGGCACCGAGCCCCTGGCGGTGAAGCTGGGAGGCGTCGGGCCGCGCGGGAGCGAGTCGCTGCACTATCCCGATCTGCTATTGCGAACCACCGACGGCCGGCGCGTCGCGCTCGAGCTCGAGCTCTCCTCCAAGGGGCGCCGTCGCCTGGAGGGGATTCTCGTCGGATACGCCGCAGACCCACGCTTCGACGGGGTCGTCTACCTCGTGCAGAGCGCGGCCCTTGCCCGCTCGGTCGGGGCCGCGGCGCGCCGGCTGGGGATATCCGACCTGGTGCACATCCAGCGGGTTCGCTCCACGGTGTCGAGCCCCGCGGCCTCCGCGGCGCTCGCGGCGCAGCGGAGGGCACCGGGGCGGACGGCACCGGGGCGGACGAGCCGGGACGCGGGGACAACCCGGTGAGCATCCGTCCCTGGGAGCGCTACCTGATGCCGGCGGCGTTCGTGGCGCTGCTGCTGGCTCCCGGTCCCTGGGGGATGGTCGTGGCGGTGGGCGCGGGCGTGGCCGCATCCGTCTGGCGCGCGCGACGCGCGGCGGCGTCGCGCCGCGCCGATGCCTCGGCGCGGGAGCACGGCGTGGCGCTCGGAAGCGACTCGCATGGCCGGGACGTGGTGCTCAGCAATGACGAGCTCTCGGCACATGGGCTGATCCTCGGCGCGAGCGGCGCCGGCAAGACGACCACGCTGCTGCGCATCCTGACCGAGCAGATCGCCCGCGGTCAGCCCGTCGTCGCCATCGACATGAAGGGCTCGCCGGCCTTCGCCCGCGTGCTCGGCGAGGCGGCCCGCGCGGCCGGACGTCCGTTCGCGGTCTGGAGCATCGACGGTCCGGCGCACTGGAACCCGCTCCAGCACGGAAACGCCACCGAGCTCAAGGACAAGCTGATGGCCACGGAGCGCTTCACCGAGCCTCACTACCAGCGAGCGGCCGAGCGCTACGTCCAGATGGTTTTGCACGTGCTCTCGGCAGCCCACACGGGTCGCGCACCGGTGCTCGGCGAGGTCGTGGCGGCGATGGACCCGGCCCGCCTCGCCACGCTCCTGCGCGGGGTCGACGCGGAGCTCCGCGACCGGGTGCGCGACTATCTGGCCGGACTCACTCCGGATCAGCGCAGCGCTGTGCGTGGACTGCAGACGCGGCTCGCGGTGCTGACCGAGTCGCACACGGCGCCGTATCTCGCGCCAGCGGGTGGTGGCGCGGCGGCGGGCGCTGGCGCGGTGGCGGCCGGTGGCGCGGTGGCGGGCGCGGTGGCCGGCGCCGGCGAGGCCACGATCGACCTGCGCGAGGCGCTGCGGGGTCCGCAGGTCGTCCTGTTCAGTCTGAACTCGGCCCGCTACGGCCGCCTCGCCGCCCAGCTCGGCACGCTGGTCGTGCAGGACCTGGTGAGCGCCTCGGGCGACCGGCTGGACAGCACACGGTCGACCGGTGAGGCGCCTAGCGCGACCATCGCGATCGACGAGTTCTCCGCGCTGGGCGCCGACCACGTGATCGCTCTCCTATCCCGGGGGCGCGAGTCGGGACTGTCCGTGCTCGTCGCCACCCAGGAGCTGGCCGACCTCGATCGCGCCGCCCCGGGCCTGCGTGATCAGGTCGTCGGCGTCACCGCGCTCAAGATCGTGCACCGACAGGAGGTGCCGAACTCCGCCCGGACGATCGCCCTGATGATCGGCACGGAGCGGGTGTGGGAGCAGACGCGGCAGACCGCGGGCCGGCTGTTCGGGGGCTACGACACCGGCCGGGGCACGCGCAGCCAGACGGAGCGGTTCATCGTGCATCCGAACGAGATCCAATCCTTGCGGACGGGTGAGGCGATCGTGATCTCGAAGCTGGCCAAGCAGCAGGTCAGGAGGGTGTGGGTCGACCCGCCCCGCTTCGTCGAGCCTTCTCGCGAGCCGACCCCACCGCCCCCGGTCGCGCCCCTGCCAGCCGAACGCGCGCGCCGTCCAGACCGGGCCCGTCGCCCCGAGCCCGCGCGTCCGGCACGCCAGCCCGAGCCGCCCAGCCGGCCGCCCCCCGACTCACTCGGTCTCTGATCGTGGCTCGACCACGCCCGCCGGCGCGGCCCCCCGCCGTTACGCGGCCCCCGCCGTTACGCGGCCGCCGGCGTCACCCGGTAGGCGTCGAACACCGCGTCGATGTTGCGCAGGCGGTTGATCGCCTGATCGAGCGACCGCGTGTCCCCCACCTCGACCACGAAACGGTTCTTGACCATGGGGTGGTTGACGATGCAGCGCGCCTCGAGGATGTTGATGCCGGCCTCGGCGAACGTACGCGACATGTCCTCCAGGAGGCGGTGGCGGTCCCACCCGTCGACCTCGATCTCCACGCGGAAAGACGTCTCGGGATCGCCGTCCCATGACACCGGGGTGAAGCGCTCGGGGTCCTTGCGCAGCACGGCCACGTTCGGACAGTCCTCGCGGTGGATGGTGATCCCCCTCCCGAGCGAGATGTAGCCGACGATCGGATCGCCCGGCACCGGCCGGCAGCACTTGGCCATCCGGAGCATCACCTCATCGATGCCCTCCACCGAGATCCCGAAGCGCGAGGAGGAGGTGGTGGCGCGGGAGCGGCGCCGGCGGGTCTTAAGCAGGTCGTCGGCGGCGGTCGGCTCGGACTCGGCCGTCTCGCCCTGCTTGAGGCGCTGCATGATCTTGTTGACCACGACCTTGGCCGAGATCTTCGCCCCACCCAGCGCGATGTAGAAGTCGTCGGCCTTGCGGAAGCCCATCTCGCGGATGACGTCGGCCAGCAGTGGCGAACCGACGATCTTCTGGGCCGGCAGCCCCTGCTTGCGCAGGTGGTCCTGGAGTAGCTCGCGGCCGGTGTGCTCGGAGTCCTTGCGCGACTCGGCCTTGAACCAGGCCTTGATCTTGTTGCGCGCGCGGGTGGTCTTGACCAGCGCCAGCCAGTCCCGGGACGGGCCCCGCTCGCGCTTGGAGGTCAGCACCTCGACGATGTCGCCCGAGCGCAGCTGGTAGGAGAGCGGCACGATCTTGCCGTTGACCTTCGCCCCGACGCACCGGTGCCCGACGTCGGTGTGGATCTCGTAGGCGAAGTCGAGCGGCGTCGCCCCGGCGGCCAGCGACTTGACCTCGCCCTTGGGCGTGAACACGAACACCTCGTCCTCGAACAGGTCGACCTTGAGGGTCTCCATGAACTCGCGCGGGTCGGCCTCCTCCTGCTGCCAGTCCAGCAGCGAGCGCAGCCATTTGAGCTTGCCGTCGGAGCCGGAGGCGCCCACCCCGGCCGGACCATTTCCGTCGCGCGGGCCGGTCTCCTTGTACATCCAGTGGGCGGCGATCCCGTACTCGGCCAGGTCGTGCATCTCGCGCGTGCGGATCTGAATCTCGAGCGGCCGTCCCTCGGGCCCGATCACCGTCGTGTGCAGCGAGGAGTACATGTTGAACTTGGGCATCGCCACGAAGTCCTTGAAGCGGCCCGGAAGCGGCTTCCAGAGCGAGTGGATGACGCCGACGGCGCCGTAGCAGTCCTTGACCGAGCCGACGATCACCCGCATCGCCGTGAGGTCGTAGATCTCGTTGAACTCGCGCCCCTTCTTGGTCATCTTGGCGTAGATCGAGTAGAAGTGCTTGGCGCGGCCCGAGATCTCGGCCTGGACGCCGATCTCCTCGAGCTCCTTGCTCAGATAGCCCGCGGCCTGGTTCACATAGCGCTCGCGCTCGGCGCGCTGCTGGGCGACCAGGCCCTTGATCTCGTTGTACTTGCGCGGATGCAGGGTCTGGAAGGCCAGGTCCTCGAGCTCCCATTTGATCGCGTGGATGCCGAGCCGGTGGGCGATCGGGGCGTAGATGTCGAGCGTCTCGCGCGCCTTCTCGATCTGCTTCTGCTTGGGCAGCGCCGAGATCGTGCGCATGTTGTGCAGCCGGTCGGCCAGCTTGATCAGGATGACCCGGATGTCCGTGGCCATCGCCACCATCATCTTGCGGTAGTTCTCGGCCTGCGCCTCGTCGCGGGACTGGAAGGTCAGCCCGGTGAGCTTGGTCACCCCGTCGACCAGGCCGGCCACCTCCTCGCCGAACGCCTCGCGCACCTCCTCGAGTGACGCCGAGGTGTCCTCGACGGTGTCGTGGAGCAGCGCCGCGCACAGCGTCTCGGTGTCGAGCCGCATGCCCGCGCAGATCTTGGCCACCCCGACCGGATGGACGATGAAGTCCTCGCCCGAGCGCCGGCGCTGGTCCGCGTGATGCGCGCACGCATAGACGAACGCCTCTTCGACGCGGTCGCGGTCGATCGAGGCGGCCGACTCGTGCGCGTGCTCCTCGACGATCGCGAACAGGTCACCGAGCAGGCGCTGCTCGGTATCGGTCAGCTCCGAGCGCTCCACGTCGCCGTGGGCATCGGGATGGGCGACCCGATCGACCCGCGGGCGCGCGGCGAACACCGCCGACCCGGCGCCGTCCTCGCGCGCGGTGGGACCTGACCCGTCCTTCTGCCGGGTCCGGCTCAGCCTCCTCGAAGTTGGTTTGCGCTGCTCAGGAATCGTCGCCCGTCCTCGTACCGCTGTGCATAGGCCCTGTACGCGGGAGAGCGTTCCAGCTCCGTCGGACCGTCGCCCGCGATCTCCAGGGCCGGCAGATCCCGGTCGAGGCTGACGAGCCCAAGCTCCGCGAGGACCTGGATCAGCCGGGCCGCCAGACGTGCCGGGCGACCGTGCGGACCGTCTCCGCGAAGCAGGTGCTCGAGCTCCTCGCCGGTGACCCTCCCGCGGAGCCGTAGGCTCCGGTAAAGGGTCACGAGCGAAGCACGGAGACCGTACTCCAGCTCGTGCATCTGCTGTGCAAAGCGTAGCTCAGGCTCGCCCCACGCCAAGTGGGTAAATCCGTGTCCGGCGTCGAGGAGCGCGCCCGCCGACGGGATCGCGGGAGGATCGAGCGCCACGAGCTGCGGGAAACGCTCGGCGAGAAGAGGGTCGAGCTCGAGCGCGTGGTAGGAGATCAGGGCAAATCCGCCGGCGCGCGAGCCCAGCCCGGCCAGGCGGCGGGGAGCATCCGCGCACACCGCGAGCACCGCGCCGCCCGCCGTGCCTGCATCGCGGAGCACGGCCAGCGGGCTGTGCCCGCGGTGGTCGACCACGTTCCGTGTCCTCGCCACCACCGGACCCGGCGCCGACGGGTCGCGCGTCGTCTCGGCCAGCACCTCCGCCAGGTAGTCGTCCGGTTCGCCCACCAGCTCGATCGTCTCGGGACCGCAGGGCCGGGCATGACCGAGCACCAGGCGCGGCTCGACCGCGCCGTTCCAGAAGTTGCGCTCGAGCCGGAACGTCGCATCGACCGGCTCGTCGGCCTCGACGCCGAGGCGTCCCCCGCACCCGAAGGCGACCGCCCTCGCGCTGATCCCGCCCGATCCGACCGAGAAGCGCAGGTGGCGCCCCTCCCCCATCGGCCGCAGGTCGCGCAGCCGCGCGCCGGGCACGAGCAGTCGCGGGCGCGGGTTGCCCATCCCGCAGGGCTCCAGGCGCTCGAGCTCCTCGGCCAGCTGAAGGCCGAGATCGCAACCCGACGCGATCGCGTCCACCCGTTCGCGTGGCACGAGCAGATCGGGCGTGAGGACCTCCCCGGCGTGGCGCTCGAACGCGGCACGGAACGCCTCGAGGCGCTCGCGGCGGATCGTCAGGCCGGCCGCCGCCCGGTGCCCGCCATAGCGCTCCAGGTGTTCGGCACTCGCGGTTAGCGCGGCCAGCAGATCGAAGCCGGGGATGCTCCGAGCCGACCCCGAGCCCACGTCTCCGTCCAACCCGATCACAACAACCGGCCGATGGTGACGCTCGACCACCCGCGAGGCGACGATCCCGACCACGCCCGGGTGCCATCCCTCGCCGGCCAGGACGAACGACCGGCGCTCTCCGTGCTCGGCCACCTGGTCGGCCGCCTGGGCCTCGGCCTCCCACACGATGCGCTGCTCGACGGCGCGGCGCTCGGCGTTCACGCGTTCGAGCTCGGAGGCGATCTGCGCGGCTCGGACCTCGTCGTGGGTCAGCAGCAGCTCGAGCCCGGCGTCAGCTCGTCGGAGCCGCCCCGCGGCGTTGATGCGGGGCGCCAGACGGAAGGCCAGGGCGTGGGTGTCGAGCGCGCTCGGATCGACGCCGGAGGCACTCATCAGGGCGCGCAGCCCTGGCCTCGAGGTCCTGGCCAGGGCACGCAGCCCGTGCCGGACGAGCCGGCGGTTCTCACCGGTCAGCGGCATCAGGTCGGCCACCGTGGCCAGGGCGACCAGTTCGAGCTCGTCCTCCAGGTTCGGCGCGCCCAGCGCCTGCGCGACCTTGTAGGCGACCCCGGTGCCGCACAGCTCCGGACAGGGGTAGCCGCAGACGCCGGGGTGGACGATCTCGGCCTCGGGAAGACGCCCGTCCGCGCGGGGGGCGTGATGGTCGCAGACGACCACGTCGAGTCCGGCCGCGCGGGCTGCCGCGACCTCCTCGACGGCGGTGATCGCACAATCGACGGTGACGAGCAGGCCCGTGCCGCGCTCGGCCAGACGCTGAACCGTGCCGAGCGACAGCCCATACCCATCGGTGATCCGATCGGGCAGATACCAGCCCACGTCGGCGCCGCGAGTGCGCAGGGCGCGAATCATGATTGCGGTCGCACACACGCCGTCGACGTCGTAGTCGCCGTGCACCACGATGCGGCTGCCTCGCCCGATGTGCCGCTCGATCACGCCGACGGCGCGGTCGATCCCGGCGAACGCGCTCGGCGGGTGCGACTCCTGGGGGTCCAGGAACGCCCGCGCGGCGCCGGGGTCGGCGAGCCCGCGGCGGACCAGGACCTGGGCGAGAACATGGCTGACGCCGAGCGCTCTGCGCAGCGCGAGCGCGGCACTCAGGTCGTAGTCGGGAATCTCCAGGCGCGGCGTCGGCGCCGGCGGGTCAGGAACGGCACGGAGGGTGACCTGGGGGAGGTCCTCCGCGGCCGCCGGGCCGCCGGGCGGGGTCGCGGGCGCGGGCGCGCCGGTGGGAACGAGCTCGAGCGGTGTGGAGCGGAGAAGGGCTGCCTCGGCCATCGCGGGCAGGGTATGGGCCGCTCCCGACGGAATCGCCTGATGACAGGCCGTTCGCGAGCGGTCACGGGCGCTCCGCCCGGGCGCGGCGTGCGGGCCGGGCGGGGTGCAAAACGTGCCAAAGTCCGCCCTCGGGCCCCGCCAATGCGCAGATAAGCGTCGTGGAGGCGCTTATGTGGTCATGGAGCCGGAGCGCCGCGCGATTTGGCACGTTTTGCACCGTCGCGCGAGGTCTGGCCGCGCGAGGTCTGGCCGCGCAAGGTCTGGCCGTGCTAGGTCTGGCCGGCGGGGCGGGTTAACGAACGGCCGGAGCCGCCGGGGGAACGCGCGCGGGGCCTCAGGCCAGGCCGGGCTCGGCGGCCGCAGCAGCGGCGCGCTCGCGCCGCACGCCCTCGAACCACACGATGGCCAGCCCGATCAGCGTGCCCGGGATCGCCTCGATCGCCGTGCCCAGATCGGTGGCGTGGCGCCCCGGGATGGCGAAGCCGTTGACGAGCCAACCGAACAGCGCCGAGCCGATCAGCGCGCCGATCAGCGCGCCGACGATGCCGCCCCAGAAGCGATCGGGAAGCCAGATCGTGAAGTGCCAGAGGGCGAGGCCCATCATGGCCCAGGCGAGCATGCCCATCAGCGACGCCTCCCGTGGCGGGGACGAACGCGGCAGGTCGCCATCAGCGCCGCCTCCCGTGGCGACGGTTTCGCGGCTGCCTCGGCTTGGCCGGGCGCTTCTGGGTCGGCGCCACGCCCTCGTTCTCGGCGATGTCGGGCGCGGGGCGCACCTCGCCAGGAGCCTGCGTCTCACCGTCCACGCGGGGGGCGCCGTTGCCAGCCCCGTCGGCGCCGTCGACGGGCTTCGGAGCCGCGCCGGCATCCGGCTCGGTCCGCCGGGCGGGCGCCGGCTTGGCCCGCGGCTTCTGAGTCCGCGGCGCGGGGCCGTCGGTCGAGCGGGTGTGGGACAGCCGCTTGGTCAGCGTGGAGGTGCGGCGGGTCGGCCCCGGCTGCTCGTCGGCGATGTCTTGCTTCATCTGCTCGAACTCGGCAGCCGAGACGTTCTCGGCGTCCGGGGTGGTCAGCCGACCGGCGCGCCGGCGGCGCCTGGCGGCGGGTTCGACGTCGCCGCCGACCGCCGCGTAGGCGGGCACGTACCCGAGGTCGGACTCGATCCGCTCGCGGCGGTGGCGGTATTGACTCTCGCGCTCCTTCCAGTGCGTGAGCACCGGGGAGGCGATGAAGATCGACGAATACGCACCCGAGGCCACGCCGATGAGCAGCGCGAAGGCGAAGTCGGTGAGCTCGGTGGACCCCGCGGTGCCGCCGAACAGGAGCAGCGCCACGATCGGCATCAGCGTGCACGCCGTGGTGGCAATCGACCGGGTCAGCACCTCGGACATCGAGCGGTTGACGATCTGCGAGAACGCCGCGCGCGGCATGCGCGGGATGTTCTCCCTGACTCGGTCGAAGACGATGATCGTGTCGTACATCGAGTAGCCGAGGATGGTCAGCAGCGCGGCCACGGTCGCGGTGGTCACCTGGCGCCCGGTCAGCGCGTAGACGCCGCTGGTGATCAGCAGGTCGTGCGCGAGCGCGATCATCACCGGGATCGCGAACTTCCACTCAAAGCGCAGGGCCACGTAGGCCGAGATCACCAGCAGCGAGGCGATGATCGCGACCACCGCGCTGTTGGCCACGGTCTTGCCGAAGGTCGGACCGACCGAGGTGTAGTTGAATGCCTTCTCGTTGTCGGCGATCCCGAACTTCGCCTGCAGCGAGTTCTGGATCGCCGCGCGACCGCCGTGCGGCGCCGTCTTGAACGAGATCTGGTACGCGTTTGTCCCGAGCGACTTGTCGCCGGTGATCTTCTGCACGGTGGAGTCCGTCACGCCGAGCGAGTTCATCACCGAGGAGACTTGCTGCTGGGTGGCGGCATGCTCGAGCCCGACCGTGACGCGGGTGCCCGACGTGAAGTCGATCCCCAGGTTCAGGCCTCGGCCGCCGATGGCCAGCGCCCCGACGGCCAGGATCACGCCGGACATCGAGAAGAAGTACCGGGAGGCGCCCATGAAGTCGAAGCGCCACACCCGCTTCTCCCCCCCTGCCCCGAGCGCCGACGGGCGGTGGATTAGCCGCGAGCTGCCCATCGTGGTGAGGATCGCCTGGGTGGCCATGACCGCCGTGAACAGCGAGACGAACGTGCCGATGCCGAGCGTGAAGGCAAAGCCCTGCACGTCGGAGGTGGCGAGCACGAACAGGATGAACGCGGTCATGATCGTGACCACGTTCGCGTCGATGATCGCGGTCAGGCCCTTGCGGTAGCCGGTGACGATGCCCTGGCGGATCGAGCGCCCGCCGCGGATCTCCTCCTTGACCCGCTCGAAGATCACCACGTTGGCGTCGGCGGCAACGCCGATGGTCAGGATCAGACCGGCGATGCCCGGCAGCGTCAGGGTGATCGGAATCAGCTTGATCAGCGCGTAGAAGTAGATGCCGTAGACGGCCAGGCCGGCCACCGCGATCACCCCGAGCACGCGGTAGTAGGCGATCAGGAAGATCGCGACCACGAGCAGTCCGACCATGCCCGCGATCAGGCCCGAGTGCAGCGCCTGCTTGCCGAGCGTGGCCGACACCTGGGACTCCGAGATCAGCTTGAGGTTGATCGGCAGCGCACCCAGGCGCAGCTCGTTGGCCAGATCCTCGGCCGAGGTGATCGTGAAGCTGCCGCTGATGTCGGCGCCGTTGTCGCCGTTGATCCCGTCCGGGTACTGCTTGTAGTCGATGTAGGGAACCGTGATGAGCTCGTTGTCGAGCGCCACCGCGAAGTGCTGGTTGAGCGACTGGCCGAGACCGCTGACCAGGCTGCCCCGGCGGGCGATCGCCGCGGTCACGTTCTGGAACGCGGTCTTGCCCTTCGAGCTGAAGCCGAACGTCACGTTGGGCTCGCCGGTGTTGGAGTCCGTGCTCTGCTGCGGATTGGTGATGTCCGACCCGCGCAGCGCGATGTTGTCCTTGAGCACGTAGAACTGCGCGCTCGGCGAGCCGAGTGGCACCGGATGGGCGAAGCTCGCGGGAATCGCCTGCAGGACCACCCAGCCGCGGGGGATCGTGATGATCTGGCCCTCGGACGCGCTCACCCCGTTGGGCAGATCCGACTTGAGGGACTCGAGGCTCTGCTCCTGTCCGGCCAGCAGGCAGTGCTGGCCGGCCACCGGCACCGTCCCCTGGTCACGCGCTGCGGTGGCGCACGCCGCGCTCCCCGGCGCTCCGAACATCCAGTACTGCGGACCGAGCCGCGAGTTCGCCGAGCTGGCCCAGCCCTTCTGCTTGGCGGCGAGCTGCACCGCCTGGTAGAGGCCCAGGCTGCCCGAGCCCGGATTGCCGGGCGCCGAGGACGTGGTCGCGCCCTGGCTGATCGTGATCGCGTTCTGATCCTGGGCCTGGAGCTGGTTGGCCACGATCTTGCCGTCCGGCGTCAGAGCATTGGCCTCCCAGTCGTAGAAGGCGAGCTGGGCGGTCGTGCCCACCTCGCTTTCGGCCCGGGCGGTGTCGCTGACGTTCGGGAGGCCGACCGTGATCTGGTTGCCACTCGAGGTCTGGATCTGGGGCTCGGAGACGCCCAGCGAGTCGACGCGGCTGCGCATGATGTCGACCGCGCGCTGGAGGGCGTCGGCGGTGACATGGGGCGTCTGGGGGCTCGGCAGGCCCTGGTAGACCAGCTCGACGCCGCCCTTCAGGTCGAGGCCGAGGACGGTTTTCTTGGACTTCACCGACGTGCCGGGGATTCCGGCGATCACGACCAGTGAGCCGAGGACCAGCCCCAGGACCAGGAGCAGGATGAAGCCGTTGCGCTGACGATCGGTCATCGCTCTCGCTGGATGCTAGAGGTAGCGGACGGCGGTGTGTCGCTGGCTCGGATCGGCGCTCACCGGTGGTTGGTTGGCGTGAGCACGACCAGCACCCCGCCCTCCTCGTCGTCGTAGGCGGGGAAGATGTCGGCCACGGCCCGAGCGGGAAGATCGCGCTCGGCGTTCACCTCCACCGGCTTGCCCTTCACGCGCACCTCCCATTCGAGGGCGGTGTGCACGTGATCGGTCCCGTCTTCGAAGCGCAACCCGAGCACCTCGCCCACCGGACGCCCGATCACCTGTTCGGTCTTCAGCCCGGTGAGCTCGAACGAGCCACGACCGCAGTCGATGATCCGCCCGTCGCCGTCGCAGGCGAAGAACGCCGCGTTGGGGGCGGGGTAGTAGTCGTCGAGCAGCTCATATAGATAGGCGAAGCCGCATTTCTCGCAGCCGCGGGCCTCATTGCGAAAGCCGGCGTTGCGGTCGATGCCCATCGACCGGTTGCCGCAGTGCGGGCAGATGAAGTAGTGCTCGTGACTCATAGGTGCGCCCACCCGGGCGCCCTGAGGATAGCCGTAGGCACCCGGGCGCTCCCCGGGCTCTTCATCAACACTTAAGGGAGCCCGCGAGGGGTGGGGGCAGGGTCAGAGCAGCGACAGCGGTCCCGGCGGCTCCAACCCGAGGTGGAGGAAGGCGTGCTTGGTCGCCGCCCGCCCCCGAGGAGTGCGCTCGATCAGCCCGCGCTGGAGCAGATACGGCTCGTAGACGTCCTCGATCGTGTCCTGCTCCTCGCCCACCGCGACCGCCAGCGTGGAGAGACCGACCGGCCCGCCGCCGAACTTCTCGCAGATGGCGCGGAGGATCTCCCGGTCCAGGCGGTCGAGCCCGGCGTGGTCGACCTGGAGCAGGTCGAGGGCCGACATCGCGACCTGACCGGTGACCACGCCGCTGCCGCGCACCTCGGCGTAGTCGCGGACGCGTTTGAGCAGGCGATTGGCCACGCGCGGCGTGCCGCGGCTGCGCTCGGCGATGGCGCGGGCGCCGGCGTCCTCGATCGCCACCTCGAGCAGCCGGGCCGAGCGTCGGACGATCGTGGCCAGATCCTCGAGCCCGTAGTGCTCCAGGCGCTGCTGGATCCCGAACCGATCGCGCAGCGGGGTGGTGATCAGCCCCGCGCGCGTGGTCGCGCCGATCAGCGTGAAGGGCGGCAGCGGGAGCGTGACTACCTTGGCGCCGGCCCCCTGCCCCACGGTGATCGGCAGGGTGCCGTCCTCCATGGCGGGATAGAAGGTCTCCTCGAGCGCCCGCGGGAGGCGGTGGATCTCGTCCACGAAGAACACCGCGCGGGGTTCGAGGGCGGTCAGGAAGGCGGCCACGTCGCCCTTGCGCTCGAGCGCCGGACCGGCCGTCTGGACGAACGGCACCCCGAGCTCGGCGGCCAGGATCTGGGCCAGCGACGTCTTCCCCAGACCCGGCGGGCCAGACAGCAGCACGTGGTCAAGCGCCTCGCCGCGGCTGGCCGCCGCGGCGACCGCCACCGTGAGCTGGTCCTTGATCGCCTCCTGCCCGACGAAGTCCTCGAGCCGGCGGGGGCGCAGCGAGCGGTCGAGGTCGTCGTCCGGGAGCAGCTCGGGATCCTGGATCCGCGGGTGCCGATCGTCATGGATCTCGCGAACCGGGCTCATGGACAGGCCTCGCGAACCGGGCTCATCGGCGGGCCATCCTCAGTGCGTGGGCGATCAGGTCCTCGGCCCGCTCGCCCTCGGCGCCGTCGAGCAGCTCGTCGACCTCGAGCGCCGTGTAGCCGAGCCCGAGCAGGCCGTCCCGGGCCAGGGTCCGCGGATCGTCGGACGCGCCGGCCCCCGCCGCGATGGCCACGGGGATCGGCGCGGTGGCGCCGACCTTCTCGCGCAGTTCGACGATGATCCGCTCGGCGGTCCGCTTTCCCACCCCGGGAGCGGTCTGGAGACGGGCGGTGTCGCCGGCCGCCAGGGCTTTGAGCAGCTCCCGCGGGGGGCCGCCCGAGAGGACCGCCAGCGCGACCTTGGGCCCGACCGACTGCACCGCGATCAGCATCAGGAACAGCTCGCGCTCCTCCTCGGTGGCGAAGCCGTAGAGAAGCAGGGCGTCGTCGCGCACGACCATGTGGCTGTGCAGGAGCACCTGCTTGCCCACCGCCGGAACGTGCCTGAGCGTCTCGGCCGACACCGAGAGGCGATAGCCCACCCCGCCGCAGTCGACGACCACGTAATCGCCGCGGCGGACCGCGACCGTGCCGGAGACCAGCGCGATCATGCGGCAGGCCCCGCCCCGACGAGCGCCCGCTCCAGGGGCGCGCGATTGAGATCGCAGATGGCCACGGCCAGCGCGTCGGCGGCATGGTCCGGCGAAGGCACGGCGCTCAGCCCGAGGAGCCGGGCGACCATCCGCCCGACCTGGTCCTTGCCGGCTCGCCCGTGCCCGCACACGGCGTCCTTGACCTGCTGCGGGGTGTAAGAGCGCGAGGGCACGGCGCGCTCTCCGGCCGCCAGCAGCACCACGCCACGGGCCTGGCCCACCGCGAACGCGGTGCGCACATTGGCCCCGAAGTAGAGCTCCTCGATGGCCACCGCGGCGGGCCGGAAGCGGTCGAGCAGGTCCCCCACGTGTCCGTGGATCTCGGCCAGCCGGCGCTCGAGCGGAACACCGGCGTTGGTTTCGATCACCCCGGCGGACAGGGCGTGCAGCCGCGAGCCCGCGCTCTGCACCACGCCGTAGCCGGTGCTCGCGGTGCCCGGATCGATGCCGAGGACGATCATCTCGGACACCATTCTCCGTAGCCGCCCGGACGCCTCCCCGAGGCGCCGGGCCGATCTCGCGGCCAGGGTCGCCCGAGGCGCCTACGCGGCCGGATTCACCGGCGGGTCCCCGCCCTCCTCCTCCTCGGCGATGATCTCGGCGCACAGCCCGACGCATTCGCTGCAGATCGCCACCGCCGGCGTGGGTCCGGCGATGATCCGGTCCACCTCGGAGGCGCGCTTACCGCAGAACGAGCAGCGAATCGACTCGAGAAACGAGGGCGGCGGCTGGGGCGGGTCGGCGTCGGCCATCCGCGCACCGTAGCGCCGCAGCCCGCTACGAACCCACGCAGCGCGTATCCGAGCCGGGCCTGGTCACCCGGTAGACCCGCCACACGCCGACCCTGGCGAGCAGCTGGCGGCTGGTCAGATCGGCCTTGACCGGCGCGGCGATCCCGTCGATCGTGTCGTGCGGCCCGACGAACATCACGCCCTGGTGGCGCATCGAGGTGCCCACGCGCCCGAGCGTTACGTGGAGCTGCCAGGCCAGCGCGGTCTGCACCCCATGGTTGACCGCGGCGAAGCTCGACTTGCACGGGAACACCCGGCTGTGACCGCCGACCGCGGCGACCGCGGCCTTCATCTGGTCAAGCCGCGTGACCGCCTGCGCGGCGATCCGCTCCTGGGCGCGGGCCTGGCCCAGCCGGCCGCCGGTGAACGGAATGGTCAGCGCGACCAGGGCCACGATCACACCGGCGGCGACGAGCCCGCGCCCCCGAGCGGCCAGCTCGGCGAGGCGCACGATGCCCACCCCGGCCAGCACGGCGGTCACCCCGGCGGCCGGCAGATAGAAACGCTCCAACCCGGGATAGCCGTCGAGGGTCATCCCGACCACGACCACCCACCACACGAGCGCGCCGGCCCCCAGGGCCAGGGTCAGCCAGTCGCGCGGGCGGCGCAGCCAGGCGACCGTCACCGCCACCGCGCCGAGGATCAGGATGGGGATCGTCTGCACGTCGAGCCCCCGTCCGAGCACGGTCAGGAACGGATCCGATCCGAGCTGGCCGTTGTATTCCTCGGCGTGCACCGCGGCCAGGAAAGGCTGACCCGAGCCGATCCAGGGCGGCACGAACCAGAAGAACGGGATCGCCAACAACCCGAGCACGATCAACGCCCGCGTCCGCGTCGACGCCGACCGCCACCACAGCCAGGCCGCGTAGAGGATGATCAGCGGCCAGGCCTCCGGGCGAATCAGCGAGGTGGCCACGCCGAGCACGAACGCCCAGCCGTAGCGCCGCTCGAGATGGCGGTCGATCGCCCAGAGCGCGCAGGCGATCAGCATCGGCTCCGAGGTCCCGCGGAACATCTCGTAGAACCACTCCTGGGTGACAACCACCCCGGCCGCTGCCAGCACCCCCGCGGTCACCGCCGCCCAGCGCGGCGAGTGCGAGCCGACCAGCCGCGCGCCCAGCCGGTAGGCGGCGAACAGCGCGAGCAGCCCGCCGGCGCGAGCGGTGATCACCCACAGCGTGGGCGCCGCGGTGCTGCCGAACAGCGCGAACGCGGTGGTGAACAGCACCGGCAGCGGCTTCCACGACGGGCCGCCGCTGATCGCGAAGCTCAAATGCGGGTCGACGACCTCCCGCCCCCACGAGATCCACGCCCAGGGGTCATACGACGCCACCGTCGGCAGCAGCGCGGCTGACAGCGCCGCCAGCACCACGCACGCGACCGTGGCCGACACGAACGGATACCGCTGCAGCAGCTCACGCCAGTCGTCCCTCCCGGACTGCCCGGCCGCCCGGTCAGGCGCCGCAGACGGAGCGGGTGTCTGGGTGGCACTCACCGCTCAGCGCCGGGATGCGTCCGAGAACCGGCAGCGCAGCAGCGTGCCGAGCACCCGGAAGCCATCAACCGCGGTCAGCTTCTTGCCCTCATCGGTGGCGCGCGCCCGGTAGTGCACAGGCACCTCGAAGATCCGCTCGCCGTGCTGGACGAGCCGCGCGGTGATCTCAGGTTCGATGGCGAACCCGGGCGAGCGCAGCGGCAGGCTGCGGAACACGTCGGTGCGGATCATCTTGTGGCAGGTCATGATGTCGTGCAGGTACACGTTGAACAGGACGTTGCATGCGAACGTCACGCCCTTGTTCCCCAGCACGAACAGGAACGAGTGGCTCGTGTACCCGTCGAATGCCCGCACTCCGAAGCACGCGTTCGTACGGCCATCGAGAAGCGGGGGCATCAGCAGCCCGAGGTCGGTCGGGTCGTACTCGAGGTCGGCGTCGAAGATCGCCGCGAACTCGCCCCGCGCCTCCGCGAGCGCGGTCTGCACGGCGGCGCCCTTGCCGCGGTTCTCGGGGTGCTGGAACAGCCGGACCCGGCCGGGCGGGAGGGACGGAATCAGATCCTTGAGGATCTCCCGCGTGCCGTCGGTGGACCCGTCGTCGACCACGATCAGCTCGAAGTCGGTCGGCAGGGGCGTGTCGAGCACCTCCGCGATGGCACGCTCGACGCGCTCGCGCTCGTTGTAGACGGGCATCAAGATGGAAAGCATGTGACTGACTCTGAGTTTGAAGGGCTCCCCGCCCGCCCGTCCGAGCGGGCCCACCAGCGACACTGACGCGCGCCGGCTGGAAGGGCACCCACGAGGAGGCTCGATGCTAGCCGATCGCCCGGACCATCGACGGACCCCGCGCGTTTGCGCAACCATCCCCGCGTGGATTTCGCCGGCGCCGGCTTGCTCGACGGCCTGGAGGGCGAGGATCGCTCCTCCCGCGAGCGCCTGCTTACGCGACTAATCGACGAGGGCTACGGCATCGACGAGCTCAAGCGGGCGGTCGCCGAGGACCGGCTCGCGCTGCTGCTGGTCGACCGCGTGCTCGGCGGCCGCTACAGCGCCCGCGAGCTCGAGGAGCAGACCGGCCTCACCGCCACCCAGATGCTGAGGATCAGGCGGCTGCTCGGCCTGCCCGAAGCCTCACCCGAGGCCCGGGTGTTCGGCGAAGAGGAAGTCAAGGCGGCCGAGTCGACCCGGATGTTCCTCGAGGTCGGGCTAGGCGAGCCGGCGATCGCCGAGATCACCCGGGTGCTCGGCGAAGGCATGGCTCGCCTGGCCGCCACCACCGCCGCGGCGTTCGTCGACGCCTTCCTCGAGCCCGGCGACAGCGAGGACGAGGTCGCGCAGCGCTTCGCCTCGGTGGCCGAGCAGCTGATCCCGGCGATCGACCCCGTGCTGGTGGCCGCCTACAAGCAGCACCTGGCCGCGGCGGTCCGCCGCGGGATGCTGAGCCAGGCCGAGCGCGAATCCGGCGAGGCGGGCGGGGCTCAGGAGATCACCGTGTGCTTCGTCGACCTGGTGGGCTTCACGCGCCTCGGGGCGCAGATCGAGGCGCAGGAGCTCGGCAGCGTGGCCAGCCGGCTGGCCGAGCTCGCCAACGACGTCACCGAGCCGCCCGTCCGCCTGGTCAAGACGATCGGCGACGCGGCGATGTTCGTCAGCCCCGAGCCCGCGCCGTTGGTGTCGGTGGCCCTGTCACTGCTCGAGGCGGTGGACGCGGCGGAGCTGCCGAGCCTCCGGGCCGGCGTCGCCACGGGCACTGCCCTTCAGCGCGCCGGCGACTTCTACGGCCACGCGGTCAACCTGGCCAGCCGGGTGACCGGGGCGGCCCGCGCCGGCAGCGTGCTGTGCACCGAGGAGGTGCGCGAGGCCGCCCCCGAGGACTTCGACTGGTCGTTCGCCCGCAAGCACAAGCTCAAGGGCATGTCCGACGCGGTTCCCCTCTACCGGGCCCGGCGCCGCGAGGAAGCGCCGGCCGAGGATGGCCCGAAACGGGCCAAGAAGCCCGAGACGCCTAAGAAGAAATCGAAAGCAGATCGACGACGAAAACAAGCGGCGAGTTAGGCGGGATCGTCGTGCCGCTGCCCTTGGAGCCGTAAGCGAGGCTGGCCGGGATGATCAGCTCCCGGCGGCCGCCGATCTTCATCCCCGGGATGCCCTGCACCCATCCTGGGATCACCCCGCCGCTGGTCAGCGGGAACGTCGCGGGCTGGTTGCGGCTCCAGGAGGAGTCGAACTCCTTGCCGTTCTTGTAGAGCACCCCGACGTAGTTGACCGTCACCGTCTGGCCCGCCTTGACCGTCTGGCCGGTCCCGACGACCAGGTCCTTGGTCACCAGCTTGCTCGGCGCCGCGCCCTTGGGCACGCTGACCACGGGCTTCTTGGCCAGCGCCGGCGGAGGCTTCGGCGTCGTGGCGATGGCGGTCTGGGTGGCGCCGCCCTGGGGGGCCAGCTGAATCCCGCCGGCCTTCGAGGAGCCGCCGCACCCGGCCAGCGCGGCCGCGGCCAGCGCGAGGAGGGACAAGAGAGACGTTCGGATTCGCATCGGAGCGGACGAGGCTAGCGGCCGGGCGTCAAATGCGTGTCATTGCGCGACGCGCTCGAGCACGGCGGCGTCGACATCGAAGTTGGCGTGCACGGCGTTGACGTCGTCGTTCTCTTCGAGGGCGTCGATCAGCTTGATCAGCTTACCGGCATCGCCCTCGTCGACCGGCACCCGCGCCCGCGGCCGCTGGGTGAGGTCGGCGCTCTCGATCTCGACCCCGGCCTGCACGAGCGCCTCGCGCGCGGCGGCCAGGTCCGACGGCTCGGTGATCACCTCGTAGACGTCCTCGTCGAGCGCGATGTCCTCGGCGCCCGCGTCGATCGCCGGCATCAGGTCGTCTTCCCCGTAGCGATTGGCGTCCACCACGATCACGCCGCGCTTGTCGAACAGGTAGGACACCGACCCGGGCTCGCCCAGGTTGCCACCGTGCTTGCCCAGCAGGTGGCGCATCTCGGCGCCCGTCCGGTTGCGATTGTCGGTCAGCGCCTCGATGAGCAGCGCCACGCCGCCCGGCCCGTAGCCCTCGTAGAGCACGGTCTCGATCTGATCGGCGTCCGATCCCTCGCCGGTTCCCTTGGCGATCGCGCGCTCGATGTTGTCCTTGGGCATCGACGCGTCGCGGGCCTTCTGGACGGCCAGGGCGAGAGCCGAGTTCCCGGTTGGATCGCCGCCGCCCTCACGCGCGGCGATCTGGATCGCGCGGGCCAGCTTGGTGAAATGCTGACCGCGGCGCGCGTCGACGACGGCCTTCTTGTGCTTGATCGAAGCCCATTTGGAGTGGCCGGACATGGGTTTTCAGTGTAGGACCCACGGGGCCTGCCCGCCGGACCACAGGTGGTTGAGCGTGATCCAGTCCTTGTAGGTGTCCATGCACTCCCAGAACCCCTGGTGGCGGTAGGCCTGGAGTTGTCCGGCCGCGGCCAGGCGCTCGAGCGGCTCGCGCTCGAGCACGGTCCCGGGCTCGACGAGCGCCAGCGCCGTGCGCTCGAAGCAGAAGAACCCGGCGTTGACCCACAACTCTGAGCGGGGCTTCTCGGTGAACCCCCGCACGGTGCCATCCCCGTTCAGACGGGCCACCCCGAACGGGAGCCGGGGCTGGACGACGGCCATCGTGGCGGCGGCGCCATGCCCGCGGTGGTGCTCCAGAAGCGCGGTCAGATCGATGTCGGCCACGCCGTCGGCGTAGGCCAGGCAGAAGCGCTCCTGCGCGGCCAGCACGGGCGCGGCCCGGCGCAGACGCTCACCGGTCGGGGTGTCGGTGCCGGTGTCCAGGCAGGCGATCTGAACGCCGGCGGGCCAGGACTCGCCGTCGACGAACGCCTCCACCTGGGCGGCCCGGTATCCGGTCAGGAGCAGGAACTCGCGGAAGCCGTGGGCCAGGTACATGCCGATCACGTGCCACACGATCGGCCGCCCCCCGACCTCGATCAGCGGCTTGGGCAGCGCCGCCGAGTGCTCCTGCAGGCGCGTACCGCGCCCGCCGCACAGGATCACGACGGTGGGCTTGGGCGTCGGCACGGGTTCGGCATTATCGCCCGGGGTAGGATCCGCGGACGATGAGCGTGGCCAATCCGGGCATCTTCAAGGCCTACGACATCCGGGGGCTCTACGGCTCGGACATCGACGCCGACCTGGCCGAGCAGATCGGGAGGGCGTTCGCCCGCGTGATCGGCGAGCTCGAGGACAAGCCGACCGCCGAGCTGCGCCTGGGGCTCGGCCGCGACATGCGGCTGACCGCGCCGGAGCTCGCCGAGGCCTACTGCAAAGGCATGTGCTCCGAGGGCGCCACCGTCCTCGACGCCGGCGAGGTCGGGACCGAGATGCTCTATTTCCTGGTCGGCTCGCGCGATCTGGACGGTGGGCTGATGTGCACCGCGTCGCACAATCCCCAGCGCTACACCGGCGCCAAGATGGTCAGGCGGGGGGCCATCGCCTTGTCCGGGGACGCCGGAATCGGCGAGGTGCGCGCCAAGATCGACGAAGGGCTGGGCAGCGCTCCGGGCGGGGGCGCCACCGAGTCCGTCCAGCTCTACGAGGAGTTCCAGGAGGCGGTGCTGAAGTTCATCGACCCCGCGGCGGTGAAGCCGATGCGGGTCGTGGTCGACGGCGGGAACGGCATGGCCGGCCCGATGGTCGGTCCGCTGCTTCACCGGCTCGGGCTCGACCTGGTCGAGACCTACTTCGAGCCCGACGGCCGCTTCCCCGACCACGAGCCCAACCCGCTGCTCGAGGAGAACCGCGAGTTCATCATGCGCGAGGTGGTCCGCCAGAAGGCCGACCTGGGGATCGCCTGGGACGGCGACGCCGATCGCTGCTTCTTCATCGACGATCAGGGCACGTTCGTCGACGGCGACTTCCTGACCGCACTGCTCGCCGAGTCGATGTTCGAGAAGAACCCGGGCGCCACGATTCTCTACGACGTCCGGGCGAGCTGGGCGGTCAAGGACGTCGCGGAGAAGGCGGGCGGAAAGGCGCTCATGAACCGGGTCGGCCATGCCTTCTTCAAGACCCGGATGCGCGAGGAGAACGCCGTGTTTGGCGGCGAGGTCTCCGGCCACTACTACTTCCACGACTTCTACTGCGCCGACTCAGGGACGATTCCGGCCCTGCTCATCCTCGAGCTCCTCTCGAACCGCGGCCGGCGGATCTCCGAGCTGCTCGAGCCGTACCGCTCGAAGTACTTCATTTCGGGCGAGATCAATTCCGAGGTCTCCGACGGCGAGGCCAAGATCGAGGAGCTGGCCTCCAAGTACGAGGACGGGCACCAGTACAGCCTGGACGGCCTCTCGGTCGAGTACGACGACTGGCACTTCAACGTGCGCCCGTCCAACACCGAGCCGCTGCTGCGCCTGTGCCTGGAGTCGCTGCGCTCGCGCGAGGACATGGAGCGCCGGCGCGACGAGGTGCTGGCCGTGATCCGTTCGTGACCACGCCGGATCGCCGCGCCACCAGCGCCGAGGACGCGCTGGCCCTGGCGCAGCGGGCGGGCATCCACCGGATCGCCGTGCCCACGCCTTTCCTGGTCGGTCGGGTGAACTGCTACCTGATCGAGGACGAGCCGCTCACCCTGATCGACACCGGACCGAACTCCGGCAAGTCTTTGGACGATCTGGAGCAGGCGCTCGCGGTCCACGGCCGGCGGATCGAGGACCTCGAGCTGATCGTGCTCACCCACCAGCACATGGATCATCTCGGCCTGCTCGAGATCCTGGCTCGCCGCTCGGGCGCCGAGGTCGCGGCGCTCGACCTGCTCGTGCCCTATCTGGAGAGCTTCTCGCGCAGCGCCACCACCGACGACGAGTTCGCCCAGGCGGTCATGCGCCGGCACGGTGTCCCCGAGGACCTGGCCACCGTGCTCGGCGAGCTGGCCGCGGCGTTTCGCGCCTTCGGGTCGAGCGGGCGGGTGACCGTCGCGCTGCGCGACGGCGAGACCCTCAAGCTGCGCGACCGGACGCTGCGGATCTTCCACCGTCCCGGGCACAGCCCGTCGGACACCATCCTGTGGGATGAGGAGCGGGAGATCCTGATCGCCGGCGACCACCTGCTCGCGTCGATCTCCTCAAACCCGCTGATCTCGCGGCCGCTCTCAGGACCGGTCGAGCCGCGCCCCCGGGCGCTCCTGCAGTACATCGACTCGCTTCGGGCAACCCGCGAGCTGCCGGCCCGGCTGATCATGCCGGGGCACGGCGACCCGGTCCTCGAGCACGTCGAGCTGATCGACGAGCGCCTGCGCATGCATCGCCGGCGGGCCGCCCGGGTGCTCCAGATCCTCGACGGGGAGGCCTTGAGCGCCTACGAGATCGCCCTGCGCATGTGGGGCAACGTGGCCGTCACCCAGGCCTACCTGACCCTGTCGGAGGTGCTCGGACACCTCGATCTCCTGGCCGAGGCGGGTCAGGCGGTCGAGCGCGAGGCTGACGGCGTCTCGCGATTCGAGGCCGTCGCGGTGTAACAACGCAGACAATCCTCGTCCAATCAGGGTACGGACCGAGGCCGGTTCTGCCGATTAGCAGGGGACATGGTCGGGGATTACGACAGCGCTGGCCTGCCCGGCGCGGGGCAGGGCGAATCTACGTCGGGCGGGATGGCTGGCGACGGCTATTCGGAGCTGCTCGAGCGCGTCCCGGCGATCGTCTACGTGGCCGATCCCGGCGAGGACGGCCTTTGGTATTACGCGAGCCCGCAGATCGAGCACATCCTTGGCTACACACCGGCGCAGTGGTGCGCGGACCCCGATCTGTGGGCCGCGCGGCTGCACCCCGACGATCGCGAATGGGTGCTCACCCGCGAAGCCCGACTGGCCGCGGACGCATGTGACGGGGCGGCGCTCGAGTACCGCATGCTCCATCGCGACGGACGCGTCGTGTGGATCCGCGACGACTCGGTGATCGTCCGCGACGAGGCCGGTGAGCTGCGCTGGCACGGCGTCCTGTCGGACGTCACCGAGCGAAAGCAGGTCGAGGCCGAGCTCGAACGGCGGGCCGCGCAGCAGGCGGCCGTCGCGGTGCTCGGCGAGCACGCGCTCGAGGGCGCGAGCACCGAGGAGCTGATGCACGAGGCGGTCCGGAGCGCGGCAGAGCTCCTCGGAGTCGAGCTGGCGGCGGTGTGGGAGCTCCTCCCGGCCGAGACCGAGCTGGTCCTGCGCTCGGGGCTCGGGTGGCCGGCGTCGGAGTTCGGCAACCTGCGCTATCCCGCCGCCGAGGGCTCACAGGCCGGCTACACGCTGATGACCGGCGCCCCGGTGGTGGTCGAGGATTGGGACGCGGAGACGCGCTTTGCCCAGCCGCGCTACGGCGAGCGGCGGACCGGGGCCGGGCTGTCGGTCAAGATCGAGGGGCGCTCGCGCGAGCCCTTCGGCGTGCTGATCGTCCAGTCGATGACGCCGCGGGCGTTCGCGCCCGGCGACGTCGACTACCTCCAGGCGCTGGCCAACGTGCTGGCTGACGCGCTCGAGCGCCAGGCGATCGAGGACGCCATCCGCGAGCGCGCCGTGCACGACCCCCTGACCGGCCTGCCCAACCGCGTCCTGTTCGTCGACCGCCTCGAGCATGCGCTGGCCCGCCTCGGACGCTCGGAGGCACTGTGCGCGATCCTGTTTCTGGACCTCGACCACTTCAAGCTGGTCAACGACAGCCTCGGCCACCACGTGGGCGACGAGCTTCTGACCGCGGCCGCGCCGCGCCTCAAGCAGGCTCTGCGCTTAAGCGACACGGTCGCCCGGTTCGGTGGGGATGAGTTCGGGATCCTGCTCGAGGACATCTCCTCCGAGCGCGACGCGATCGAGACGGCCGAGCGGATCGCGGCGATCTTCGCCCGGCCGTTCGTGCTTTCCGGCTCCGAGCACTTCGTGACCACGAGCATCGGGATCGCGCTGGCCCGCGGCGGCGAGCTGGCCGACGAGCTGATCCGGGACGCGGACGCCGCGATGTACCGGGCCAAGGACCGCGGGCGCGCCCGCTACGAGGTGTTCGACGAGGGCATGCGCGGCCGCGCGATCGAGCGACTGCGGGTTGAGAACGACCTGCGCCGCGCGCTCGAGCGGGGCGAGCTGCGGCTCGAGTACCAGCCCGTGGTCTCCCTGCGCAACTTCTCGCTCGTCGGGGTCGAGGCGCTCGTGCGCTGGCGCCACCCCGAGCGCGGTGAGATCCCGCCCTCGGATTTCATCCCGATCGCCGAGGAGAACGGGCTGATCGAGCCGATCGGCCGGTGGGTGCTCGAGCGGGCCTGCCGCCAGGCCGCCGAGTGGTACGCGGCCCGGCCCGACTCGGCCCCGCTCACGATGTCGGTGAACCTGTCGGCGGTCCAGGTGACGCGTCGCTCACTGCCCGATGTGGTCGCCTCGATCCTGCGGAGCACCGGGCTCGATCCGGCCTGCCTGAGCCTCGAGATCACCGAGACCGTGATGGTGCGCGACGCCGAGGGACTGGGCGAGGTGCTGGGGGCCCTGAAGGCGCTCGGAGTCAGGCTCGTGCTGGATGACTTCGGCACCGGCTATTCGTCGCTCAGCTACCTGACGCGCCTGCCGCTCGACGTGCTCAAGGTCGATCGCTCGTTCGTCGACGGCCTCGGCTCGGAGCCTCGCGACACCGCGATCACCGAGACGATCATCGCGATGTCGCGCGCGCTTTCGCTGGACGTGGTCGCCGAGGGCGTCGAGACCTCCGAGCACGTCCGCGAGCTCAGTCGCCTCGGCTGCGGCCTGGCTCAGGGCTTCCACTTCTCCCGCGCCGTGCCCGCTGAGGAGATCACACGGGCGCTCGAGCACGGGCCGGCGTGGCTGCCCACGCTCAACACCTGAGCTACGGGTACGCGGACGTCCCCGCGCGCAGCGGGGACACGTTGGCGTCACGGCATTCGTACGCGCCGTTCGGGATCGCCGTGCGAAGCGTAACGGTGTCGTTGGGCGGGATCACCTGGAGCGCATAGGCGGTCGCGCACCCATTCGGCGTCGCCACCCCGTGCCCTACGTCGAGCCGGAAGGACGCGCTGTGCCCGGGTGCGATCACCAGCCGCGCCGCCGGCGTGGACCCGAAGAAGTCATTGGTCGTGTGATGCGGGACGGTCGGGAGTGGACCGCCGTACTGGTCGAGGAACAGGATGCCCGGGTACCCGTAGGTCCGGCAACTGCGAGCGCTGGTGTTGCGCAGCGCAAAGCCGATCTCGCCGTGGCCCATCCCGCCCTGCTGGCCGAGGAACGACAGCGAGAGCCCGGCCGCGCGGCACGGCGGGGTGCCGGAGACCGCGGCGGTTGTCGCGGTGCTCGTCGTGGGCGCGGTCGTGGTCGTGCTCGACGTCGAGGTTGACGTCGTGCTCGTGCTCGGCGTGCTCGCGGCGGAGGCGGGTGCCGCGCCCTGGGATGACGTCGAGGACGTCCCGCCGGAGCTCCCGCAGCCGGCGAGCAGCAGGGCCACCGTGAGGAGCACCGCCGCCGGCAGGATCGGCGTTCGTCGCATGAGACTTTGTTCGGGCATGGTTAGCTCGGCTCCTTCCCCTTGCAGCTGCGTGCCACTATCCCGGTCGCGACCATGGACCGTAGCGAGGAGCTCCCGAAGACGCCGCGTCCACCGCGGAACGGCCTGCTGGGCCTGGTCGAGCGATGGTTGCCGTTCTGGGAGCCCCAACTCGTCGTGGCCTGCGCGATCGCGCTGCAGCTCTCGCTCTCCGAGGACGTCACGATCGGTCCGAGCTGGCTGTTTCCGGCGCTCGAGGGCGCGCTGCTGGTCGGCCTGGTACTCGCCTCCCCGCATCCGAGCGTGCGCCACTCTCGGCTTCGCCGGCACGTCGCGATCGGGATGATCGGCCTGGTCAGCGCGGCCAACATGGTCTCGCTGGTGCGGCTTTGCCACCACCTTCTGGTCGGCGGCAAGGAGAACGGCCACGCCCTGATCCTGTCCGGGATCGTGCTGTGGTGCACGAACGTGCTGCTGTTCGCGCTCTGGTATTGGGAGGTCGACCGCGGCGGCCCGGTCGCCCGCGCGTGCGACGAGGGCGGGTTTCCGGACTTCATGTTCGTGCAGATGGACAAGACCCAGTTCGCGCCCCCCGGCTGGCGACCCCAGCTCGTCGACTATCTCTACCTCTCGTTCACGAACGCCACCGCGTTCAGCCCCACCGACACGATGCCACTGACCCCGATTGCCAAGTGGTTGATGACGGGCCAGTCGGTGGCCTCGCTGGTCACGGTGGCGCTGGTCGTCTCCCGAGCCGTGAACATCCTCTCCTGATGGACGCTCACGATCAGGCTCCGATTGATGACGCTATCGAGCGCGCGATCGGCGAGATCGGCGCCGAGCTGTCCTCCGCCTTTCCCTCGAGCGCCCGCCATCCGCTGCGGGCGATCGATCAGCGCGCCATGGACCTGGCCTCGGCCGATCGGGAGCTGAAGGCGGCGCTGTTTCGCTTCGTCGATGTGACGCCGGCGTGTCGCTCGCTCGACGATCTGGCCCGTCACCTCCGGGAGTTCCTGCGCGAGGTGCCCGACGCCCCGCCGCCCCTGGCGGTGGCGATGCGCATGGCCGACAACAAAGCCGGGCGGCGGGCGGTGGGCGCGGCCGCGGCCGCGGGCGTGCGCCACATGGCGCACCGGTTCATCGTCGGCGAGACGCCGGCCTCAGCCCTCGGCGTCCTGCACGAGTTGTGGAACCACGGCGTGGCTACCTCGGTCGACCTGCTCGGCGAGGCGACGGTCACCCAGGCCGAGGCCGACCGCTACGCCGGGCGTTGCGACGAGGCGCTGGCCGATCTGGCCCGGGTGGAGGCGGGCTGGCCGGCGCGCGACGTGCTCGAGCGCGACACCAGCGGTCCGATCCCGCGCACCAACGTATCGGTGAAGATCTCGGCGCTCACCCCGCTGCTGCGCCCCGACGCCCCGGAGCGGGGCCGGCGTGACGCGGCCGAGCGCCTGCGCCCGCTGCTGCGCCGGGCGCGCGAGCTCGAGGCGCACATCCACATCGACATGGAGTCGCTCGACTCGCGCGAGGCGGTGCTCGACCTCGTGCTCGAGCTGCTCTCCGAGGAGGAGTTCTCCCGTGGACCGTCGGCTGGGCTGGTGCTCCAGGCCTACCTGCGCGACTCCCCCGAGCAGCTCGACCGCGTCCTTGAGTGGGCACGATCGTCGGGACGGACCCCGCCCCTCACCGTCCGCCTGGTCAAGGGCGCCTACTGGGACCACGAGCTGGTCCAGGCCAGCCAGCACGGCTGGCCGACCCCGGTGTTCGACGTCAAGGCCGAGTGCGACCGCAACTTCGAGAGGCTGACCCGCGGGCTGCTGGACGCCCGCCCCGCGGTGCGGGTCGCGGTGGCCTCGCACAACCTGCGCTCGGTGGCCCACGCGATCGCCTACAACCGCAGCCGCGGGGGCGCGGACTCCGACCTCGAGCTTCAGGTCCTCCGCGGGCTGGGCGACCAGCTCCAGGACGCGCTGGCCTCGCGCGGGTTTCGCGTGCGCACGTATTGCCCGATCGGTGACCTGGTCGCCGGGATGGCCTATCTGGTCCGCCGGCTACTCGAGAACACCAGCAACGAGTCATTCCTGGCCGCCCAGGCGCAGGGCGCCTCGCTCGAGTAGCTGCTCGCCGCGCCGTAGGGAGGTGTTTCAGGCCGGGGGGCGCGCGGGCCGGAAGCGCTCGGTCAGGCGAGCCAGGTCGCCGCGGGCCTTCTCGACGCGCGTGGCCACGATGCCGGCCAGGGTCTGCATGAAGCGAAGCTCCTCGGATCCGAGCCCGGAGCGCGGTTCGCGGCTCACGCAGCACAGCGTGCCATGGACTCGGCCGTCGGACAGCCGGACCGGCACGCCGACATAGGCGTGGAACTCCTGCGTCACGGCGAGACCGCTGATCGCCGGCTCCTCCCGCGTGTCCGGGACGATGTTGGGGATGTCCCCGCTCAGCATCCGCATGCAATAGGTCTGCTCGACCGGGAAAACCGTCCCGGTGTAGCGCGCGGCCGTATCGGCGTCCCCGACGATCGCGTGGATGGTCTGATTGCGGGCGTCGATCGTCGTGATGTACGAGGCGTCCATGTTCAAATGCTGCTGCGCGGCGGCGAGCGCCTGCTCGACCACGTCGCTTTCCTGGGCCGCCTCGAGCTTGTCGATCAGCTCCGCGTACTCCGACTCTGTCGCCCCTCGGTCCACGGAGCGATTTAACCAGCGCGGAGCCTCCGGATGTGAGGACTTTGCGGCGCCTTCGCGGGTGCTGCAAGAGCTGATGCACATACTTCGGCGCGCCGGATATAGGCCATAGTTCCGCCCAGCCATGAAGCGCTCGTCACGGTGGAGGACGCGGCTCGGTCGATTGCTGCTGCTGATCTTGGCCCTGGTCGCCCTGGCCGGCGTCGTCGCGCTGGTCATCCGCTTCGCGCCGCCCTGGCTGGTCTCGACCAAGGGACTGACCGGCGCTGCCCGCCTGAACGAGCTGAGCCGGGTCCGGGTGGCTCTCGTCGTGCTGATTCTGGGGGCGCTCGCCGGGGCCGTGGCCATCTACCTGCTGCGCAGCTCGGCGCGCGAACGACGCGATGAGAACCAGGAACGCCTCCTGATCGAGCGTTTCATGCGCGCGGTCGATCAGCTCGGGCATCCCGCGCTCGACGTGCGGCTCGGGGGCATCTACTCGCTCGAGCGCCTGGCCCACGAGTCCCCGGAGCATCACCCGCCGATCATCGAGATCCTGGCCGCGTTCGTCCGCGAGCACGCGCCGTGGCCCGCGCGGGGCAGCGGACGTGCCGGCAACGGCGCCCGTCCCGGAGCGGCGGCCGCCGGTCACGGCGGCGAGACCCGATCGCGCCCCCCGACCGACGTGCAGGCGGCGCTCACGGTGCTCGGGCGACGGCGGCTCGAGCAGGACACCGACGCGCCGCTGTTCCTGTCCTACACCGCGCTGGCCGGCGCGACGCTCACCGGTGCCCACCTGGAGCGAGCCATGCTCAGCGGGACGAACCTGGAGGGCGCCGACCTGTTCAAGGCGCACCTGAACACCGCAGACCTCGAAGGCGCCAGCCTCCGGGGCGCGGGGCTCCTGCTGGCCAATCTGAACGACACCGTGCTGTGGGGCGCCAACCTGGAGGGCGCGCGGCTCTACGGCGCCAACCTCGAGGGAGCGGCGCTCAAGGGAGCGAACCTCAAGGACGGCGGGCTGACCGGTGCCAACCTCAAGGACGCCGGCCTGCACGGCGCGGTCCTGAGCGGCGCCGACCTGACCGGAGCCAACCTCGAGGGCACCGGGCTCGAGGGGGCCAACCTGGAGGGCGCGAACCTCCAGGGCGCCAATCTCAGAGGCGCGGTCCTGCTCAACGCCATCTACGACGAGTCGACGATCTGGCCGGGCGGATTCGACGTGGCCGCTCAGGGCGCCGTGCGGCGGGCCTGGCCCCAGGAGCCGGCGCCGTGGGTCCGCGAGCCCTCCGAGCAGCCGGCCCGCCGAGGCGTCGTGGGTTGGCCCCACGAGGAGCAGGAGGTCCGTCAGGCGCCGGTCGAGTGGCCGCGCCCGCCGGCGCCGGCGTGGCCGCATGCCTCCGAGGAGGCGCCGCCGAGCCACGAGGCGACGGCGCCCGCAGCCGAGGACGCGCCGACGCCCGAGCCTTCCGCTGAGCCTGCGCCGGATGCCGATCCGGAGCCTCCCGCGGAGCCCCCGGCGGGATCCGACCTCCAATCGGGCCCCGAGGTTCCCCCCGCGCAGGAGACCGAGACGCCTCCGCCTCCGCCCTGGGGGTTCGGTGGCGGCGGGGAGCCGGGTCCACCCGACCAGTAGCGGCTGTTAGCGTCACACGGCGTGTCGCCCCTCCCCCAGTTCGTCAACGAGCCGGTGCTCGAGCTGCGGCGCGCGTCGGTCAGGGCCGGACTTCAGGACGCCATGGGCGATCTCTCCGGCCGGCTGCCCCTGCGCGTGCCCGTGATGATCGGGACCGGGGAGCGGGCCGGCGGCGAGCTGCGCTCCACCGATCCCGGCGCGCCCGACCGCGAGGTGGCGCTGGCCGCGAAGGCCGGTGATGCCGACGTCGCCGCGGCGCTTACGGAGGCTGAGCGCGGCCTGCGCGAGTGGCGGGCAGTGAACGCGGCGGAGCGCGCGGCGGCGCTGGTGCGGGCCGCGGCATGGTTGCGCGAGCGCCGGCTTCTGATCGCCGCGCTCGAGGTCCGCGAGTGCGCCAAGCCCTGGCCCGAGGCCGACGCCGACGTGTGCGAGGCGATCGACTTCCTTGAGTACTACGCCCGGGGCGCGATCGAGCTCGAAACTGGTCCCGCGCTCCTCCAGGTCCCCGGCGAGCGCAACGAGATGCGCTACGCGCCCCGCGGGGTGACCGCGGTCATCTCGCCGTGGAACTTCCCGCTGGCCATCCCCTGCGGCATGAGCGCCGGGGCACTGGCCACCGGCAATGCCGTCGTGCTCAAGCCGGCCGAGCAGTCCCCCGGGTGCGCGTGGATGCTCGTCCAGGCGCTGCGGGCCGGCGGAGTCCCGGCGGCGGCGATCTCGCTGCTCCCGGGCGAGGGGGACGTCGGCGCGGCGCTGGTGGCCGATCCGCGCGTGCAGACGATCGCGTTCACCGGGTCGCTGCCGGTCGGCCTCGAGATCAGCCGCGCCGCCGGCACCGTGGCAGCCGGCCAGCACCACATCAAGCGCGTCGTGTCCGAGCTCGGGGGCAAGAACTGCGTGATCGTCGACTCCGACGCCGACCTCGACGAGGCGGTGCCCGGCATCGTCTCGTCGGCCTTCGTGTACGCCGGGCAGAAGTGTTCGGCCGCGGCGCGGGTCCTGGCGCACGAGGCGATCGCCGATCAGCTGATCGAGCGGGTGGCCGGCGCGGTGCAGGTTCTCGTGGTCGGACAGGCCGACGAGCTCGGCACCGATGTACCGCCGGTGATCGAGCAGGCCGCCCAGGAGCGGGTGGACCGCTACGCCGCCATGGCCCGCGAGCAGGGCGAGATCGTCGCGCGGGTCGAGCCGGTTCCCGAGCGGGGGTGGTTCTGCCCTCCGACGGTGGCCGCCGGCCTCCCGCGGGACTCGGCGGTGCTGAACGAGGAGATCTTCGGCCCGCTCCTGGCCATCGACCGGGTGGCCGGCGTGGAGGAGGCCTGCGACATCGTCGACGGGCTTCCCTACGCGCTCACCGGCGGGCTGTTCGCGCGCGATCCGGCGACCGTCCGCTACGTCCGCCAGCGCTCGCCGGTCGGCAACCTGTATGTGAACCGGGGCATCACCGGCGCGATGGTCGGACGCCAGCCGTTCGGCGGCAACCGGCTGTCCGGGACCGGGAGCAAGGCCGGCGGTCCCGACTACCTGCGGCAGTTCGTCGAGCCCCGGGTGGTCACCGAGAACAACATGCGCCACGGGCTCGAGGTGTAGGCAGCCACCGGCTCGCGCTGTCGGTGGCGCCGGCCACGCTCGGTCTTCGGGGTGACCAAACCTCGCCATTCGGAGGGGTCAAACCGACAAATCTCGCCGCTAGGCTTGATTCGGTCGCTGCCGCGGTCGATGATCGTCCTGGAGATGCCGTTGCCGCCCTCGATTGCGTGGAAGCTGGTGCTGGTCCTGGTCCTGGTGGGCGGGATCATGCTGAGCGCCTGCGCCCGGGCGCCCCGCCGGCCCCTCCCCCGCACCGAGCTGCGCCGGCTCGTGCTCGCCGCGCTGACCCTCTATGCGGTCGGCGTGTTCGCCTCGCTCACCCACCATGCCGTCCTGGCCGGAGTGGTCTACGTGTCCGGGATCGCCGCCTGCGCGCTCGCCGCCTGGCTCTCGCGGGGCAGCGACTCCGAGGATCCGCCGAGCGGAGGCGAGGATCCGATCGACCCAGGTCCGCCGCCGGACGATCCCGATGGCCTGCCGATGTTCGACTGGGCCGCGTTCGAGCGCCAGTTCCGGGCCTATTCCGATCGCCGGCGCAAGGCCGTCGGCGCCGGTCGCTAGCCAGTCCGCGCGGTCGCTAGCCCGTCCCGTTCATCGCCAGCAGCATCTCGTGCAGCCGGTCGTCCCCGGACAGCTCCGGGTGGAACGAGACCGCGATCATGTTGCCTTGGCGGATGGCCACCGGATGCTCCTCGACGCTGGCCAGGACCTGAACCGCCGGGCCGCGTTCGGCCACCCACGGGGCGCGGATGAACACGGCGTGCATGGGGCCGCCCGGGATCCCGTCGACGTCGAGGTCGGCCTCGAAGGAGCGGACCTGGCGGCCGAACGCGTTGCGCCGGGTGGTGACGTCGAGCAGGCCGAGGTGCTCGCGGTCGAGCATGATCATGCCCGCGCACGTGCCGAGCACCGGGGTCCCTTGGCTGACCAGGTCGCGGAGCGGCTCGGCCAGCCCCTCGCGCTCGATGCCCAGGGTCATCACGGTCGACTCGCCGCCGGGGATGATCAGGGCATCCAGGTCTTCGAGATCGTTCGGGGTCCGAACCTCGCGCGGCTGTGCCCCGAGCGCGCGCACCATCTTGGCGTGAGCTTCGAAGTCGCCCTGCAGGGCGAGGATGCCGACCAGCTTGCCCGCGTCCGGCTCGGCGCCGTTGGCGGCGTGCCCGGGTGTCCGAGGCACGGCTACCAGCCGCGCGGGGCGAGCAGCTGCTCGGCCTCGAGCTTGGAGCTCTCGAGGCTCACCATGGGCTGGCCGAGGCCGCCCGACGCGGCGGCGATCCGGGCCGGATCCTGGTAATGGGTGGTGGCCTCGACGATGGCGCGGGCCCGGCGCTCCGGATCCTCGGACTTGAAGATGCCCGAGCCCACGAACACGCCCTCGGCCCCGAGCTGCATGACCAGCGCGGCATCGGCCGGGGTGGCGATCCCGCCGGCGCAGAACAGCACCACGGGGAGCCGTCCGTCCTGGGCGATCTGGCGCACCAGATGCAACGGCGATTGCAGGTTCTTGGCGGCGGTGGCCAGCTCGGCGTCGTCGAGCGTGGCCAGACGGCGGATCTCGGAGCGAATCTTGCGTAGATGGGTGACCGCGTTGACGATGTCGCCGGTGCCCGCCTCGCCCTTGGAGCGGATCATCGCCGCCCCCTCGCCGATCCGTCGCAGCGCTTCGCCGAGGTTGGTCGCCCCGCATACGACCGGGACGTTGAAGGCCCACTTGTCGATGTGGTTGGCCTCGTCGGCGGGCGTGAGCACCTCGGACTCGTCGATGTAGTCGACCTCGAGGGCCTCGAGCACCTGGGCCTCGACGAAGTGGCCGATCCGGGCCTTGGCCATCACCGGGATCGTCACCGCTTCCTGGATGCCCTGGATCATCTCCGGGTCGGACATGCGGGCCACGCCGCCGTCGCGGCGAATGTCGGCGGGCACGCGCTCGAGCGCCATGACCGCGGCAGCGCCGGCGTCCTCGGCGATCTTGGCCTGCTCGGGGGTGACCACATCCATGATCACGCCGCCTTTGAGCATCTCGGCCAGACCGGCCTTGACGGTGAAGGTCGCCTCGTCTCGCGACGTGTGGCCGTTCTCGTCCATCGGGGCTGAGTGTAGCCGGGCGCTAGCGTTCCCGGCCATGTCCGCAGAGCCAGTGTTTTCGCTCGCCGATGGCCGTTTTGTCGCGTCCGAGCTCGCGCGGGGGCCCTGGGATCCCGGCGCCCAGCACGGCGGAGCGGCGGCCGCGCTGATCGTGCGCGCGTTCGAGGCGCTGCCCGCGGCGGAGGGGCTCAGCCTGGCTCGGGTCACCTACGAGTTCATGCGCCCGGCGCCAATCGGGCCGGTCGAGGTGCGGGCCGAGGTGGTTCGGCCCGGGCGTCGCGTCCAGCTGCTCGAGGCCTCGATGGTGGCCGACGGCGTGGAGGTGGTGCGCGCCCGAGGGCTTCAGGTTCAGAGGGCGCACGCGGACGCCGTGGCCGACGGCACTCCACCGCCTCCCGGCCCCGAGCACGGCAAGCCCGCGGAGCTCAGCCCGCCGCATCGCCCGATGTTCGCCCTCGACGCGATCGAGATCCTGTTCGTGGCCGGCACGTGGGGAGGCGGCCCGTGCACCGCATGGTTCAGGCTCCGCGGCCCGATCGTGGCCGGCGAGGAGCCCTCGCCCCTGCAGCGCCTGGCCGCCGCGGGCGACTTCGGCAACGGCATCAGCGCGAGCCTGTCCTGGTACGAGTACCTGTTCATCAACCCCGATCTGACGCTGTACATCGAGCGCGAGCCGGTCGGCGAGTGGATCGGCCTCTCGTCTGAGACGCGCATCTCCGCCGGCGGGGTCGGGGTGGCCGAGAGCGTGCTGTTTGACTCGCGAGGCCGGATCGGGCGGGCCACGCAGGCGCTGCTGGTGGCGCCGCGGTGAGCGAGTCGGTCGGGGTCGCCCGGCCGGTGTTCGAGAAGGTTCACGATGGACGCTTCGTGGCCACCGAGCTGGCCAGCGGCCCGTGGGACCGAAACGCCCAGATCGGAGGCGCGCCGGCGGGGCTGCTGGCGCGGGCGTTCGAGCGGGTGCCGGCTCCCGCCGGGTTGACGCTGGCGCGCCTGACCTACGATCTCATCCGCCCGGCCCCGATCGGCCCGGTTGACGTGCGCGTCGAGGTGGCCCGGGCCGGGCGTCGCGTTCAGCTGCTCGAGGCCTCGATGTCGACCGACGGCGTCGAGGTGGTCCGGGCCCGGGCGCTCCGGGTCCACCGGGCCTCGGTGGAGGCTCCGGGCTCCGACGCGGCCGCAGCGCCGCCGGCCGGCCCGGAAGCCGGCCATGCCGGCGAGCTTCCCGGGCTGCACCGCCCGCGCTTCGCCACCGACGCGAACGAGGTGCGCTTCATCGCCGGCGGGTTCGGCGGTGGACCCGCCACCGCGTGGTTTCGCCTGACGACTGCGCTGCTCGGCGGCGAGCAGGCCACTCCGATCCAGCGCCTGGCCGCGGCGGCCGACTTCGGCGCGGGCCTCAGCTCAATGCTGCCCCGCGAGCGGTACGTGTTCATCAACGTCGACCTCACCGTGTACCTGGAGCGCGAGCCGGTCGGCGAGTGGTTCTGCCTGGAGTCGGTGAGCCGGATCGCATCGGGCGGCGTCGGTCTGGCCGAAAGCGTGCTGTTCGACGAGCGGGGCCGTGTGGGCCGCGCGACCCAGGCGTTGCTGATCGCGCCTCGCTAACACCGATTTGGGAAGAAAGGGGGAATTATTCCCACTTTCTTCCCAACCCCCGGCTAACCCTCGCCGTCGCGCAGGTAGGACAACAGGCCGCCGGCGAGCAGGATCTCGCGCTCGTGCTCTGAGAAGTCGTGGCTCAGCGTCAGCTCGTCGCCGTCCTCGATCTTGGCCGTGATCGTCTCCGAGCCGCTTTCGAGCTCCTCGTGCAGCTTGGGCAGCGACCACTTCTGGCCCACCTCGGCCTTGTCGTAATCGGACTCATCGGAAAACGTCAGCGCGACGATCCCCTGGGCGATCAGGTTGCGCCGGTGGATCCGGGCGAACGACTTGGCGATCACCGCCTTGACCCCGAGATGGAGCGGCGCCAGCGCGGCGTGCTCGCGCGAGGAGCCCTGGCCGTAGTTCTCGCCGGCCACGATGAACCCGCTGCCCCACTCCTTCAGGCGCCCCCGGAAATCCGGATCGCGGTGGCGCAGGGTGAACTCGGCGATCGCCGGCACGTTGGAGCGGAAGGCCATCACCTCGACCCCGTCCGGGGCCAGGTCGCCGGTCGAGATGTCGTCGGGCTGCACGGTGGCGATGCACGCCTCGAGCGAGTCGCCGAGCGGCTTGTGCTCGGGCGGGCGCTTGATGTTCGGGCCGCGCGGGATCTCGATCTTCTCCGCCTCCTCGGGCTCGGCCGGCGCGAAGATGTGCACGTCATCGACGTACGGCTTCAGCTCGGGCATCGGGAGCAGCTCGGGCGGCTCGCCGTACTCGCGGGGATCCTCGATCCTCCCGCTGAGCAGCGAGACCGCCGCCACCGCGGGCGAGCACAGGAACACCGAGTCCTCGGGGGTCCCGCTTCGCCCCGGGAAGTTGCGGTTGAACGTGCGCAGGGAGTTCGAGTCCGACGGAGGCGCCTGCCCCATGCCCACGCACGGGCCGCACACCGGCTCGAGCATCCGCACGCCGCCGTCCGAGAGCTGGCGATAGACGCCCGACTCGGCGATCGCGGCGAGGATCTGGCGCGAGCCCGGCGTCGCCGTGGCGGCGATCGACGGGTGCACGATCTGCCCGTCCTTGTCGGCCAGGATCGCGCCGGCCAGCGCGAGGTCGTTGAATCCCGAGTTGACCGAGGAGCCGATGCACACCTGGGAGATCTCGGTGCCCGCAACCTCCTCCACCGGAACAACGTTGTCGGGGTTGTGCGGCTTGGCGACCAGCGGCCCGAGCTCGCCCAGGTCGATCTCGACCCGGTCGTCGTACTCGGCGCCATCCTCCGGACCGACCTCCACGAAGTCATCGAGGCGGTCCTGGCGCTCGAGCCATTTGCGCGTGTTCTCGTCGGGCGGGAACACCGCCGCGGTGGCGCCCAGCTCGGCGATCATGTTGGCGATCGTCGCGCGCTCGGGGATGCTCAAATCAGCCGTTCCCGGGCCGGTGAACTCGAACACCTTGTTCTTGCCGCCGCTCGCGCTCAGCCGGCGCAGCAGCTCGAGAATGATGTCCTTGGCCTGGACCCAAGGCCTTTGCAGCTCGCCGTCGAGGTGGACCTCGACCACCTCGGGGCAGGCGATCTCGTAGGGATGACCGCCGAGCACCACGGCCACGTCGAGTCCGCCGGCGCCGATCGCGATCATCCCCAGGCAGCCCGCCTGCACCGTGTGGGAGTCCGCGCCGAGCATCGTCTGGCCGGGCTTGCCGAACCGCTCCATGTGGATGTAGTGGCTGATCCCGTTGCCGGGGCGCGAGAAGTGCAGGCCGTACTTGCGCGCCAGCGCCTGGAGCATGCGGTGATCGTCGGGATTCTTGTAGTCGAGCTGCACGACGTTGTGGTCGACGTACTGCACGGCGCGCTCGATCTTGATCCGCGGCTCGCCGAGCTCCTCGAACTGCATCAGCGCCATCGTGCCGGTGGCGTCCTGGAGCAGCGCCTGATCCATGCGGATCGAGATCGGCTTGCCCGGCTTCAGCTCGCCGTCTTCCAGGTGCTCTTTGAGGATCTGGCGGGTCAGGTTGAGGGGCATGTCGTTCTCTCCTCGGCCGTGTCCGGGTTGGGGGACCTGAAACTACCCCGCGCCTGGGCCACCATGCGCTGGTCGAGCCGGGCGGCGGCCGTGGTGTACGCGAGCAGACCGTGGCGCTCGGTGACCCGCGCCTCGAGCTCCAGGAACTCCCCGATCGGCGCCGGCGCGTCCACCGACACCTCGAACGAGACCGCACGCGCTTCCAGGCCACAGGCCAGCCCCATCGCCTCGAGAAGCGCGGCACCCACCACTCCGTCGTGCGCCCAGCCGCGCTCGGGGCCTTGGTGGTCCTGCTTGAGGAAGCAGCGGCCGGCCACGGCATCACGGCCGGCCGGCTCGACCTCGAGCAGCAACCCGAACAGGTTGACGCGCCCGCAGCCGAAGCAGAGCTCGTGGTGGACCAGCGCCACCGGCTTATTTCAGCCGGAACGCCTTGATCCGCACGTCGTACTGCTGGGCGTCGCGCGAGTACACGCCGTACGCGAGGGCCTGGATCAGCGACAACAGCGCGGTGTGGCTGCGCACGAAGGCCGGCGTATTCGATGAGTAGTAGAGGCGGATCCGCGCAAGCCGGGCCACCTCGGACAGCGTCGCGTCGGTGATCGCCAGGGTCGGCGCCTTGCGGTGGCGCGCGAGCTTCATGGTTCGCGTGATCAGCGGGTGCGGGCGCCCGGCCGACAGCCCGACGACCAGCGTCTGCTCGTCGATCCGGCTGAGGCGCCCCAGCGCCTCCTGGGACGGGCTGGCCACGATCTCGGCGCGCAGGTCGAGCAGCATCAGCAGGTGGCGTAGGTAGCTGGCGAAGAACGCCATCTGGTCGGTCCCAGCGATCAGCACCTTCCCGGCGGACACGATCGCGTCGATCGCGGCCTCGAGATCGGCCCGCGAGAGCTTGTGCGCGGTGTCCTCCAGGTTCACATGGTCGGCGGCCAGCGCGGCCTCGGACTCGGTGTGGTCGAGCGAGAACAGCGGCGCCGCGGCGGCCGCCGAACCGTTGGCCAGGCCGCCCGGCGGCCGGCGCCGGTACTCCTCGCGGGCGGCCTGCTGGAGCTCGGGAAAGCCTTCGAAGCCGAGCGCCTGGGAGAAGCGCACGACCGTGCTCGAGGAGGTATTGGCCCGGCGGGCCAGCTCCTCGGCGGTCTGGAACGCCGCCTCGTCCAGGTGATCGACGATGTACTGCGCGACGTCCTTCTGCGAGCGAGAGAACTCATCGAAGCGCGCCCGGATGTACGCGGACAGGGCCTGATGGCCGGTGGGCGGGGCGGTCGCGGTGGGAGCGGCTGGCTGCTTCATCGGCAGGCGTCTGATTCGACGCCCACCGCCCGCGTCCTTCACGCACTTCTGTAGCGCGGTCCCTCCGGCCCTACACGTCGCGCTGGCGGGACTCCTGGTTCTGCTTGCGCTCGGCCAGAACCTGGCCGACGATGTAGACGACCAGCACGTTCGCGATCACGCCGATCCCGAGGAACGTGAGCAACAGGGCGATCGTCTGTCCCAGCGAGCTGGGGCTCTGGCCCAGGAATCCGGCGATCGCAAGCACCACTGGAAGGCTACCGGACGTCCATGCGCACCGGGCCGCCGCACCCCACCGGAGTGCTAGCGTCGCGCCCGATCGCGGCCCGACAGCCGATCGCGGCCCTGTAGCTCAGTCGGTAGAGCAGCGGACTCATAATCCGTCGCGCCCAGGTTCGAGTCCTGGCAGGGCCATCGCGGGACCTGGGCGCCCGCTGTGCCGCGCTGACCGTCGCCCGGCCCGGGCCCTAAGATGGTGTCGGTGGCAGGGAGCATTGTCAGTCCGGTTCTCGTGGGGCGCGAGACGGAGCTGGCCGCGATGGACCGAGCGCTCCAGCGGGCGCTGGCCGGAGAGCCGGTCACGCTGGTGGTCGGCGGGGAGGCCGGGGTCGGCAAGTCGCGGCTGATCGGCGAGCTGATCAACCGGGCGCGGGGCGCGGGCGCGCGGGCGCTGGTGGGCGGCTGCGTCGAGCTCGACGGCGGGGGAATCCCGCTCGCCCCTCTGGTCGACATGTTGCGGGCGCTGGCCGCCGAGCTGCCGGCCGACGAGCTCGATGAGCTGCTGGGACCGGCGCGGCGCGAGATCGGGCGCCTGGTCCCCGAGCTCGCCGACGTGCACGGGGCTCAGGCGCCCGCCGACTCGGACCCCTCGCGCATCCTGGAGCTGCTGCTCGGCGTCGTCGGTCGGCTGGCCGCCCAGGGACCGCTGCTGCTGCTGGTCGAGGATGTCCAGTGGGCCGATCGGGCCACGCTCGATTTGATCGCGCTGCTCGTCGCCGCTCCGACCACAAGGCCACTTTTGCTGGTGTTCTCGGTCCGCTCCGACGAGCTTCCGCGCGCGCATCCGTTCCGGCGGATCTCGGCGCGTTGGGAGCAGCAGCGCACCGTCGAGCGAGTCGAGCTCGAGCGACTGTCGGCCGGCGAGGTCGCGGCACAGATTTCGGCGATCATGGGCGAGCGGCCCGACGGCGACCTCACCGACCTGCTGTTTGAGCGCTCCGAGGGGATTCCGCTGTTTGTCGAGGAGCTGCTCGGCGCGGTCCGCGAGGGTGGTCTCGGTCCCGACTACCTGCCTCCCTCGCTGCGTGACGTCCTGCTGGCCCGGGCTGAGCGCCTGTCCGCCAACGCCCAGCATGTCCTGAGGGTCGCCTCGGGCGGGGGTCGCTGGGTGCCGGATCGGCTGCTCGGCCTGGTGGCCGGGCTTCCCGACGCCGAGCTGTATGGATCGCTGCGGGAGGCGATCGAGCACCAGTTGCTCGTGGTCGACCCGACGGGTCGCGGCTTCGGCTTCCGCCACGCGCTGGCGCGCGCGGCGATCCACGAGGATCTCCTGCCGGGTGAGCGGGCCCAGCTCCATCGCGCCTACGCCGAGGCGATGGAGAGCCGGCCCGAGCTTGTCGCCGCCGGACTTGATGGGATCGCGATGCTTGCCCATCACTGGCTTGCCGCGCACGACGTGGCCCGTGCGCTGGTGGCATCGGTGCGTGCCGGACACGCCGCCGACGCAGTGGCGCCTTCGGCGGCGCAGCGACACTTCGAGGTGGCGCTCGAGCTGTGGCCCCAGGTTCCGGACGCGGCCGAGCGCGCCGGTATCGCCCACTCGGAGCTCCTCGATGCTGCGGCTGATGCCGCCTTTCGCGCCGGGGCCGGAGAGCGAGCGTTGGGGCTGGTCGACCAAGCCCTCGAGGAAGTCGGCGATACGGGGACGCTCGAGGAGCGTGCGATGCTGCTCGCGCGGCGGGCCGCCATCCTCGGGAAAATCGGCCGCGACACGGAAGGGATCGCGGTCCTCGAGCAGGCGGCCGGACTGCTCCCGGCGGAGCCGCCGAGCCGCGCCAGCGCCTATGTCCTCGGGCAGCTGGCCAGTGCGTTGATCCGCTTGGATCGGTCCGAGCGCGCCGGGCCGATCGCCGAGCGCGCGGTGAGGAGCGCGGCGGCGGTAGGTGCGGATGCCGAGCTGCTCGACGCACAGATCACCGCGGGTTACGCGCAGGTGTTCTGTGGCGAGGTGGAGGCGGGCCTGGCTCGGATGCAGGAGGCGTCCGAGCGTGCTGCCGCGGCCGGCCTACCGTGGATCGCGGCGCGCGCCTCGACCAACCTCAGCGACATCCTCGTCACTCTCAGTCGCTACGAACAGGCGATTGAGGTGGCTGACGCGGCCGTGGCGTTTGTCGAGCGCGCGGGGGGCGCGCGGACTCTAGGCGCATTCCTGCGCGGTAATCGAGCCGAGGCGCTGGTCCGTGCGGGTCGCTGGGACGAGGCGCTCGCCGCGGTGGCGCCCGAGCGGGAAGCGGCGGGCTCGTGGGCTGCGACCGTCCTGATGGTGCGAATCGAGCTCCACGTGCTGTCGGGGCGCGCAGCGGAGGCTCGTGCCGACCTGCGTGAGATCCGCCAGTACCTGCGCAACGCCTCGGAGCCGCAGTGGGCTTTGCCGCTGGCGGGGATGGAGGCCGAGCTGGCCCGTGGCGAGGGAGATATGGATACCGCCCAGACGATTCTCGGTCGCGCGCTCTCGGCGCTCACCCCGGAGCAGGATCCCCGGTATCGCTGGCCGGTGATGTCGCGCGCCATGCGTGTCGAGGCCGAGCGAGTTATCCGGGCCCGGGACGAAGGCCTGGAGGTGCCGGGCGAGACGGAGCCACGCGTCGAGGAGCTTCTGCGGGATGCCGATGCGCTCCCGGCCGCGACGCCGAGCGCTCGGGGGCATCGCGCGCTCCTCCAGGCGGAGCATGCTCGTTTGCGCGGCGTCGACGAAGCCTCGGCATGGGACCGGGCGGTGAGCGCGACTCGCGAAATGCAAGAGCCTTTCTACGTCGCCTACGCGCTGCTGCGCCACGCCGAAGCGCTCGTCGCAGCCGGCGACAGCGTCGCCGCCGCCGCTTCCGCAACCGAAGCCCAGGCACTCGCGGGCGGCATGGGCGCGGCGCCGGTCCTGGCCGACGTCGAGGCGCTGATCCGCCGGGCGCGGCTACGTCCCGACGACGGCGCAGCCGCAAACGGAGACGAGTCGACCCTCGAGACCGAAGCCGCCGACCCATTCGGGCTGACTCCGCGCGAGCGCGAGGTGCTTCACCTCGTCGCCGACGGCTGCTCCAACGGTCAGATCGCCGAGCAGCTCTTCATCTCCCGGGCCACCGCCAGCGTGCACGTCTCGAACATCCTCTCCAAGCTCGGCGTCACCACCCGGGTGCAAGCTGCCGCGCTGGCCCACCGGCGCGGACTGGTCGCCGCGGCGGCCGACAGCGACGCCGGGGCCTGACTGCGCCATAACAAAACCTGCCGAAAACGCTAAAGGTCTGCCGGCCGGCGCCCGATACAGCCCAGGACCCGAGTTGATAAAGGCAAACCCGTCGTGAGGCGGGGACGCAAAGCCAGAGGTCTCGCTCCCGCGAGATAGCTCGGCTTCCGGCTCAGCGTGCTCGATAACCGCATCACCTTTATCGATAGGAGGACATGGATGTCCAAGTTCAAGTTCCGTCACGCTCAGCTGATGTTGTCGCTCATGTCCCTGATCGCGCTCGTCGTGGTCTCGGGGGCCAGCTGGAAGTTCTAATGCGAACGGCGGGCCGGGCGCTCCGGCTTTCCCGCTGAGCGCCCGGACCGAGCCATGAAATCTCGCAACCTCGAGTCAGTTCGCCTGTACTGCGTGCTCATCGCGCTCGTGGGAGCGGGACTGCTCGTTCCGATCTTCTTGGGGTCGTCGCTCGACCTCGACCGCCCCAGTAAATTCGTCGAGTTCGGAGCGCTGGCGGTCAGCGTGCTGGTCGGCGAGCTCTTCCCGATCGAGGCGCCGCGCCGCTCGGGAGACGGCGAGATCACCGTCTCGGTGATGTTCTCCTTCGCGCTGCTGCTTGGCCTGGGGCTGGTTCCCGCCCTGATCGCGCAGCTCACCGCCTCGATCGTCCAGGACCGCTTCGCGCGTAAGCCGTGGTGGCAGGTCGGCTTCAACGTCGGCCAGTACACCCTTTCCCTCGCCGCCGCTTCGGCGGTCTTGTCGTGGCTGGGGGCCTACGGGGCGCTGCGGGGTACCGGGTTCGGCGCGATCGATCTGTTCGCGGTCGTGGGCAGTGCCGCCGCGTACTTCGTCGTGAACCTGCTACTGGTCACGCGGGCCACCACCCTTTACATGGGAATCCGGTTCTCGGAGGCCCTCCGCAGCGACCTGATCTTCGGCCTGTCGGTGAGCGCCGTGCTGCTGTGCCTGGCCCCCGTGGTCGACACGGTGTTTCAGTCCAGCCCGATCCTCTATCCGCTCCTGCTCGTCCCCCTGGTCGGCGTGTACGTCAGCGGCCGCCAAACCGTACGCACGGTCACCGCGGAGCATCTCGCCCGCCACGACCACCTCACCGAGCTGCCCAACCGGCGCTGGTTCATGGAGGCCGTGGGCGGGGCGCTTCAGAACGCCGCCCTCGCCGCCGGCGGCCTGCTCCTGGTCGACCTGAACGGCTTCAAGGACGTCAACGACACGCTCGGGCATCACCACGGCGACCTCGTCCTGCAGGAGCTGGGGCCGCGCCTGCGCGCGGCCTTCCGCAGCGAGGACCTCGTGGCCCGCCTGGGCGGCGACGAGTTCGCCGTGTTCATGCCGGGCGCGGACTTCAGCGCGGCTCAGGCCGCGGTCCAGCGCCTCGAGGACGCCCTGCACAAGCCGGTCGACGTCGACGGAATCAGCATCGCGCTCGACGCGAGCGTCGGCCTGGCCTGGTATCCCGAGCACGGCACCGACGTCGACACCCTGCTCCAGCGCGCCGACGTGGCCATGTACCGAGCGAAGGCTGGGCATCACCCGCTGGTCGTCTACCGCTCCGAGGACGACTACCACAGCCCCGAGCGCCTCGGCCTGGCCGCCGACCTGCGCCAGGCGCTGGCCGTCGATCAACTCGTGCTCCACTACCAGCCGCAGGTCGAGCTCGGTCACGGAAAGCCGGTGGCCGCCGAGGGCCTGCTGCGCTGGCAACATCCCCAGCGCGGTCTGCTCGCCCCGCTCGAGTTCATCGAGGTGGCCGAGCGCACCGGCGTGATCAAGGACCTGACCTACCGCGTGCTCGACCTGGGTCTTCGCGACCTCCGAGCCTGGACCGACGCGGGGCGCCAGCTCTCGCTGTCGCTCAACGTGTCGGTGCGAAGCCTGCTCGACCGCCGCTTCCCGGACGAGGTCGAGAAGCTCCTCGTGGAGCACGGCGTCGACGGCCACTCGCTCACGCTCGAGCTGACCGAGAGCTCACTGATGGTCGATCCCGAGCTGGCCAAGCGGACCATGCGCCACCTGGCCGAGCTCGGCGTGTCGGTGGCGATCGACGACTTCGGCACCGGCTACTCCTCGCTGGCCTACCTGACCGACCTGCCGATCGGGGAGCTGAAGATCGACAAGTCGTTCGTGCGGGCGATGAGCTCGGACAGCCGCAACGCGATCGTGGTTCGCTCGACGATCGAGCTGGCCCACAACCTGGGCCTGCGCACGGTCGCCGAGGGGATCGAGGACGCGTACACGTTCGAGCGCCTGCGGGCGCTCGGCTGCGAGCTCGCCCAGGGCTTCCACATGTCACGACCGCTGCCGGCCAGCGGTCTGGTGCGCTGGTGGGATGTCCACGTCGGACAGCAGCCGGTCGCGAACATCGGACAGCAGCCGGGCGCGCGGCCCGCCGGGGTGCCGGCCAGCCCGATCGTCGTGCCGCAGCTGAGCGTGGCCTGATGCTCCTCGTGGTCACGGCTCTGGCCCTGGTCGCCAGCGTGCCGCTGGCCGGCGGCCGCCTCAGCCGCCTCGCCGACATCCGCGTGCGCGCGATCTGGGCGGTGCTGCTCGCCGTGGCGATTCAGGTGGCGATCACGCAGATCCCCGGCGGTAGCCATGGCGTGCACGTCGCCCTGCACGTGTTCTCCTACGTGCTCGACGCCTACTTCGTATTCGTCAACCGCCGCCTCACCGGGGTGCCGGTGGTCGCGTTCGGCGCCGCGCTCAACGTGCTGGCGATCACCACCAACGGAGGCGTGATGCCGGCCAGCGCGAGCGCGGTGCGGATCGCCGGCATCGCCGAGCGCGCCGGGTTCGACAACTCGGCCGCCCTGGCCCACCCCCATCTGGGCTTCCTCGGCGACATCATCCCCGTACCGGGTCCGTGGCCGATCGGCAACGTCCTGAGCGTCGGCGACCTGATCATCTTCGTCGGTGCGCTGATCGTGCTGCACGCGGCCTGCGCATCGAGGCTGCGGCCGCGGGTGCGGAGCGCCAGAATCTCGCGTGATGCGCGAGGTTCGACTGCCGGAATCTGATCTGCCGCTCGACGCGGCGTCGTTTCTCGCCTGCCTGGCCACGATCCTCGAACTCGCCTTCGAGGATCTGCCGCGCCCCGGGGCGGGCGCGGACCCGGCCACCGGCTGGGGCATGAGCCGCTGGCTCGGCGGCCTCGGGCTCGCGCTCGCCCAGATCGCCGAGCCGGCGTCGTTCTCCTGGCCCGGGCCGTGGCTCGCCCGCGTGACCGATCCCGACCGCTACGTGGTCATGTTCGGCGTCCCCTCGGGGGTGGTGTGGGATCCGGCCGGCGACGGCGCGGTCGACCCCGCCGAAATCGAGGCAGGGTTCCTGGTCGCCGCCGCCGACATCGCGCTGGCCATGCCCACCCAGGCCGCGCCGCCATCGGCGGCCGGCATGGTCGAGGTGCTCGCGGTGGCGTCCTCCGCGGGTGAGCCGGCGCGGTTGCTCGACGAGGTCCGGGCGCTGGCCGGCAAGGGGCTCGAGGGCGATCGTCATGTCACGGGCAAGGGCACCTTCCCATCGGGGCCGCCGGGCAGCGCTCTGACCCTGATCGAGGCCGAGGTGTGCGAGTCCTTCGACCCGCCGCTCGAGCCGAGCCAGCACCGCCGCAACGTGGTCACCCGCGGCATCGATCTGAACGCGCTGGTCGGCTACGAGTTCACCATCGGAGAGGTCCGCTGCCGCGGCATGCGGCTGTGCGAACCGTGCACCGTGGTTCAGCGGCACGCCGGGCGACCGGTGCTGCGCCCGCTGGTGCACCGCGGCGGCCTGCGCGCGGACATCCTGGCCGACGGGACGATGAGGGTCGGCGATCCCGTCCGGACGAGGCCATCCGGCCCCACGGACGCCGCCGCAGGCGGCCCCTAGTCCAAGTACTCGTACGCCGGGATCGTGAGAAACTCGAGCAGCTCCTCCGACAGCGCCACCCGCTCGAAGATCTCGCGGGTCTCGTCGGGACGCCCGGCCTGCCAGACCTCGTCGCCGACCTGCTCGCGGATCTTGGCCGTCTCCTCGTCGAGCACGCGGCGGACCAGATCCGGGGTCACCGTCTCGCCGTTGTCCAACTGAACGCCGTGGTGGATCCACTGCCAGATCTGCGAGCGGGAGATCTCCGCGGTGGCGGCGTCCTCCATCAGCGAGTTGATCGCCGCCGCGCCGCGTCCGGTCAGCCAGAACGAGATGTACTGGAAGCCCACGTTTACGTCGGTGCGCAAGCCCTTCTCAGTGGCCGCACCGGGTGTGGCGGCCAGGTCGAGGAGCTGCTCGGCGGTCACATGGACGTCGTCGCGCCGGCGCGCGAGCTGGTTGGGCGCCCCGTTCAGGCCCTTCTCAAAGACCTCCCGCGCCACCGGCACGAGATCGGGATGCGCCACCCAGGTGCCGTCGTAGCCCTGGGAGACCTCGCGCTCCTTGTCCTTGCGCACGCCGTCGAGCGCCTTCTCGTTGTCTTCGGAATCCCCCTTGCGCGAGGGGATCAGTGCGGCCATGCCGCCCATCGCGTGGGCGCCGCGGCGGTGGCAGGTGGCGGCCAGCAGCTCGGTGTAGGCGCGCATGAACGGCACGGTCATCGTGACGTCGACGCGGTCGGGCAGGACCATCTCGGGGCGCTGCGGAAAGCATTTGATCGAGGAGAAGATGTAGTCCCAGCGGCCGGCGTTCAGCCCGGCCGAGTGATCGCGCAGCTCGTAGAGGATCTCCTCCATCTCGAACGCGGCCGGCAGCGTCTCGATCAGCACGGTGGCCTTGATCGTCCCGCGCGGGATGCCCAGGCACTCCTGGGCGAAGTCGAACACGTCATTCCACAGCCGCGCCTCGAGGTGCGACTCCATCTTGGGCAGATAGAAGTACGGCGCGGAGCCGCCTGCGATCAGCCGGCGTGCGCAGTGGAAGACGTACAGGCCGAAGTCGAACAGCGCCGCGGTGACCGGCTCGGAGTCGACCAGGAGGTGGCGCTCGGGCAGGTGCCATCCGCGGGGGCGAACCAGGAGCGTGGCCGGGCTCTCGCCCAGCTCGTAGCGCTTGCCCTCCGAGTCGCGGTAGGTGATCGTGCCGTCGATCGCGTCGCGGAGGTTGCGGTGGCCGTCGACCATGTTGTGCCACGTCGGTGCGTTGGCGTCCTCGAAGTCGGCCATGAACCCGTCCGCCCCCGAGTTGAGCGCGTTGATGGTCATCTTGCGGTCGGTCGGCCCGGTGATCTCGACCCAGCGCTGCTGCATGTCCCCGGGGACCGGCGCCACCGTCCAGTCGCCTTCGCGGATCTCCCGGGTCTCGGGCAGGAAGTCGAGCATCTCCCCGGCTCTGAGGCGCTCGCGCCGGCGCGCCCGGGCGTCCAGCAGCTCCCGGCGGCGCGAGCCGAAGCGCTGCTCGAGCTCGGCCACGAACTCCAGGGCGTCCGGGGTGAGAACCTCCTCGAAGCCCGTCTCCATGGGACCGTTCAGCTCGAGCTTGGCGTGTGTGGTCATCCCGTCATCCTCTCATCCGCGGTCCTAGATGCTTCCCCGCCCCGACTGCCGATAACCCGGCGCACGGCCTCGGCTTCGCTCAGGCACAGGCCGCCGAGCAGCGCGGCCACCGCCGCCGCCAGCACCCACGCGGGCAGTCCTCCGCCGAACGCATAGAGCACGATCAGCGCACCGGCCACGCCTAGCTCTCCATACTGCCTCGCGCCAAGCAGCCGCAGGGCGAAGGCGGCGGTGCCGACCAGATAGATCGCCACGCCGCCGCACAGGGCCAGCCGGTCCGGACCGGGCAGCGGGACGGTGACCGAGCCGCGGGTCATGGTCTTCACGCCGACGGCGAACGTGATGATCCCCGCGACGATCACGAGGTGCAGGTAGCTGTAGGCGTCGGCTGCCGCCAGCACCGGGTCGCGGTGGCGGCGCAGGCGCTCGGCCGCTGCCTCGGCGAAGCCTTCGAAATACGTCCACCACATGGCCACGGTGATCAGCACGCCGAGCGCCACCGCGACGACCAACTCGGTGCTCAGCGCCCGCTCGCCGTTCTGGCCGAGGGCGCCGACGCCGATGGCCACGATCGACTCGCCGAGGCAAATGATCACGAACAGGCTGTAGCGCTCGGCGAAGTGCGCCACCACGACGTGCTGAAGCCCGCGCAGGCGCTCGCGGGTCAGCCACGCGGGGCCGGCGTAGTCGATCGCCGCGGCCAGCACCCACAGCACGATGCGGGCCGTTCCACTCGTGAACGAGCCCGCGATCAGCAGCACCATCCCGATCGTGATCGTGATCATGAACCCGACCATCGAGGACCACGACGCGCTCCCGCGCCTCGACGCGTCCGCGTACAGGGCCAGATGCAGGAACCGGACGATCGCGTAGGAGATCGCGAACAGCGTCCCCTCGTCGCCGAACGCGTGCGGGATCGACAGTCCGGCTACGAAGATCGAGATCGACGAGAGGAGCAGGCAAACCCGCAGGGTCGGGGAGCTCGCAGGCTGGGCGTTGGCCGCCCATACGAACGCCGACCACGCCCACCAGACGAGTGCCAGCACCAGCATGGCGCGGCCAAACCCGGCCCAGCTCAGGTCGTGCCAGAGCAGCGTGGTCACCTGGGTGATGGCAAACACGAACACGAGGTCCCAGAAGAGCTCTACCGGTGCGCTGCGGCGCTCGTCGGCCGTCTCGGGGGCGCTGTCGCTCACGGCCTGAGTATCGCGGCCGGCGGCGCGTTGCCATAGGGTTCCGCGCATGCAACTCGGCCTGTCCCTGGGCTATCTGATCCCCGGCATCGAGCCGGCCGACCACCTAAAGGTTGTCCTGGAGGCCGAGCGCCTCGGCTATGACTCGGTGTGGGCGGCCGAGGCATATGGATCGGACACGGCGACCGTGCTGGCGTGGTTGGCCGGCCAGACGAGCAAGATCAAGCTCGGGTCGGCCATCTTCCAGATCCCCGCGCGGAGCCCGGGCATGACCGCGATGACCGCGGCCACGATCGACGTGCTCTCGGGCGGGCGCATGCTCCTCGGTCTCGGGACCTCGGGTCCGCAGGTGGCGGAGGGCTGGCACGGTCAGCGCTTCGCCCGCCAGCTCAAGCGGACCCGCGAATACGTCGAGGTGCTGCGGATGGCGCTGGCCCGCGAGCGAGTCGAGTACCACGGGGAGACGATCGAGTTGCCGCTGCCCGACGGCCCCGGCAAGCCGCTCAAGCTGATGATCGCGCCCGTCCAGGAGCGGATCCCGATCTACCTGGCGGCGATCGGGCCCAAGAACACCGCGCTGGCCGGCGAGATCGCCGACGGATGGCTGCCGATCTTCTTCTCGCCCGAGCACGTCTCGGAGGTCCGCGAGCCGCTCGAGGAGGGAGCCGCTCGGTCGGGGCGCACGCTCGATGGCTTCGACATGGCCCCCACGGTGAACACCTTCGTCTCCGATGACGTGGCGGCCGCGCGCGACCGGATGCGGCCCTTCCTCGCCCTGTACATCGGCGGGATGGGCTCGCGGGAGCAGAACTTCTACAACCAGCTGGTTCAGCGCTACGGCTTCGAGGATGCCGCGCGCCGAGTCCAGGATCTCTACCTCGACGGCAAGAAGGAGGAGGCCGCCGCGGCGCTGCCCGACGAGTTGATCGACCTGGTCACGTTGTGCGGACCGCGCGACGCGGTGCGCGATCGCCTGGCCGCCTTCCGGGACGCCGGGGTGGGCACGCTGATCATCGGACCGACCGCGTGGACGACCGAGGAGCGGGTCGAGCAGCTGCGGGCGGTGGCCGAGCTGGCGGCCTGAACGGCTCGCGCGAGCGGATGCGCTTTTTCCTGGGAGCGTTCGGCGAGCCCGGCCATGCGTTCCCGATGCTGGCGCTCGGGGAACGGCTGGTCGAGCGGGGCCATGAGGTGACGTTCGAGACGTGGTCGCGGTGGCGGCCGGAGGTCGAAGCGGCCGGGATGCGGTTCCGGCCGGCTCCCGAGTACCCGCTGTTCGAGGGCGGGTCGGGGATCGGATCGGAGATGTACGAGGCCGTGGTGCTGGCCACCGCGGAGACCCGACGCGCCGTGTCCGAGCTGCGTCCGCACGCACTCGTGCACGACATCCTCACGCTGGCGCCGGCGATGGCCGGCGAGCTCGAGGGGGTTCCGGTGGCGACGCTCGTGCCCCACCTGTATCCGGTCGGCGGACCCGGGTTTCCACCCTATGCGCTGGGCGCGCGATTTCCGCGCACGCGCGTGGGGCGGGCGCTGTGGGACCGGGTGGCTCGAGGCACGTTGGGCGGCCTGCGCCAGGGGCGCGAGGAGCTAAACCGCACCCGGGTGGCCCTCGGGCTGGCGCCACTTCACCGCTTCCACGGTGGCCTGAGCGCTCGCCTGTGCCTGGTCGGGACGTTCCCGCAGCTCGAGTATCCGCGGCGCTGGCCGGCCGGCGTGCATGTGGTCGGGCCGCTCCAGTGGGAGCCGCCGTTCGAGTTCGTCGAGCCGCCCCCGGGCCAGGCGCCGCTGGTGCTCATCGCGCCCTCCACGGCCCAGGATCCCTCGCACCGGCTCCTGCGGTCCGCTTTAGCCGGACTCGGGGACGAGCCGATCCGGGTGCTCGCCACCTGGAACCGTCGGCCGCTGCCGGCCGGCCAGCCGGTCGCCGTGCCCGCCAACACCCGGCTCGTCGAATGGGTGTCGTACTCGAAGACGATGCCGGAGTGCGCGCTGGTCGTCTGCCACGCCGGCCACGGAACGATGGCGCGGGCGCTGGCGTGCGGATGCCCGGTGGTCGCGGTTCCCCACGTGGGTGACATGGCCGAGAACGCCGCGCGGGCGGACTGGGCGGGTGTGGGCGTCCGGCTTCCCTGGCGCTTCCTGGGGCCGGACACGCTGCGCCTCGCGGTTCGCCGGGCGCTGTCCGAGGCGTCGCTCGGAGTCAGGGCGCGCCGGCTCGCCGCCTGGGCGGCGGGCCATGACGGCGCGTCGCGGGCCGCGGCGCTCGTCGAGGCGCTGGCGGCTCAGTCCTCGCGGCGGATGCGCACGAACTCGATCAGCTCGGGCGCGTCGCCCTCGACCACGTCCATCGGCTCTCCCGAGCAGCTGCACAGCTCGACCACGGCGCGCTCGTCGGACACGTCGAGCGCGCGCCAGATCGCGCCGTGAAGCTCCCAGTCCTCGAGCTCGGCGATGGTCAGCCCCGAGCGCATGTCAGGCCGGCGCCTCGGTCGCCGCCGGATGGTCGGCCGCCCACTGCATGATCGGGCGCGAGCCGCTGATCACCGCGCCGTCATCGGTGACCAGCGCGGGCACCCAGTGATCGCCAGTGAGCCGCTTGACCTCCCGCCGCCCTGGCGTCTGGTTGATGAACAAGAACGACGGCAGCCCACCCAGGCCGTAGGAGCGGATCACCTCGGGCTCGTACCCGGCGTCGCGCAGCGCGTGGTAGGCGTTGCCGCATGGATGCCCCCCGGGCCTAGGGGCCGGCTTCCAGGTGCCGTAGCAGACGTACAGCTTCATCTCAGGCTCGCTGGCCGCAATGGGCGAGACGACAGCTCCGGGGGTGGGACTCGAACCCACAACATTTCGGTTAACAGCCGAACGCTCTGCCGATTGAGCTACCCCGGATCGGCCCCGGTCTTGGGCAGCGCCAACTGTAGCGACAACCGCGGTCGCCGCAGCGCACCAGCCTAACCGGCCGTCAACGCGATCCTCAGCCACGTCAACTCTCCACCAACCCTGATCAGCGCTTCGGAGCGCGTCCTTCACCGGCCCGTGACGCACGGTGCCGTTCGGGCCCCTAGGGTTCGGAACGTCTTGTCTGATCGCGATCGACGCGCGAGTGACGGTGAGAGGCCGTCGTCTTGAACGGTCGGCCCGGTAAGCGGCTGGCCGCGCGCGGCCTGCGCTGGCTCGCGGGCCTGATCGCCGCCGCCCTGGTTCTGGCCGGCTGCGGCGGCGGGTCGGGGAGCAGCGGGGCTCCCGGGTCGAGCACATCGGGCTCGACGTCGGGCTCCGGAACGAGCACCACGACCGCGACCGTGGGCCCGGGTCCCCCGGAGGTCGGCATCCACAAGATCCGCCACGTGGTGATCATCATGCAGGAGAACCGGTCGTTCGACTCCTACTTCGGGACCTACCCGGGCGCCGACGGGATCCCGGGACTGGCCGGCAACCCGGGGACCGTGCCCTGCGTTCCGAACCCGGCGGCCGGCGGCTGCGTGCGGCCGTTTCACGACGTGCAGGACCGCAGCCTGGGCGGACCCCATAGCCACGGCTCCGCGGAGGCCGACATCGACGGCGGCAAGATGGACGGGTTCGTCGGCCAGCAGGAGCGAGGGATGGCGGGCTGCGCGCAGACGTTCAATCCGGCCTGCGGCAACTCGGGCGGCACGGCGGACGTGATGGGCTATCACGACGGGTCGGACATCCCGAACTACTGGACCTACGCGCGCGATTTCGTCCTCCAGGACCACATGTTCCAGTCCGACTCGTCCTGGAGCCTGCCGGCGCACCTGTACATGGTGTCCGAGTGGTCGGCCTACTGCGCGCTCAAGGGAGAGCCCCAGAGCTGTCACGCCGCCATCGAGAAGCCGGGCTACCCACCCGACTTCGCGCGGCGGCTCGGCGTCACGGTGCCGACTGACCCGAGCTACGCCTGGACCGACCTCACCTACCTGCTGCACAAGTACGGCGTCAGCTGGGCCTACTACGTGTACAAGGGCTCAGAGCCCGACTGCGACGACGACGCCGCGATGTCGTGCGCGCCGGTCGGCCAGAACGCCAAGACTCCCGGCATCTGGAACCCGCTGCCCTACTTCAGCGACGTCCAGCAGGATGGGCAGCTCGGCAACATCAAGTCGCTCACCGACTTCTACGCCGACGTCCGGGCGGGCAACCTGCCCGCGGTGTCCTGGATCACGCCGAACGGCAGGGTGTCCGAGCATCCGCCGGGCCTGATCAGTGCCGGCGAGACGTACGTGACCAGCCTGATCAACGCGATCATGCAGAGCCCGGAGTGGAGCAGCACGGCGATCTTCCTGGCCTGGGACGACTGGGGCGGTTTCTACGACCACGTGGCGCCGCCGTCCGTCGATGCCCAGGGCTACGGACTGCGGGTTCCAGGCCTGGTCATCAGCCCGTACGCCAGGCAGGGGCTCGTCGACCATCAGACGCTCAGCTTCGACGCCTACGTGAAGTTCATCGAGGACGACTTCCTGGGCGGCCAGCGGCTGGACCCGCTGACCGACGGGCGTCCCGACCCGCGCCCCGATGTGCGCGAGGACGCGCCCCAGCTGGGCGACCTGACCGCCGACTTCGACTTCACCCAAACGCCGCGCTCGCCGCTGATCCTCCCCGTCACGCCGCCGACCGATCTGGTCGCGCCGGCGAGCGCCACGCGCCAGGGGCGGGCCGCCGGACGGACGCTGGCGCTGCCGCGCAGCGGGCCGCTTCGCTCGTTCGAGCTCGGCGTGATGGCCGCCCGGCTCGGCATCACCCAGACCGCTCTGAGCACTCAACTCGACGCCGGTGAGCCGCTGCGCCGAATCGCCCGGGCCCGCGGCGTCACGCTGGCGGAGCTTCGCCAGGCGGTTCTGTCGGCCGTGCAGGCGCAGGTGACGCGGACCATCCGCTGAACGTTGCCTGCCCCCTCCGTCCCCCCGCGCGGCCCCGGGGGCGGAGCGGCCTGGCGTGGCCCTCAGACGGCGCGTTCGAGCTTGGCCACCACCTGGCGGATCTGCTCGAGCACGGCCTCGCGCTCGCGGGCGAGCTCGCCGATCCCCGGCGCACCCTCCGCGCGGGCCCGGCGGATCGAACGCTCGATCCGCGCCCGCTCCAGCACTAGGTGGGCGTGCGCGAGCTGGTCCTCGCTGACCTGGCCGGCCCGCCCCGCCCGGGCGACGAGATCGGCGACCGTGCGAGCCAGCTGCTCGTCGTCGGACGGCAGGTCGGCCAGCGGGGAGCGGGTGCGGCCGGCGATGTGGCGAGCCGCCTGGCGCATCGCCGGGCTGGTGATCAGCTGGTCGGCATCGATCCGGAACAGCGTGCGAGCCCCCGCGTCGGGCAGCGCGACACACAGGGCCAGGAAGGCGCGCTCGGCCCGGGCGGCCTGGTCGGTGGGCAGATCCTGGATCGGGCCGGCGGTATTGGCACGGCCGGCGTCTCGGGGCGCCCCGTTCTGGCGCGCGGCGCCCTCGATCAACGATCCCAGCTGGGCCTCGGTGAGCTCGAGCCGCCCGGCGATCCGACGCAGCAGCTCGTCGCCGAACGGTCCCCGCCGCAGGTTCTTGAGCGCCGGCAGGAGCTGCTGGAAGGCCCGGTCGCGCCCTTCGGAGTTGCGCGTGTCGACCTGCTCGAACACCCGCTCGACGTGGAAGGCGACGAACGGCACCGACGCGGCCACTCGCTCGCGCAGCGCGTCCGCCCCCGACCGCTCGATCAGCTCGGCCGGATCGGCCCCCTTGGGCAGCGGGACGACCCGGAGCTCGAGGTTGCGCTTGTCGGTCAGCTGGGCGGCCCGCAGCATCGCCTCCTGCCCGGCGGCGTCGGCGTCGAGGCAGAGCACGAGCACCTTGGCCACGCGCTCGAGCTCTGAGATCTGCTCCTCGGTCAGCGCGGTGCCCATGATCCCGACCGCGTGCTGCAGCTCGGCCTGGTGCAGGGCGAGCACGTCGGTGTAGCCCTCGACCAGGATCACGTTCCCGGCTCGCGCCGCGGCGGCGCGGGCGCGATCGAGCCCGAACAGCACCCGGCGCTTCTGGTAGAGCTCGCCCTCGGCGGTATTCAGGTACTTGGGGCGCTGGTTCTCGCGCATGGCCCGGGCGCCGAACCCGATGACGTTCCCGCGCGCGTCGGTGGAGGGGAACATGATCCGTTCGCGGAAGCGGTCGTACACCTGCCCCGGACGGTTCTGCGAGCGCTGCGCCAGACCCACGGTGAGGAGCTCCTCGTCGCTGAAGCCGGCCCGCCGCGAGGCGGTGAGGATCCGGTCCCAGGCGCTCGGGGCGTAGCCGACGCGGAACTCTCTGAGCGTGTCCTCGCGCAGGCCCCGGGCTTGAAGGTACTCGCGGGCCGGCTCCGCCTCGCGGGCCTCCCACAGGTACCGCGCGTAGTAGGTGGCGGCGCGGGCGAGCAGGCTGTGCAGGCGCTCGCGCCGCTGGCGGCGCTGGGCCGCGCGCGGGTCCTCCTGCTCGGTCTGGAGCTCGACCCCGAAGCGGTCGGCCAGCGTCTGCAGCGCGCCGGTGAAGTCGAGGCCCTCGGTCTCCATGACGAACGTGAACACATCGCCCTGGGCCTGGCAGCCGAAGCAGTAATAGACCTTCTCGATCGGGTTCACGCCGAACGAGGGGGTGCGCTCGTCGTGGAACGGGCAGCGGCCCACGTACTCGGTGGCGCCGGCGCGGCGGAGCTCGGTGCGCTCGTTGACCAGCGCGAGCATGTCGACCGCGTCGCGTACGCGGTCGCGCGAGTCGGCCGTGTAGCGAGTCACGGGGCGAAGGCCACGGGCACGCTCAGGGCCTCGAACGTGCGGATGCAGAAGCGGTCGGTCATCCCCGCGAGGTGGTCGGTGACCCGGCGCGGGAGCTCGCCCGGCGGGATCGAGCCCGGGATCTCCTCGGGATGGGCGCAGTAGTGGTCGAACAGCGAGCGGACCACCAGGCGGATCTTCTCGTGCTCGCGGGTCGCCTCGGGGCCCAGGTACACGCGCTCGAACATGAACGTCCGCAGCTCGGCCATGGCCGAGCCGATCGTCTCGCCCTGGACGATGTCACCTGCCTCCTCGGAGTGCTCGACGAGGTCGTGGACGAGCGTGTCGATTCGCTGGGGTCCGGTGGTCCCGAGGACCTCGATCGGGTTTTCCGGCAGGTCTGCGGGGGCGAGCAGACCGGCCCGGACGGCGTCGTCGATGTCGTGGTTGATGTAGGCCACGCGGTCCATCAGGCGGACGATCTTGCCCTCGAGCGTGGCCGGCGGTCTCGATCGGCCGGAGTGGCTGACGATGCCGTCGCGGACCGGCGCGGTCAAGTTGAGCCCGAGGCCGTCGCGCTCGAGCGTGTCGACCACGCGCAGCGAATGCTCGTGGTGCATGAACGACAGGCCGAAGCGCTCGGACAGGCAGCGGTCAAGCGCGTCCTCGCCGACGTGCCCGAAAGGCGGATGGCCCAGGTCGTGACCGAGCCCGATCGCCTCGACGAGATCCTCGTTCAGGCGCAGCGCCCGCGCCACCGTGCGGGAGATCTGGGTCACCTCGAGAGTGTGGGTGAGCCGCGTGCGGTAGTGGTCGCCGGCCGGCGAGACGAACACCTGGGTCTTGTACTTGAGACGGCGAAACGCCTTGCAGTGCACGATCCGGTCGCGGTCGCGCTGGAACGGCGTGCGCAGGCCGCAGTCGGGCTCCTCGCGCTGGCGCTGGGGCGGGTAGGACGGCGTCGCGAGCGGCGAGTGCTCGCGCTCCTCGCGGGCCCGGATCCGCTCGGCGAAGCGCTCCGCCACCGGGCCGGCGGGGTGCTCGGAGCTCGAGGTCAGAAGCTGCTCGCTCATCGCCTTCGATTCTGACACCGTGTCGCGGCGGCCGAGCGGAGTTGTCACAAAGGCGTGACGGGAGGCATGCCGGCGCTATCCCCTGATCACCAGCGGCCGCAGGTGGACGTGGGCGTGGTGCTCCGCGGTTTCGGTGATCGCGCGCTCGGCCTGAGCCAGGGCGCGGTCGGAGGCGTCAGGGGCCTGGGCCAGCGGCCGCCCAAGGGCGCCGACCAGGAAGCCATGACCCTCCTGGCCGAGCGGGAACGCGGCGGCCTCGCACGCGCTGCAGACAACCCCGCCGGCGGCGGCGGAGAAGCCCTGCAGATGCTCGGTTTCTCCACAGCCCGCGCAGGAGGCGAGCTGGGGCACGATCCCGGCCGCGAGGAGCAGCTTGAGGCGGAAGGCCAGGCCGGTGGCCGGCCGGGCGTGCTCGGCGCCGGAATCGAGCAGGGCCAGCTCGTTGGCGAGCAGGCGAAACACCTCGGGATGAGGCTCGGGGGTCTCGAACAGGCGCGCCACCGCATCACAGGCGCGGGCGGCGGCGTCCAGGGTGGCCGCGTGCTCGCGCAGCGGGGCGTGGGCGGCGATCGTGTCGACGCCGGTGACCGTGTGCAGCTCGCCGCGCCCCTCGTGGAGGATCACGCCGATGTGGAAGAACGGCTCGAGCCGGGCCCCGAACCGGCTGCGGGCTCGCCGCGCTCCCTTGGCGATCGCCGCCAGCCGCCCGTGGTCCGGCGTGTACAGGTGGAGGATCCGATCCGCCTCCCCGTAGCGGATCGAACGGAGCACGATCGCCTCGGTCCTCAGCGATCTGGGCACGTCTCCCCCTTGCTCCTCAGCGGTCTGAGCACGTCTCCCCCGCCCCACCGGTGCGACGATCCCCCGAATCCTCCGCTATACTTTCTGAAGCTATGGCGCAAGTCACGCTCTACACCACCGAGGCCTGTCCCTTCTGCACGAGCGCGAAGGCCCTGCTGGCCAAGCGCGGCATCGCCTACGAAGAGATCAATCTGGCACGCGACCCGGACAGTCGGACCAAGCTCCAGGAAAAGACCGGGATGTTCACCTTCCCGCAGATCGTGATCGGCGAGCACGCGCTCGGCGGCTTCACCGAGCTCCTGGCCGCCGACCGCGCCGGGCGGCTCAACGAGCTGCTCGCGGCTTAGCGGCTCCGCCCTGCGTCCGTGGGGCGTCTGGCCGGCCTGAACGCGACCGCGGCTTTGGCTGGCAGCGCTCGCACACATAGGTCCCCCGTCCCCCGACGACGATCTTGCGGATGCCGGTGCCGCATCGCGGGCAGGGCCGGCCGGCGCGGCGATGGACCAGGAACAGGTCCTGGAAGGATCCGCGTGCGCCGTCGATGTGGCGGAAGTCGTCGATCGAGGCGCCCTTGGCCTGGATCCCGGCGCTCAGCGCCTCCTCGATTCCGTCCCGCAGGCGCGCCCAGTCGGCACCGCTGAGCCGGCCGGCCGGTCGCAGCGGATGGATTCCGGCCCGGAACAGCGCCTCGTCGGCGTAGATGTTTCCGACGCCGGCCACTCGGCGCTGGTCGAGGATGAACGCCTTGACCGGGGCGGCGCGGCCTCGGCCCAGTCCGCGGAGAAGCTCCGGAGTGAACTCCGGGGTGAACGGCTCGGTCCCGATCCGCGCGTTCAGGTACTCGTCGCGGGCGTCGGCGCCGTGGAGCAGGTGACCGGTGCCGAACCGGCGCGGGTCGACGTAGATCAGGCGGTGTCCGTCGTCGAGGTCGAGCAGGACCCGCGTGTGCAGCGGGGGCGCCGGGGGGTCGAACAGCAGCGTCCCGGTCATGCGCAGGTGCATGAGCAGGTAGCGCTCGCCCGACAGCGCCCACACCAGGTACTTGCCCGCCCGCTCGAGGCGCTCGACCACCGCACCCCCGAGCTCGGCGGCGACCGCGGCCGGCGGATCCGGGCGCGTCCAGCGTGGATCGAGGAGCTGTGCCCGGGTGATCGTGCGGCCGGTCAGATGCGGGGCCAGCTGGCGGCGGATGGTCTCGACTTCGGGGAGCTCGGGCATGGCTGGACTCCTACGGAGTCTGACTTAGAGAAACGGATCGCCGGGGAGCGGAGCCGCGCGTTCACCGGTCAGCCAGGCCAGAACGCTCGCCCCCACGTCGGCCAGCCCTCCGTCGTGCCGGCGCGCGCCCTCGGCGGCGTCGGGCAGCGCGCCGACCCCGCACGCGTCGAGCACAATCACGAAGGCTCGCCGGCTCACCCGCGAGTGGCGCCGAGAGCCATTTAGTCCTCGCCGTCCCAGTAATCGAGCCGCTCGAGGCGGGCGATCACACCGACTCCGCGGAAGGCGAGCTTGTTCGAGCGCGGGTAGAAGCAGACATCGGCCGGGTGGCGCATCCCGTAGGCGAGGTAGGTGAGGCCGGACGGGCCGGCGCGGAACACGTGGGCCAGGCCGGTGCCGGCCGGGCGCGCGATCACATGGCCGGCTTGCACCGGAGATTCGTCCTCGCCGACCACGACGACGCCCTCGCCGTCCAACACGACGAAGATCTCCTCCTCGAGCGAGTGGCAGTGCGGTGGCGCCGACTCCAAGCCCGGAAAGACCCGCACGTGCTGGAGCCCGGTGGACACCGAGCCCGCGGCGCGGCCCAGGTTGCGGCGGGTGCGGGCCACCCGGGGGCGCTCGACGGTGAGCGCCTCTACGTCCTGTACATTGACCACTGTGGGTGGCCGTGGCCCCGCTGCGCCCGGTGGGAGGGGTGGGGGCCCGAGCTCGGACTCGAGGACGAACTGGGTGGCGTGGCCGTCGGTCAGGCAGGGGATCGATTCGACCATGCGCCTGCCCGCGTATGACATGCCCAGACGGGGGAAGCCGACGCTCTCGTCGTCGTGTCGCTCCCCGAACAGGAGCACGTCCATCGGCTCGACCGCGTGGAGGGTGTGCGCGCCGCCTCCGGCCAGGTACACGATGCAGTCCCCGGGTCCCACCTCACAGACCTCGCCGGCCTGCCAGGAGAGGCCGCGCCCGCTCAGCACGTAGAAGATCTCCTCCTCGCGCCCGTGCTCGTGGGCCGGCGTCGACCAGCCGCCGGCCGGCAGCTCGAGCCGGCGCATGCCCACGTTGACGCAGCCCGCGGCGTCGCCGGTGTACGTCCAGCGGCTGCGGAGGTGACCGAGCTCGACCTCGCGCCGGCGGCCCTCGTCCAGTCGCGCGATTCCCACGCCGGGGACTCTACGACCGAGCGGCCGCTCCGGGCGCTCCGGGAAGCTATCCCGGGGGCGACCCGCGCCGGCGCCGGGCGCTCCGGGAACCTATTCGCGGGTGATCTGCGCCCGCGGATGCGATTCGAAGTACACGTCGCGCAGCCGCTCGGTGGTCAGGTGCGTGTAGATCTGGGTCGTGCCGATGTCGGCGTGGCCGAGCATCTCCTGGAGCGAGCGCAGGTCGCAGCCCCCGGTGAGCAGGTGGGTGGCGAACGTGTGGCGCAGCGTGTGCGGGCTCATCCGCTGCTCGAGCCCGGCCGTGCGGGCATGGCGGCGCACGATCTTGTACAGCCCCTGGCGGGAAAGGCCGCCGCCTCGCTGGTTGACGAACACCCGGCGCTCGGGCCGGATCCCCACGAGCTTGGGCCGGCCGTGCGTGAGGTAGGCGCTCAGGGCGTCGATCGCCTTGCCGCCGATCGGCACGATCCGCTCCTTGGACCCCTTCCCCCGGGCACGTAGGATCCCGGCCTCGAGGTCGAGCTCTGAGAGCTCGAGCCCGATCGCCTCGGATGCGCGCAGGCCACAGGCGTACATCGTCTCGAGCAGGGCGCGGTCGCGGAGCGCCCCCGGCCCGGTGCCGCGGGGTTGCTCGAGCAGCCGGGACACCTCGTCGCGGCTCAGCACCTTGGGCAGCCGCGCGCGCGAGCGTGGCGCTCGTAGATCGGCCGCGGGGTCGTGGTCGAGGATCTGCTCGCGGCGCAGGTGGCGGTAGAACGAGCGCAGACAGGCGATCTTGCGCTGGAGGGTGGCCGGCGCGGCGGCGGGCCGGTCGGGCGTGGCGGTGGCCAGCTCGGAGATGAAGGCGCTCAGGTCGGTGGTGTGCACGGCGAGTGGATCGAGCTGGTGGCGCTCGAGGAACTCGGCGAACTGGTGCAGGTCCGAGCGGTAGGCCTCGAGTGTGTTGCGCGAGAGCCCGCGCTCCAGCTCGAGGTGCCCGAGGAAGTCGAAGGTCAGGTCGGTGATCGCCCGGCTGCGCTGCAGCGTCGCCATGGCAGGGGATTCGCGGGGGCGCCCGCGGGTCCTGCCGGCCGCCCCCGTCTACACGGTTTCGTACACGAACAGCTCGCTGGTGTAGCCGAGCCGGATCGGGGGCGGTGTGCGCTCGGCCAGCTCGCGAATCCGCCGCAGGACGTCGTCGCGGTCAGGGCCCGGGAGTCCTGCCACGAAGCTGATCGAGCCGATCCGGTCGACCAGCCCGTCGGGATCCAGCCGCTGCTCGAAGGGCAGGCGGGTCTCGGCCACGAACGCGAACCGCCCGCTCTCCATTACCCGGGCCCGCCAGCTGCCGTCCTCGTGTCTGCGCCTACGCCCGCGGTGCGGTCCGATGATCGCGTCGATCGCCTGGTGGATGGGCTGATCGGAGCGTCGCCGCTGCCACATCAGGGCCAGCCGGCCGCCGGGTCTCAGGACTCGCTGGAACTCGGCCAGCGCGGCCGGGGCGTCGAACCAGTGAAAGGCCGACGCGACGGTGACCGCGTCGATCGCCTGATCGGCGAAGGGCAGCGCCTCGGCGGTTCCCTCGCGGATGTCCGCATCGGGCACGACCCGTTCGAGGATCTCACGCATGCCGCGGACCGGCTCCACGGCCAGAACGCGAGCGCCGGTGGCGACGAGCTCGCGGGTCAGCTTGCCCGTGCCGGCGCCGACGTCGAGCACGATTCGGCCGGGCCGGAGGGCGAGTTGCCCGGCGAGCCAGTCCATCAGCTCCCGGGAGTAGCCGGGGCGGCCGCGCTCGTAGGCCTCGGCGCCGAGCTGGAATCCGCGCTGGGCCTCGTCGGGGATCGCCATCGCGGCAGGCCTAGACGACCATCTAAGCGACACCGTAGGCGAGCTTGCGCTGCCCGGCCAGCCACAGCAGGGCGATCAGGGACTTGGAGTCCTCGCACTGCTCGATGGCATCGTCGAGGTCTACGAGGGGCCAGGGCACGATCTCGATCCGCTCGCCGGGGTCGGGCTCGTGCTCGGGGTCGTCGGTCAGGTCGGTGGCCAGATACAGCCACACGCGCTCGTCGCTGAACCCGGGGCTCGTGTAGAAGGCGAACAGCTCATCCCACTGCCGGGCGCGCTTTCCGATCTCCTCGGCCAGCTCGCGCTGGCCGGTCTGAAGTGGCGGCTCGCCCGGGACGTCGAGCTTGCCGGCCGGGATCTCGAGCGAGGCGTGCGCGCCGATGACCTCGCGGGGCTGGCGGGTGAGCCAGACGTGCTCGTCGTCGACGGCCAGGATGCCAACCGCTCCCGGATGCCACACCTTGTCCCGGGCGACCTCTTCGCCGCCCGAATACCGGAAGCGCTCTGAGCCGGCCCGGACGATGCCGCCCTCCCACTTCACCTCGGAGCCGATTCGTTCGAACTCGCCGCCGCTCATGCTCGGGCTCCGGATAACGCCCGCCCGGATTCCTCGACCAGCGCGATCGCCACCTCGAACAGACCCTCGAGCGCATCGACGCTGATTCGCTCGGTGGGCTCGTGGTTGTGCTGAGTGCCGTCGGCCAGGTTCGTGCATGGCAACCCCGCCGCCTCGAAGGCGTTGGCGTCCGAGGCGCCGCCGGTGTTGATATGCCGGGGCTCGTAGCCGCAGGCCCGGAGCGCCTGCTCGGCGACCGTGACCTGGATCGCCTTGGGGCGCGTCCGGTAGCCCTGGATCATCCGCTCCACGGTGACGTCGAGGTCGCATTCGGCCGCGTCGGCGGCCTCCTGCATGTGGTCGATCATCTCGGTGGCGAGCGTCTCCACACGGGCCTGGTCGACGCTCCGCACCTCGGCCTCGACCCGGCAGCGCGCCGGGACGACGTTGATCGCGGTCCCGCCCTCGATCGTCCCGACGTTCGCGGTGGTCTCGGGGTCGATGCGGCCGAGGCGCATGGCGGCGATCGCCCGGGCGGCCGCGGCGATCGCGCTCCGGCCGTCCTCGGGCCGGACGCCGGCGTGGGCGGCGCGTCCCCGGAACTCGGCCACCATCCGGTGCAGGGTCGGCGCGGCGAGCACGATCTCGCCGATCGGCGAGGCGTGGTCGAACACATATCCGTAGCGGCTGTCCAGACGGCTGACGTCGAACGCGCGGGCGCCGAGCAGCGATATCTCCTCGCACACGGTGAACAGCAACTCGACGCTCACCGGGGGGGCGGTGGCGCCGGCGGCCCGCGCATCGCCAGCGCGGGCGCCGCCGGTCAGCCGCCGGGCCAACTCGATCATCACCGCCACCGCGGTCTTGTTGTCGGCCCCGAGGATCCCCTCGCCCGCGTTCGTCCAGCCGCCGTCCGTACGGACGGGCTCGATCGGCGCGGTCAGCGGGACCGTGTCCATGTGGGCGCAGAGCAGGATGCAGTCCGGGCCGCGACCGGGAATCCTGGCCAGCAGGTTGCCCGCCTCGGAGCCGACCATCGGCCCGGCGTCGTCCTCGTCCACCTCCAGCCCCATCCCGCGCAGCTCACCGCTCACCCAGTCGGCCACCGCACGCTCATGGCCAGACGGGCTCTCGATCCGACACGCGGTGGCGAACGTCTCGTGCAGGCGCTCTCGCTCGGCCTCGGTGGTGTGCCTCACCGCTCGGCCTCGGTGGTGCGCCTCACCGGGTGGAGGCGGGCGCGGAGGCCTCGGCGCCGTTGGCCGCCGCACCTGGTGCAACCGGCCTGGCGAGCCCGGCGTGCTCGATCGCCGCTCCCACGAACTCGCGGAACATCGGCGCGGGCCGCTCGGGGCGCGACTTGAACTCGGGGTGGTACTGGGAGGCGATGAAGAACGGGTGCTGGTCGGCCGGAAGCTCGATCGCCTCGACCAGACGATCGTCCGGGCTCGTGCCCGAGAAGACGAGGCCGGCCCGCGCCAGCTGCCGGCGCAGGTGGTTGTTCACCTCGTAGCGGTGGCGGTGGCGCTCGTAGACGACCGGCTCGCCGTAGAGCTCGCGCATCCGGGTGGCGTCGTGGAGCTTGACCGGGTCGGCGCCGAGCCGCATGGTGCCGCCCATGTCGGCGATCTCCTTCTGCTCGGGCAGGAGGTCGATCACCGGGAACGGCGTCTCGAGGTCGAACTCGGTGGAGTTGGCGCCCTCCATGCCGGTCACGTGCCGGGCGAACTCGGCCACCGCGAGCTGCATGCCCAGGCAGATCCCCAGGTACGGGATCTTCTTCTCCCGGGCGATCTGAGCCGCGCGGATCTTGCCCTCGATCCCGCGGCCCCCGAAGCCGCCGGGAATGAGGATCCCGGAGGCCTGCTCCAGGCGCGCGGCGACCGCCGGGTCGGCGACCTCCTCGGAGTCGATCCAGTCGATCTCGACCTTGCAGTCGTGGTGGGTGCCCGAGTGGCGAAGCGCCTCGACCACCGACAGGTACGCGTCCTCGAGCTTTACGTACTTGCCGACCAGCGCGATGCGCACGCTGCGGGTGGCCTCCTTGGCCCGCTCGGTGATCGCCTCCCAGCCGCTCAGGTCAGGCTCGGGGGCGTCGATCCCGAAGTGCTCGGAGAGGATGAAGTCATCGACGCGCTCGGTGCGGAAGACCAGCGGGACCCGGTAGATGTCGGGCACGTCGTAGGCCGATACGACCGCCTCGACCGGGAGGCTGGCGAACAGCGCGATCTTGCGGCGGATGTCCGTGCCGAGCATCGACTCCGAGCGGCAGATGACCATGTCGGGCGCGATACCGATGCGCCGCAGCTCGTTGACCGAGTGCTGGGTCGGCTTGGTCTTGAGCTCGCCGGCATGGCCGATGTAGGGGACCAGCGTGAGGTGGATGAACATGCAGCGCCGGCGTCCCACGTCGACCGGGAACTGCCGGATCGCCTCGAGGAACGGCAGCGACTCGATGTCGCCCACCGTCCCGCCGATCTCGGTGATGACGAAGTCGACGTCGGTCGATTCGGCCATCAGCCGGATCCGCTGCTTGATCTCATCGGTGATGTGCGGCACGACCTGGACGGTGGCGCCCAGGTAGTCGCCGCGGCGCTCGCGCCGGATCACCGTGTTGTAGATGCCGCCGGCCGTGACGTTCGACGCCCGGCTCGTGTTGGCGTCGGGGTAGCGCTCGTAGTGACCGAGGTCTAGGTCGGGCTCGGCGCCGTCCTCGGTGACGAACACCTCACCGTGCTGGTAGGGCGACATCGTCCCCGGGTCGACGTTGATGTACGGGTCGAACTTCTGGAGCTGGACGTCGAGCCCGCGGGCCACGAGAAGTCGCCCGATCGAAGAGGCGGCGATTCCCTTGCCGAGCGAGGAC
>JAFAWR010000093.1 GCA_019241635.1 Solirubrobacterales bacterium
CCGGCAGATGAACCGTCTGCGGATCATCGAGGCGCTTTACCGGCGTCCGGCCTCGAGCCGGGCGGACCTGGCGCGTGAGACGATGCTTTCGCGCGCGACGGTCTCGACGCTGATCGAGGAGCTGGTCAGGGCCGGGCTGGTCGAAGAGAACGCCGCCGCCCCCGCCGGAGTCGCTGGAGAGACCGGCGTCGGGCGTCCCCCCGTATTGCTCTCGCTGGTCTCCGGCGCGGCGTTCGCGGTCGGACTCGATTTCGGCCATCAGCACATTCGGGTGGCGCTTTGCGACCTGTCTGGCGAGCCGATCGTGGACGACTACTCGCTCGCCCAGGTCGATCATGCACCGATCGAGAGCCTCGACCTCGCGCACGAGCTGGTGCGCGACGCATTGCGCCGAGCCGACGTGGCCCCCGAGCGCCTGCTGGGTGTCGGCATGGGACTTGCCGCGCCGATCAACGCGGCGACCGGGAGCCTCGAGGCGAATGGGATCCTCCCCGGCTGGCGCGGGATCCGTCCGGCGGCCGAGATGGAGGCCCGGCTCGGGATCCCCGTCGCGCTCGACAACGATGCGAATCTCGGCGCGCTGGGCGAGAAGGCATTCGGGGCGGCTCGTGGCGTCGACCATCTGGTCTACATCCGCCTGTCCGCGGGCATCGGTGCGGGTCTGATCTTTGACGGCCACCCGTATCACGGGTTCGGCGGCGTGGCCGGCGAGATCGGGCACGTGCTGTCGGACCCCAGCGGGCCGATCTGCCGTTGCGGCAACCGCGGCTGTCTGGAGGCCGTGGCCAGCCCGGTCGCGGTCGCCGGGCTGCTCGAACGCAGCCTTGGCGCCCCGATCACCGTGCCGCGCCTGCTCGAGCTCGTCGCCGAAGGCGATCGCGGGGCTCGTCGCGCGGTCGCGGATGCCGGCGAGGCCGTCGGGCGCGCCGTGTCGATGCTGGTCAACCTCGTGAACCCCGAGCTCGTCGTGGTGGGCGGCGACCTCGCCCAGGCCGGAGAGGTCCTCCTGGACCCGATGACCGCCGCAATCGAGCGCCACAGCGTGGCTCCCGCCGCCGCGGCGGTCCGGATCATCCCGGGAACGCTGGGCGCCCGGGCCGAGGTGCTCGGTGCCGCCGCGCTGATCCTTGCCAAGTCTCCTCGGGCGCTGGCCGCTCGGTTGGAACCGTAGGGCTCCGGCTGGGCACGGCGGGGCTTGACCGAGCGACGTCTCGCGCGTGAATCGAGACGCACCAGGTCGGTCTCGCCCGTTTACCCGCGGCCGATTTTTTTTGCGTGGGGATGTCGATCTGGCGTTGGCTTGTTCGTGGAGGGGGCATGGGGTCGCCCCACCACACCACCAATGAACCAGGAGGTACCACCGTCATGACTGACAATGCGACGCGTTCAGAACCGCAACGGTCGGCCGGGACCAGCAGCGTCGTCTCAAGAGACGGGACTCTCATCGGGTACTCACGCGCGGGTACCGGCGAGCCGGTCGTACTCGTCGATGGCGCACTGAACGATCGAAGGCTGAACGGGCCGAACCCGCGGCTGGCCAAGGCCCTGGTCTCGCAGTTCACCGTGTTCACCTACGATCGCCGCGGGCGCGGCGAGAGTGGGAACACGCAGCCCTACGCGGTCGAGCGCGAGATCGAGGACCTCGACGCGGTGATCGACGCTGCCGGGGGTTCCGCGTACGTCTATGGGATCTCCTCGGGCGGCGCGCTCGCGCTGGAGGCCGCCACGCGGCTGGAGTCGATCCGGAAGCTGGCGCTCTACGAGCTGCCGTTCGTCACCGACGGCTCCCGAAAGCCCGTTCCCGCGGACGCCGCCGAGCATTTCGATGACCTGATCGTGCGCGGCCGGCGGGCGGAAGCGCTGCGCTATTTCTTCACCGAGTTGGTCGCGCTGCCTGCCGCGATGGTCGCGCTCATGCGGTTCATGCCGGCGTGGTCGAAGCTCAAGGCGCTGGCGCCGACCCTGTCCTACGACGCGCGGGTCATCCACGGCACCGGCTCTGGTGGGCCGCTACCGACTGACCGCTGGGCACGGGCCACGGCTCCCACACTCGTCCTCGCCGGTGGCAAGAGCCCGGTCTGGATGCAGAACTCAATGCGGACCTTGGCCCAGGTGCTACCGAACGCGGCCCATCGCACCCTTGAGGGGCAGACCCACCTGGTCAAACCCCACGCCCTCGCCCCGGTCCTGAACGAGTTCTTCAGCAACTAACCCGACCCAGTCACGACAACCGAGAGAGGAGTCGACGATGCAGTTTCCCACCACCATCGAGCTTTCCGGAAAGAGTGCCACCGGCGTATGCGTGCCGGATGAGATCGTCCAGGCGCTGGGCGGCGGCAACCGCCCGGCCGTTCGCGTAACCCTCGCCGGCTACACGTATCGGACGACAGTTGCGCGGATGCACGGCAAGTTCATGTTTCCGGTCAGCGCCGCGGTCCGCGCGGAGTCCGGCCTGGCCGCCGGTGACGAGGTCAGTGTTGAGATCGAGCTCGACGACGCGCCGCGCACGGTCACGATCCCCCCTGTCTTGGCCGCCGCCCTTGACCGACACCCGGAGGCGAAGACGGCCTTCGAGAGGCTGTCCCACACCAACCAGAAACGCCACGTCCTGGCGATCGAGGGCGCCAAGACAGAACAAACCCGCGAGCGGCGCCTCGAGAAGACCCTCGCCGAACTGCGCGGTGAGGGCTGATGGCGGGAGGCGCGTTCCGGTGACTATGGAGCCGGTGACCCGACGTCAGCCCCACGCCTTCAAAGCACGAACCCCAAAGACCCGAAAGGACAGATCATGCGCTACATCACCCTGCTGACCACCATTTCAACCCCCGAGGGGCCACCCCCCGGTGCGCTGATGGCCGCAATTGCCCAGCTCGGCGAGCAGGCGACCCAGGCCGGGGTGCTACTCGACACCGCCGGCCTGGCCCCGAGCGCCGCCGGCGCCCGAATCGCGGTCAGCGAGGGCGAGATCAGCGTCACCGATGGCCCCTTCACCGAGGCCAAGGAACTGGTCAGCTACGCCATCTACCAGGTCGGCGCAAAGGAGGAAGCGGTCGAGTGGAGTCGTCGGTTCCTGCAGGCCCACGTCGAGCACTGGCCCGGCTGGGAAGGCGACGTGCAGGTGCTCAAGGTCCTCGGCCCGGAGGATTTCGGCCCACCCGCCTGACCCGACCGATGCGGTCTGGCCGGGCGAGCGCCACCGCTCGCCCGGCAGACCCGATCATTCCGGAGGCAGATGACCACAAGCCCCAGCGATCCCAGCCCCGCCCCGACGTTGCCCACGGGGCCTCACGCGGTCCGATACGGCGGTCGGACCACGATCGAGGCGGTGTGGCGCATCGAGGCGGGCCGCCTGATCGCCAGCCTCGCCCGGCTGACCGGCGACCTGGCGGACGCGGAGGATCTCGCCCAGGACGCCCTCGTCGCGGCGCTGGAGCAGTGGCCAGCTCAGGGCATCCCGCCCAATCCCGGCGGCTGGCTGATGACCACCGCCAAGAACCGCCTGATCGACCAAATCCGTCGCCACAAGACCATGCAACGCAAGCTTCCCCACCTACACCACGAGCGAGAACTGCACAACCAGGCCGCCGCCGCGGCGCGCGACGAGCGTCTGGATGATCAAATCGGCGATGAGCTGCTCGGGCTGATCTTCACCGCCTGCCACCCCGCGCTCTCGATCGAGTCCCGCGTCGCGCTGACCCTGCGCTGCCTCGGCGGGCTCAGCACCGATCAGATCGCGCGCGCGTTCCTGATTGGCGAGCAGACCGCGGCACAGCGGATTGTGCGCGCCAAGAAGACCCTCCGCGACAAGAGCGTCGCCTTCGAGTCGCCCTCGCCCGAGCAGACTCGCGAGCGACTACCCGGCGTGCTCCAGGTCCTGTACTTGATCTTCAACGAGGGCTACGCGGCCAGCTCCGGCCCCCAATGGCTCCGTCCCTCTCTATGCGAGGAGGGGCTTCGCCTGGCCCGCGTGCTCGCCGCCCTCTTGCCCGACCTCGCCGAGGTGCAAGGGTTCGTCGCCCTGCTCGAGCTTCAGACGGCACGGATCCCGGCCCGCACCACCTCGGACGGCGATCCGGTGCTGATCCTCGACCAGGACCGCCGGTTGTGGGACCAGCTGCTGACCGGCCGCGGCCTCGAGGCGATGCACCGCGCGGAACGGCTCGCCGCGACGGGTTCGCCGGTCGGCCCGTACATGCTGCAGGCCGGTATCGCCGCATGCCACGCCCGCGCCAAGCGACCCGAGGACACCGACTGGAAGACGATCCTCGGCCTGTACGGCGTCCTGCGCGAGCTGTGGCCCAACCCGGTCATCGACCTCAACCGCGTGGTCGCGGTCGCGATGGTCCAAGGTCCCGAGGCCGCACTGGCCGAGCTCAACAAGCTCTCGGGCGATCCGCGGCTGCGCGACTACTGCTACCTGCCCGCGGTTCGCGCGCACGTGCTCGAGCAGGCCGGCCAGCGGGACGCCGCCCGCGACAGCTGGCTACTGGCCGCCAAGCTCACCCGCAACGAACGGGAGCGCCAGCTCTACGAGCAGCACGCGGGCTACAGAGCCGCCATTCGGCCCTCGAGATAGCGTCGCTCCGGAATGCTCGTGGTGAGGCGAGCGGCGCGCTCATACGCGGCGCGGGCGCCGACCTCGTCGCCGGCCATCTCGAGGAGATGGGCGCGCACGGCCGCCAGCCGGTGGTGGTCGCGCAGCGGCTCGTCGATCGACTCCAGCAGCTCGAGTCCCGCGCGCGGACCGTGGACCATGGCGACCGCGACCGCGCGGTTGAGCGTGACCGCCGGCCCCGGCGAGACACGCTCGAGGACCTCGTAGATGGCAATGATCTGCGGCCAGTCGGTCTCCGTCGCGCTTGGCGCCTCGTCGTGGATCGCGGCGATCGCGGCCTGAAGCTGGTAGGGGCCTCCCGGCTTGCTCGCCAGCGACTCCTCGACCAGCGTGACGCCCTCGGCGACCTTGGCGCGGTCCCACAGCGAGCGGTCCTGCTCGGCCAGCGGGACGAGGCTTCCGTCCGCGCGGGCACGCGCCGG
>JAFAWR010000147.1 GCA_019241635.1 Solirubrobacterales bacterium
AGCCGCTCGTAGCCCTTGTTGTCGGTAACCCACAGCGCGGTGGGCAAGACGATCTGGTGGTACTGGACCGTATAGGTGAACACCGCGTAGGGCATCTTCAGCACGATCCGGTCGCCTGGCCTCAGCGCGTCGAGGTGGCGGAACGGCGCCAGGTAGGTGGTGCGGTGCCCGGCGATCGCCACGGTCTGGCCGAGCCCCGGGAAGGCGGTGGCCGGATAGTGCCCCGGGCCCTTCTCGAGGCTGCCCTCGTCGGTGCCCTCGACCACGTCGTAGCTGGCTCCGATCTTGGGGATGCTGATGTGGCCGATCGCGTCGCCGGTGGCGACCTGGTGCTGCTCGCGGCGGGCCAGGTAGGCGATCCGCTGATCGAGCCCCGGCAGCTTGACCAGCGCGTGGCGCTCGATGAGGGTGAGCGGCGCGGTCTTGAAGCTCAGGTACTGCTTGTCGATCTCCGAGCGCTTGATCAGCGCGATCACCGCGGTCACCGGCTCCTGCCAGATCAGAGTGGCCCCGGCGTCCAACACCAGGAGCAGGCCCGAGATCATCAGCACCGAGGAGATGTCGCGGACCAGCCGCCGCAGGGGCAGGCCTCCGACCCGGCGGTGAGCCACGGCGGGCGCGCTGAGGACCCGTGTCTTCATCGCCGCAGCGTCGAGCGGGTGCCGCCCAGTGACCCCGGGCCCGCGTAGGTGATCGGGCCCCGCACGGTGATCGGGGTCTCGGGCGGATCCGCGCGGGGCTGACGAGCGATCCGCACGATCATCGCGGCCAGGCTGACCACGCACCCGAGCACGACGCTCCATTCGAGCGCGCTGATCAGCGACACGGGCCCACCCGCCAGCATCAGCACAGCATTCCAGGCCGCGGGGGCAACGCCAAGCCCGAGCACGGCGGCGTAGTACACGGCGGCCAGGGCGCCCGGCACCAGCCCGAGCAGGAATAGGAGAACGGCCCACGGCGTGCGGGGGCGCCGCTCGGGCGCGATGACCCACATCCACAGGTGTAGCGCGGGAACGAGCAGCGCGGCGGCGAACGGGTTGGCGAGCCAGAGCACGAGCGCGACCGCGCACAGGACGAGCAGGAGCGCCGCTGCGGCGCCCGGCGAGGCTGGGTCATCGGACACGGCCGCCCGGCGAGACCGAGCGCGCGTGTGCCCGTTAGGCACGGGCTCGGGAGGCGCGGGCGGCGGGGCGGCACCCCACAGGTGGCGCCCGATCCGCCAGCGGATGGTCAAACCGGCCGCGATCAGGCAGCCGAGACCGACGAGGATGGCCACCGCCCGGCCCGGCAAGGTCAGCGCGTCGCCGCCGACCGGACCCGGCGGAGCGACATCGATCGCCCCGACCGCCCGCAGCCCGACCACGGCCAGCGCCGCGAGCGCGAACGGCAGGCAGGCCGACAGGACCCACAGGAGCCACCGCCCCACGCGATGCCCGCGCCGGCGCGCACGGGCCAGCCCGTCGACCGTCGCGCCGAGCACCGGCAGGATCAGGGCCAGGACGAGCAGGCGCACGGCCCAGGCCGGGATCAGCTTGCCCGCCCAGCGCAGGTAGGACGAGGGCGGGGGCACCGTCGGGCCAGACTCGAGTGCGCTGATCGAGGCGAGAATGGTGCGCCCGAAGCCGCCGATCTGGGCGGGACTGGTCGGCTCGTCGGCCGCCGGCATGCGGGCGCCCGAGGCGGAAACGAGCACGGCGGGCTCGCCGCCGTCGACGAACGGACGCTGCTCGGACGCGTCCAACGGAAAGGCCAGGTGCAGGAACTGCCCGCCCAGGCTCTCGTCATGCGCGGAGATGTTCGTCTGGGCCGCGAGCGCGGCCGTCACCGTATTGCGCAGCAGGGGCGGCGCCACCAGCTGGCCGTCGGACCAGGGCACCACGACCGGGGAGCGGACCTGAAGCCCGGCCATGTCGCCGAGCACGATCACGGCATCGACGGGACCGGGGAGGTTGCCGACGAGCTGCGCGGCGCCGGCCGCGCCGACCTGCCCGCTCGTCGAGACGAGCACGACCGAGCGCTGCTGGGTCTGCTGCGAGAGCACCTGGGCGAGCGCAAGCAGGACCCCGGTGCCGGAGAGGTCGGCGGTCGACCCCGGATGGGCGGCGTCGCGATGGGCGACGATCACGATCGCTCCCGGGGTGGTGCCGGCCAGCGTCCCGACCACGTTCTCGAGCGTCCGGGAGCCCTCGACGGTCTGGGCCTGGAACTCGCTGCGCTGGACCAGGAAGCCGGCGTGGCTCAGGCTTCCGGCGACGTAGTCGGCGATGCTGGCGTCGGCGCTGGAGCCCGGCGGCCGGTCCGGATATTGCCTGGCCAGCGACTGCATCGTGCCGTACGCGGCGGCGCCGTTGAAGGCGTCGGGCACGAGCGTGGCAGTCAGCGGAGCGGCCTGGCTGCCGAGCGAGAACGCGGAGACGATCACGGCGACGACCACGACCATCAAGCCGTTCCGGTAGATCCGGGGATCGAGCATCGGCCCATCCAGGGTAACCGCCGACCGGCGGCCGGAGAGAGGCGACGCTGGTCGGTGGCACTACTCTTTTGCTGCAAACAGGAAGGACTCGGTTGGCGCGCATCCTGCTCGTGGACGATGAGCAGTCGATTCAGACACTGCTCTCATATCCGCTCCGCAAGGAGGGCTACGACGTCGTGCAGGCGACGGACGGTCGTCAGGCGCTCGATCGCTTCGACGAGCAGGCCTTCGACCTCGTGGTGCTCGACCTGATGCTGCCCAAGGTGGACGGACTGGAGGTGTGCCGGCGACTGCGGGGTCGCAGCTCGGTCCCGATCATCATCCTGACCGCCAAGTCCGAGGAGATCGACAAGGTGGTCGGGCTCGAGCTCGGGGCCGACGACTACATCACGAAGCCGTTCTCGCTACGCGAGTTCTCGAGCCGGATCAAGGCGGCGCTCCGGCGCGCCGAGATGGTTCGCCCGGCCGAAACCTCCCCGGATGAGGCGCCGCTCGAGACCGGCGGGCTGCGGATCGACTTCGCCAAGCGGACGGTCCGGGTCCGGGGGCGCGAGGCGCCCCTCACCTTCGTCGAGTTCGAGATCCTCTCGGCGCTGGCCCGCGCGCCCGGCCGGGTGTTCACACGCGACATGCTCCTGGCCCGGATCTGGGGCGACTCGGCATACCGCGACCCGCGCACGATCGACGTGCACATCCGCCACCTACGCGAAAAGATCGAGGCCGATCCCAAGGAGCCCGAGTACCTGTTCACGGTGCGCGGCGTGGGATACCGGTTCCGCGACACGGAGATCTAGGTAGTTGAGCGGGATCGCGTCGGTGCGCGGGCGGGTCCGCCTCTCGCTGTCCAACCGCCTCGCGCTGCTGTTCGCCGCGATCATGCTGATCGCGTTCGCCGTCCTGTACCTGTACGTGGCTCCGGGGCTGCAGACCCGCCTGCTCGGCGATCAGCTCTCGCAGCTCTCGAGCGACGCGCACGCCCATTCGCGGCCGATCGCCCGGACCGTGGGAAGCGCCGAGCCGCTGTCGAACGTGCAGGATCGTGTGAACGCCGCCGCCCTGGCCACCGGCGACCGGGTCACGCTGATGCTGGTCAGCCACGTCGCGGGCGGCTCGGAGCTCTCCACGCTGGCCGACTCGAGCCGGCGCTCGGCCACGGCGGCGCTGTCGTTCGCGGTCGCGCGGCGGGCGATCTCGACCGGGCTGATGGCCACCGGGACCGAGCGGACGCGATCCGGGACCGTCGCCGAAGCCGCCACTCCGGTGATGTTCCGGGGCCGCACGGCCGCGGTGATCGTCTACTCCGCCCCCGCGTCCGGGGTGGTCCGGGCGGTGACCACGGTCCGCGATCAGATCCTGGTTGCGGGCGCGATCGCGCTGCTGCTCGCGCTGATCGGCAGCTACCTGGTGGCCCGGGCGCTCGCGCTGCGGGTCAAGCGGCTCGAGCGGGCCGCCGAGAAGGTCGCGGCGGGGGACTTCGAGGAGGCGATCCCCGTCGACTCGAGCGATGAGCTCGGGCAACTCGCGGTCGCCTTCAACGCCATGCAGCGCCAGCTCGCCCAGCTCGAGTCCGCGCGGAAGAAGTTCATCGCCACCGCCTCGCACGAGCTGCGCACGCCGATCTTCTCGCTCAGCGGGTTCGTCGAGTTGCTCGAGGACGAGGAACTGGATGTGGGCACCCGCCGGCGATTCCTCGAGCAGGTGCGCGACCAGGTCGAGCGGCTGCGCAAGCTGTCGGTCGATTTGTTGGATCTTTCGCGGCTCGAGTCGGGGTCGCTGGAGCTGCGCCCCGAGCAGGTCGACCTGAGCGAGCTGACCCGGTCGGTGTCGGGCGAGTTCGAGCCCGTGCTGGCCCAGCACGACTCCCGGCTGGAGGTGCGCGTCCCCGCCGGGCGGATCGAGGCGACGTGTGATCCGGTGCGGGTGGCGCAGATCGTCCGCATCCTGATCGACAACGCGCTCGTGCACACGCCGTCGGGCTCTCGGATCATGGTGAGCACGCGGCGCGCGGACGGGCACGTCCGCTTGGCCGTGCGCGACGACGGCGAGGGGATCGATCCGCAGGCCCTCGGGCGGATCTTCGAGCCCTTCTTCACCGCCGACGACGCCCAGGGGTCCGGGCTCGGGCTGGCCATCGCCTCAGAGCTGGCCGGGTGCATGGCGGGACGGTTGTCGGTCGACTCGAGGCCGGGCGACACCACGTTCACGCTCGAATTGCCGGCGTGAGGGATTAGGTGCCGGCCGGCGGGGGTCGCTATCTTCCCGCCGTCGGTACTACTGGCGCCGCTTCCCACCGCCATGCTCCAACCGATCACCGTCCCGAACAAGCATCTCGCCGATTACGCGAGCATCGTCGGACGCGACCTGGCCGAAGAGATCCGGGAGCGGGCCGAGCGGCTCAAGGGCAAGCGGATCCTGCACGTGTCGGCCACGGCGTTCGGCGGGGGGGTGTCGGAGATCCTCTACACGCTGGTCCCGCTGATGATCGATGTTGGGCTCGAAGCCGAGTGGCACGTGATCTACGGACGCGAGGAGTTCTTCAACGCCACCAAGGTCATGCACAACGCGCTGCAGGGCAACCCGCAGGACCTGAACGACGAGCAATGGGACGTGTGGCGTCGCTACAACGAGATCAACGCCAAGGACCTGTCCTCGGGCTGGGACGTGGTCATCGTGCACGATCCGCAGCCGGCCGCCCTGGCCTCCCTGGTCGGCGAGAAATCGCGCCGGTGGGTGTGGCGCTGTCACATCGACCTCTCGACCCCGAATCCAGCCACGCTCGAGCGCCTGCTGCCGTATATCGAGCCGTATCCCGCGACGGTGTTCCACATGCCGCAGTACGTGCCCGCCGGGATGGATGGCCGGGCGAACATAGTTCCGCCGGCGATCGACCCGCTGGCCCCCAAGAATATGGCCTTCTCCCCCGAGGACGCCGTGTACATCTGCGAACAGTTCGGGATCGATGTGGACCGGCCGCTGCTTTGCCAGGTTTCACGCTTCGATCCGTGGAAAGACCCGCTTGGCGTGATCGACGCCTACCGCATCGTCAAATCGGAGATGCCCGATGTCCAATTGGCTCTGGTGGGGTCGATGGCCACCGACGACCCGGAGGGGTGGGACTACTTCAACGCCACCGTGGCCCATGCCGACGGCGACCCGGACATCCACATCCTCAACAACCTGAATAACGTGGGGGCGATCGAGGTCAACGCCTTCCAGTCCCACTGTGACGTGGTGATTCAGAAGTCCACCCGCGAGGGGTTCGGGCTGACCGTGACCGAGGCGATCTGGAAGGGCCGGCCGCTGATCGGCGGCGCGGTCGGCGGGATTCCCCTTCAGGTGTCGGACGGAGAGACCGGGTTCCTGGTCTCGAGTGTTTCCGAGTGTGCGCAGCGGTCGTTGGAGATCCTGGGGGACCCCGGGCTCGGCAAGCGGCTGGGGCGCGCCGGCAAGGAGGCGGTGCGCAAGCGCTTCCTGATGCCCCGGCTGCTGCGCGACTGGCTGTCGTTGTTCGAGCGATTGGAGGCGTGAGCGGTGGCATCGACGGACTCCGGCACGCCCCTGGTCCTGGTTTCGAATCGGGGACCGGTCACCTTCGGCCCCGACGGCGAGATCCGCCGCGGGACCGGCGGGCTGGTCACCGCGCTGATCGGGCTGGCCTCGCACCGCGAGGTGACGTGGATCGCCTCGGCCATGACCGACGAGGACGTGGCCGCCGCCGAGGAGAACGAGGGCAAGCCGTTCACGGTGGAGGCCCCGGGAGGCGACGAGTACCGGGTCAAGCTGGTCGCGTCTGACCCCGACGCTTACGACCGCTTCTACAACATCACCGCGAACCCGATGCTGTGGTTCATCCAGCACTACCTCTGGGATTTGTCTAATGCGCCCGATATCCGGCGCAACGAGACCGAGGCGTTCGAGTTCGGCTACAACGCCGTCAACGAGGACCTGGCGCGGGCGGTGCTCGAGGAGATCGAGGACCTCGAGCGACCGGTGGTCATGGTGCACGACTACCACCTGTACACGCTGCCGGGACTGATCCGCGCGGTCCGGCCCGATGTGTTCCTGACCCACTTCGTGCACATCCCGTGGAGCCAGTCGGACTCCTGGCGCGTGCTACCCACGGTGATGCGCGAGGAGATCTACCGCGGGATCCTCTCCAACGACATCATCGGGTTCCACACCCGCTCCTACCGGCGCAACTTCCTGCAGTGCTGCGAGGACCTGATGGGGTACGAGGTCGATCACGACGCCGGGGTGGTGCACTGCGACGACCGCGAGGTGTGGGTGCGGGCCTACCCGCTGCCGATCGACCCGAAAGGCGTCCAGGCCGTGGCCGCGCGTGACAAGGTGGCCGAGTTCGAGGAGGAGCTGCTGCGTCGCCGGCGCGACCATCTGATTCTGCGCGTCGACCGGGCCGACCTGTCCAAGAACGTGCTGCGGGGCTTCGGCGGGTTCGATCTGTTCCTGCAGCAACACCCCGAGTTTCGCGAGCGCGTCACGTTCATCGCCCAGCTGATGCCGTCGCGAACCGACGTGCCCGAGTACGCGGAGTATCTGGAGCGGATCGAGGCAGTTGTCGCCGTGGTCAACCACCGCCACGGCTCACCGGACTGGATGCCGATCCAGCTGAAGCTGCGCGACGATCTGGAGGAGGCGGTCGCGGCGTACAAGCACTACGACGTGCTGATCGTCAACGCGATGTTCGACGGCATGAACCTGGTGGCCAAGGAGGGTCCGATGGTCAATGCGCGCGGGGGCGTTTCGATTCTGAGCGAGAACACGGGGGCGCACGAAGAGCTCGGCGAGTACGCGCTGTCCGTCAACCCGTTCGACATCCAGGAGCTGGCCGACTCGATCCACGCGGCTTTGACCATGCCCTCAGAGGAGCGCGAGCGGCGCCTGGCCGGGCTGCGCTCGGTGGTCACGGCGCGCAATCCGGGCGACTGGATCGATGATCAGCTGGCCGACATCCGGCGCAAGGGGAAGGTGTCGGCGTAGGCGCGCGGGTTTGTCGCGACCGGGGTTGCATGATCAGTGGTGGGTCTGCGCGATCAGTGGTGCGTCCGGCCCTCGGCGAGCATCGCTACGAACTGCTCGATCCGCCGCGCGCGGGTCTCGGGGCGCTTGGCGTCCTGGATCCGGTAGATGAAGCTGTAGCGCCGGGTGCCGCGAAGCGTTTTGAAGAACTCGTGGGCGGCCGGATGCTGCTCGAGCGCCTTTTGGAAGTCATCCGGCACGCTCGCCGTGCTCTGCGGTTCGTACGCCGCCTCCCAGCGGCCGTCCTGCTTGGCGGCTTCGACCTGGGCCAGGCCGGCCAGCGTCATCCGGCCCCGCTCAATCAGTTGGGTCGCCTTCTCGCGGTTCACCTGCGACCACTTGCTGCGGGGACGGCGCGGCGTGAAGCGCATGCGGTAGTAGTCGTGGTCATGCGGGGCTCGCTGCCCGTCGATCCAGCCGTGGCAGAGCGCCTCCTCGAGTGCCTCGGGATAAGTCACGCTGGCGATGCCCGAGGCTTTCTTGGCGATCTTCAGCCATACCCCCGGCGACGATTCGGGCTGCTCGGTGAGCCAGCGTGCCCACGTCGCCTGGTCGGCGAACTCGAGGATCGGCAGGGCTTCGGGGGTCATGATGCCGTCAACGCTAACGGGGTTCTGTCGCTATAGTCGACCGCCGGTTATGGCCAAGCAACCACCCCTCTATGACCTGGTCCTGCTGCTCGCGACGACCGCGCCGGATGAGCAGCGCACCAAGATCCTCTCCGACGTGGAGGCGGCGATCACGGGCGCCGGAGGCTCGATCGAGCGCCAGGACGAATGGGGCCAGCGTCCGATGGCCTACCGGATCCAGCACCAGCCGGACGCCGAGTACCACCTGCTCCAGTTCAAGAGCCCGCCGACGCTGATCGAGACGCTCACGCACGACCTGGGGATCACCGACGGCGTGGTCCGCTTCCGCGTGATCAAGAACCTCCCGGGCACGCCGCCCGCCCCGGACTCCGCGCCACCGGTGGTGGCGACGGCCGCCGCGCCGGCCACCGGCGCCGAGTCCACGCCCGAGCCCGAGCACTAGCCCGCGAGTCGATTGCACGCCCGGGTGGCCTTGTGGGGCCGGTGGCCCCACGGCGGCAGCGGACGCCGGACCGCCCGATGGACCTCTTTTCGGTAGGGACGAACTCGCCACTCGACGGCCTGCGCGACGCGAACGGCAGATCAGTCACGAATAGCGAGAAGAACTCGCCGCTCGACCCCGCGCGGGTCCTCGAATGGCGAGAAACTCCCGGTCACGCTCGAAGGCGGAACCAATCATCTGAGGGGCGCCCGGCGCCGGCGTCCGTAGGGCCCCTGCCGGCCGTCGCTCGACGCCGTTCTGCAACGGGATTGCAACGCCCTGCTACGGCTCTGCGACCGGTCCGCAACTTGTCCGTCCATTTTCCGGGGAGGACGGCATTTGCCGCCTGAGGCGTGCTTAGACTCGGCCAGAAGCTTTCAAATGCGCTCTGGGAAAGGAGCTAAGGGCATGAACATCAATCGCGTCGTACTGACCGGGAATCTGACCAAGGATCCCGACATGCGCACGGTTCCCGAGTCGGGACTGGCGATCTGCAAGCTCAGGCTCGCGGTCAACACTCGCCGCAAGAACAACTCCAGCGGGACGTGGGAGGACAAGGCCAACTACTTCGACGTGACGATCTTCGGCCGCCAGGCCGAGAGCTGCGGGCAGTACCTGAAAAAGGGGCGTCCGGTGGCGATCGATGGACGGCTCGACTGGCGCGAGTACGAGGTGGAGGGACAGAAGCGCCAATCCGTCGATATCATCGCTGAGAACGTGCAGTTCCTCGGCGGTCGCGATGACGCTGGGAACGGAAACGGGAATGGCTACTCCAGCGGCATCCGGACGCCGGAGAGCGACATCCCGGCCGATACCAGCGACTTCGAGCCCCAGCCGGTGGCTGCCGGAGTGTCGGACGACGACATTCCGTTCTGAGGCAACGACCGAACTGAGAGCAAGCGAGCAGGTGATTCAGCGTGGCAAAGCAACGTAGACGGCCGGTTCGCCGGCGCGATAGGAAGGGCGCACAGACCTCCTCGCGCCGTAAGCCGTGTCCGTACTGCCGGGACAAGATCGACCAGGTCGATTACAAGAACATCTCGATGCTGCGCCGGTTCATCTCGGAGCGCGGCAAGATCCGCTCACGCCGGATCACCGGTGCGTGCCGGCGGCATCAGAGCCAGGTCGCCCGGGCGGTCAAGCGTGCGCGTGAGCTGGCCCTGCTGCCGTACGTGGCCGATACGCCCGGCGGTGGCATCGGCGGGCGCGGCTCGCGCGAAGACAGAGACCGGTAGAGCGAGGCGAAGCGGAATGCCGCAGGCGATCCTGCTCCAAGACGTCGAGACGCTCGGTGAGAAGGGCACGGTGATCGACGTCTCGCCCGGCTATCTGCGCAACTACCTGCTTCCGCGCAAGCTGGCCGAGCCGGCCACGAATGCGTCGATTCAGGCCGCCAGACGCCGGCACGAGGAGGCTGAGCGTGCCCTGGCGGAGGCCGAGGATCGCGCCAAGGAGAACGCGGCGCTGCTTGGACGGACGGTGCTCACCATCCCCCAGCAGGCGGGCGACGATGGGCGACTGTTCGGCTCGGTCACCACACAGGACATCGCGGAAGCCATCCGGGACGCGCGCGGGATCAAGCTCGATCGGCGCAAGATCCACCTCGAGGAGCCGATCCGCCACACCGGCACCTACATGGTCGTCGTCGAGGTCACCGACGAGGTGACCGCCGCGGTGAAGACCATGGTCGTCGCCGCCGACAAGTAGTCGCTGCCCGGCCGTCCAACGCGCCCGGCCGCGCGTCCCTGCCAGCGTGCCTCGAGCCCACGGGCGACGGCCCGCGGGCGAACCGACCGCCCGCGATCACGGGAAGTGTCGCTGCTTGCGAACTGACCCGTGTGGTCCCGCCTGCCTCGAACTTAGACTCGGCTAGAGCATGAGCGCCGTCCAGAGCATCGCGGTACCGCCGCACAACCTCGAGGCCGAGAAATCGGTCCTCGGCGCGGTGCTGCTCGACGAGCGCCACCTGCACGCACTGCTGGTCGAGCAGCATCTGCGCCCCGATCACTTCTACCGCGAGCAGCACGCCGCCGTGTTCGCGGCGATGATCGAGCTCTACGAGAACGATCGCAAGATCGACCATCTGACCGTGGGCGAGACGCTGCGCCAGGGCGGCAAGTTGGAGGAGGTCGGCGGTCCCGCGGCGATCGACGAGCTGGCGGGATGGGTACCCGCTGCCGGCCACGCCCGCGAGTACGGGCAGATCGTGCGCGACAACGCCCAGCTCCGGGCGCTGCTCACGACCTCGTACGAGATCCAGGCCAGCGTGCTCTCGCGCGAAGCGCCGCCACGCGACCTGGTCGAGCGCGCCGAGCGCTCGGTGCTGGAGGTCGCCCACGACGATCGCCAGAAGAAGTTCCGCCCGATCGCCGAGGTGCTCGACGAGGAGACCGACAAGCTCCACCGGCTCTCGACCATGAAGACGCCCCTGACCGGCACCCCGTCCGGCTTCAAGGACCTCGACGAGATGACCGGCGGCTTTCAGCCCGGGAACCTGATCATCATCGCGGCGCGCCCCTCGATGGGCAAGTCGGCCCTGGTGGCGAACATCGCCGAGAATGCCGTGCTCGGCACCGGCCATCCGTCCCAGGCTCCGAGCGCGGTCGCCCTGTTCTCGCTCGAGATGTCCGAGTCCGAGCTGGCTCAGCGCTTCGTCGCCTCCCAGGCCCGGATCCGCGGCGAGGAGCTGCGCAAGGGCCGAGTGGCCGAGAACCGCTGGCCGAAGATCCTGGCCGCCTGCCAGCGTCTGTCCGAGGCGCCCCTGTGGATCGATGACTCGAGCGACACCGGCGTGCTCGAGGTACGGGCCAAGGCGCGGCGGCTGCACCATCAGCTCGACAACGGCCTCGGCCTGATCATCATCGACTACCTGCAGCTGATGCGCCACGAGGGCCGGGTGGAGAGCCGCGTCGAGCAGGTGGGCCAGATCTCGCGCGGCCTCAAGGGCCTGGCCCGCGAGCTGAACGTCCCGGTGATCGCGCTCTCGCAGCTGAGCCGCGCGGTCGAGCAGCGCGGTGGCGAGAAGCGCCCGATCCTGTCCGACCTGCGCGAATCGGGCCAGATCGAGCAGGACGCCGACCTCGTGATGTTCATCTACCGCGAGGAGTACTACGAGAAGGAATCCGAGCGTCCGGGCGAGGCCGACATCATCATCGCCAAGCACCGCAACGGGCCGGTGGGCGACGTCGTGCTGACCTTCCAGAAGGAGTACCCGAAGTTCATGAACTACGCCGGCGAGCGCTTCGCGGCATGAACGGGGCCGCTGGGATGGGTCCGATAGTGGCCCGGGACTCACGTGAGCTCCGGGACTGCCCGTTTGGGCTGTGCGACGGCACCGGGATGCTCTACGACGAGGCGACGAACACCGCCTATGACTGCCGCTGCCGCCGGCAGATCATCGCCCAACGCAAGGCGCGCAGCCTGTCGGCGGTCATCCCCCGGCGCTATTACGACGTGGCCTTCGACCGCTATCCGGTCAACGAGATCGAGCCGCGTGCGGCGATCCGGCAGGTGCGCGCATACATCGACCGAGTCGATGAGCACCTCGACGCCGGACGGGGACTGTGGTTCATGGGACCGGTGGGGACCGGCAAGACCACGCTGGCCATGCTGGTCTCGAAAGCGGCCCTTACGGCGGGACGATCGGTGGCGATCTACTCGCTGCCCCGGCTGCTCAACGAGATCCGCGACACCCACCGGGCCGAGCGCTCCCACGTCGACCTGCTCGACCGCCTGACCGCGGTCGACCTGCTGCACGTCGACGACGTCGGCGCGGAGCGGACCACGGACTGGGTCCTCGAGGAGCTCTACTCGATCGTCAACGCCCGCTACGAGGACAAGCGCTCGATGGTCATCACGACCAACATCCTGGATCGCGAGGCGCTGTGCGAGCAGATCACCGAGCGAACCGTGTCGCGGCTGACCGAGATGTGCGACGAGCTGCCGCTGCTCGGCCACGACCGGCGGATGGACCCGCGCTTGGCTTGAGACCCTCGCGGGTCAGCCGTCGGTCCGGCGCTCTGACTCCGCTCGCTCCTCGAGCTTCTCGGCCAGGTAACGGGCCTTGTCGGCGCGACGCTCGTGCTGCGCCGCCTCGTCCGCGTCGGGGACCTTGTCGGCGCGCCGGCGCTCGGCCCGCTCGCGTTCGAGCTGGGTCAGCTTTAGCTCTTCGGTGATCGGATCCTCGGGCACATGGGGAACCTAGCGCCAACCCAGGCGTCTTGGTGGTCCGGGCGCGCACAGGCCGGGCTTGCGCCGACCGGGCTGGGGTACGGAACATGTGACGAGCGTGCGATTATCGTCGGGTGGGCAGGTCGGACGACCGCGATCAACTCGAGCCGATCGTTGTCGTCGGCCTCGACCATGTCCAGGTGGCGGCTCCGCCGGAATCGGAGGCGGAGGCCCGCCGGTTCTACGGCGGGCTGCTCGGTCTCCCCGAGCTGCCCAAGCCGGCCGCGCTCCAACCCCGCGGCGGCGTGTGGTTCGCCTGCGGGGCCCATCAGCTCCATGTGGGGATCGCCGAGCCGTTCGCGCCGGCGGCCAAGGCGCACCCCGCGCTCGCGGCGCGGGCCGTGGACCTCGATCGTCTGGCCGACCGGCTGACCGCGGCCGGGTGCGCGGTGCGCTGGGACGACGCCATCCCTGGGACGCGCCGGTTCTATACCGACGATCCGTGGGGCAACCGGATCGAGCTGGTGGCGGTCGGCGAGGACTGAGAAGTGGTCGCTCGCTCGACGCGAGAGGCTCACTAGCCGGCGTGCGGCTCGGGCTGGCCCAGCCGCGTCGGGACGTTCCGTCCACGCAGCACAGCGGCTTCGGTCACCCGCCAGCCCTCGCTCTCTTCGGCGGGGACGCGTTCGAGCGCGGCATCGGAGGCGAGCACGCGGCCTGAACGCTGCTTGGCCAGCTCGGCCAGACGGGCGGCCTCGTTCACCGGGTCGCCGATCACCGTGTACTCGAACCGATGCTCGGCGCCGACGTGACCGGCCACGGCCGGACCAGCGGAGATGCCAATGCCGAAGTCGACCTCGGGTAGCTCGTCAGCGAGGCGGGCGGCCAGTGCGCGTGCCGCCCGGAGCGCGTCGACGGTGGGGTTCTCGCGACTGACCGGGGCCCCGAACACGCACAGCGCGGCGTCGCCTTCGAACTTGTTGACCATGCCGTTCTCGTCTTCGACGACCTCGATGACCACGCGGAAGAAGCGGTTGAGCAGCCGCACGACCTCCCCGGGCGAGACGGCCAGGGCAAGCGGGGTGAAGCCCGCCATGTCGATGAACACGGCGGCGATCTCGCGCTCCTCGCCGCCCAGCTGGACGCCCTGGCTGAGGGCCAGGCGGGCGACGTCCTCGCCGACCTGGCGCCCGAACAGATCGCGGATGCGCTCGCGCTCGCGCAGTCCGTCGGCCATGTGGTTGAAGCCGGCCTGGAGCAGGCCGACCTCGCTGCCGTCGTCGACCGCAACATGCGCGTCGAGCTCGCCGCGCTCGACTTCGTCGAGGCCACGGCGGAGCGCCAGGAGCGGATCGGAGATCGCCTTGGCCGCGAGCTGGAGCATGAGGAAGCCGGCCACCCACGCCACGCCGGCGAGAAACAGCACGGCGGCGGCCACGTCGGAGGCGTGCACGTGCGGCCTGGCCACACCGGCCACGCCGACCACGAGCAGCCCAAGCAGGGGCACCCCGGTGCCGAGCGACCACGCCATGCCCAGCCGCGCCCGCACGCCCGGCGCGACGCACATCCGCCGCGGGCGTGCCGCCAGCGCGCACGCGGTGACCGGTCGAAGCGCACGTTCGTAGAGCAGGTAGTCGAGTGCGCAGGTGGCCTCGCCGCCCAGCCAGATCGTCCCGAGGATCAGCGCGCCGGTTCCCGGCGAGAACAGCAGGCTGTTGATCACCCCGAACAGCACGCCGGCGATGATCCAGGCCAGTGCGTCGATCTTCACGGCGTAGGCGGCCAGGCGCAGCGTCTGCTCGTGCTCCCGTTCGCCGGGCGCGCGGTCCTCGCGAACCCAGGCCAGCGTGTCACTGACATGGCGCTCGAAATGGCGCATGACGAACGCGCCGGAGATCACCAGGTAGACGACGACCAGGGGACCGTTGATCAGAGCCAGGCGGCCGAGCTGATGCAGGCTGCCGAACAGCGGGACGAGAAAGCCGATGGCCAGGAACACGACCAGCGCGCCGGCGCCCGCGGCAATCCACCCGATCGCGGAGAGCCGGGTGTGGATCAGCCCCGGGCGGGGCAGCTGCGAGCTGTCGGGCGGGATCCCTGCCGTCACGTCCCGATTATCCAGCGCCCGGACGGCCACGGCGGCAGTCCTCAACGCGTAGGCGACTGCCCGGCCGGCCGTCTCGGCAGCCAGGCGAGGCCGCCCCGGCCAGGCTTGATCGTGATGTTCCGGCGCTGAGGACGCTCGAAGCCGTCGGCCACGGTGTGGAGCTTGCGCGCGTTCAGGACCGCCGTCAGGACCTGCTTGATCTCGAGCATGGCGAAGCTCGAGCCGAGGCATCGCCGCCGGCCGCCGCCGAACGGAATCCACGTGTAGGTGCCGGGTTGCTGGCCGACGAAGCGCTCGGGTCGGAACGCGTACGGATCTGCATAGATCGTTGGGTCGTGGTGGACGAGGTACGCGCTGGGCACCAGGCCCACGCCCGCCGGATAAAGTCGCCCGCCGACCTCGAACGGATGCATCACCATCCGCGGCGCCACGTTGGGCAGCACGGGCCGCCGTCTCAGGGTCTCGTAGATCGTCGCGGTCAGATAGGCGTCGTCCTCGCCGGCGCGCAACTCGGCCTCGAGCTCGCCCAGCACCGCCGGGTGGCGGCTGATGCGCTCGAACGCCCAGGCCAGGGCGGACGCGGTCGTCTCGTGCCCGGCCACCAGCAGCGTCATCAGCTCGTCGCGGAGCTCCTGATCGGACATCGGGGAGCCGTCACCGTGCCGGGCCTCGAGCAGCATGGCCAGCATGTCGTCGCGCTCCGCACCGGCGGCGCGCCGCTCGTCGATCAGCTCGAACAGCAGCGCATCGGCCTCGCTCTGGATCCGCGCGAACGCCGCGAACGGTCCGACGCGCTCGAGCAGCTTCTCGGCCCGGCCGCCGGGCTCGGGCGGGATCACGCTGACGAACCGGTCGCCGAACGCGAGCATGGCCGAGAGCCGCTCGCGCAGGCCGTCGAGTCGGGGGCCCGGATCGAGGCCGAACACGGCCCGGAGCACGACCTCGAGCGTTAGCCGCTGGAGCAGTGGGTGCAGCTGAGTCGCGGCATCGTCCGGCCACCCAGCCACCTCCCGTTCGGTCACCGAGGCCACGAGATCGCCCAACCGCGCCACCCGCTCGCCGTGGAACGCCGGCAGCATCAGCTTGCGCTGCTCCATGTGCGCGTCCTCGTCGAGCAGGATGACCGAGTTCTGGCCGACCACCGGCGCGAGCACGCGCGCTCCTTGCCCCGGGTGCAGGACGTCCGCGGGCGCGGTGAACACCTGCTTGATCTCGTCCGGGTCCGACAGGATCACGAACGGCGGCGCGACCAGGAGCCGCAGCGTGAACCGCGCGCCGTAGCGGGCGCGACATCGTTCGAGAAAGGCCAGCGGCCGGGTCCAGAAGGCCACGCTCTGGACCGACTTCGGGAGCCTTGGGCCGGCCGGAAGCGAGGTACGTGACACGCGATCTCTCCTTGGCCCTGTGGTACCCGACGGAGCCGAGCGAGAATGTGAGATCGAGCACATGCGGCGCCGGGGCGCCAGCGGGTCAGATCTGAGGGCCGGGGCGCGGCGGGAGCGGCGAGGGATCGGGGGTGGGCGCCGGCGGGCTGGGATCGGGACCCGGCGGTGCTGGATCGGGACCGGGGGTCGGGGTTCCCGGGCCGGGGGTCGGCGGGGAGGGATCCGGACCAGGCGCCGGCGGGGATGGCACCCCGGCCGTCATCCCGATCCGGGCGCTGGTCTGCCCATACCGTGCGTACACTCCGTCGCCGATGCCGGGAATCGTATTGGTTGGCGCCCAGTGGGGCGATGAGGGGAAGGGGAAGGTCACCGATCTGCTCGCGGAGCGGGCGGATGCGGTGGTGCGCTTCCAGGGCGGCAACAACGCGGGGCACACGATCGTCCGGGGACGGCAGACGTACAAGCTCCACCTGATTCCGTCGGGCATCTTGCACAAGGACACGCTGTGCGTGATCGGCAACGGGGTGGTGATTGATCCGCGGGTGCTCACCGACGAGCTGGACGAGCTGCGCCGGCGCCGGGTCGACACGCGGCTGCTGCGGATCTCGGCCAACGCGCACCTGATCATGCCGTACCACATGATGCTCGATCACGCCGGCGAGGCGAAGCTCGGAAAGCTGCAGATCGGGACGACGCGGAGGGGCATCGGGCCGTGCTACGCGGACAAGGCGGCCCGGCTGGGCATCCGGGTTCAGGATCTGCTCGACGAGAAGATCCTCAAGAAGAAGATCGTCGCTGCCCTCGAGCCCAAGCGTCTGTCGCTCCGACCGTTCGCGAAGGATCCGCGACTGGATCTGCAGACCATCACCGAGGAGTACCTCACCTACGGTCACCGGCTGGCGTCATACATCGCTGACACGGTGCGGCTCGTGCACGAGCGGCTCGACGCGGGCGAGACGGTGGTGTTCGAGGGCGCGCAGGGCGCGCTGCTCGACATCGACCACGGCACGTATCCGTTCGTGACCTCGTCGAACCCGGTAGCGGGCGCGGCCTGCGTGGGCGCCGGGGTCGGGCCCAAGGACATCGACGAGGTCTGGGGCGTGATCAAGGCCTACAGCACCCGGGTCGGCGCGGGTCCGTTCCCCACCGAGCTCGACGGCGAGTTGGCCGACGAGATCCGCGAGCGGGGCGGCGAGTACGGCACGACCACCGGGCGCCCTCGACGGGTCGGCTGGCTTGACCTGGTGGCGCTGCGCTACGCCGCGCGGATCAACTCGCTGACCGCGCTGGCCGTGATGAAGCTCGACGTGCTCTCCGGACTCGACCGGCTATGCGTGTGCACCCGCTACCGCTCGACCGGCCCGGACGGGGCTGAGTTCGAGCACTTCCCCTACCACCAGACCGTCCTCCATCACGCCACGGGCGAGTACGTCCAGTTGGAGGGCTGGAGCGAGGATCTGACCGAGTGCCGCGAGGAGTCAGAGCTCCCGGCCGCGGCTCGCGACTACCTGCGCTTCATGGCGGAGTTCGTGGGCGTCCCGGTCGCGCTGATCGGGGTTGGCCCCGGCCGCGACCAGGTGATCTGGTCGGGCAGGACCGGGGCAAACTGGCTCGCCGCGGCGGCGGCCTGACCGACCGAGACCGCCGGCTCACCGAGGCCGGCGCCCGCAGACCGCCGGCTCACCGCGGCCGGCTCACCCCGACCGCGACGGATGCCCTTCGCCCGGCCAGGGGGCGAGCACGAGGACCAGCCGCGCGTCGCTGACCGCCTGGATCGTGCGCCGCTCGTTGGGCGCGAAGTGCGCGAGGAGACCGGCGCCGCCTGACACGCTGCCCCCGTCCTGCGAGATCGAGATCTCGCCCTCTACGACCACCAGATAGGTGCGCTCATGGACCTGGTGCTCGGCCAGCTGCTCGCCGGCGGGCAGGTGGATGCCGATCGCGCGGGTCTCGGCGTCGGAGCGCAGCACCTGCGGATGGTGGGCCGCGATGTCTAGGGAGCGGACGTCCCAGGTCTCCATCGCCCGTGGACTCTACTCCCGGGGGGAGGGACGGGTCGGTGGAGGGGAGGGACGGGTCGGTGGAGGGGCGGGGCGGTAGGGCGTGCCCTCAGCCGTCCAGTGACCGCTGAAGCGCCTCGAGGACCCGGACCACGCGCAGCCCGCTCAACCCATCAGAGCGCGGCCGCGCACCGCTGCGCACGCACTCGACGAAGTGCTCGCACTCCACGCGGAGCGGCTCGACGTTGGGGATCTGGGGGGAGAAGACGTCACCGCTGCGGGTGATGTATTCGCCGTAGCCACGCGCGTCCTGGTCGAAGCCCTTGTCGAAGATCTGGAGCTTGCCCTCGTGGGCCATGTCGTCGAAGGTGGCCATGCGGCGCGAGCCGACCACGGTGAAGCGTCGCTCCTTGTGGGGATCGAGCCAGCTCAGGTGCAGATGGGCCGACAGGCCGGAGGGGAAGCGCAGGAAGCAGAACACGACGTCCTCCACGCTGTCCTGCACATAGGACTCGCCGTGGGCGATCGCCTCCGAGGGCTCCTCGTCGGCCAGGTGGAGCACGACCGAGACATCGTGGGCGCCGAGGCTCCACAGCGCGTTCTCGTCGGCGCGCAGCTTGCCCAGATTGAGGCGATTGCCGTAGATGTAATAGATCCGCTCGCCCAGCTCGCCGGAATCCACCAGCTGCTTGAGCCGCTGCACGCCCGGGTGGTACTCGAGCAGGTGGCCGACCATGAGCACGCGCCCGCTCGCCTGCGCGGCGGCCACCGCGCGCTCGGCGTCGGCGACCGACTGGGCGAGTGGCTTCTCGACGAAGCAGTGCTTGCCGGACTCCAGCACTCGCACGGCCAGCTCGGCGTGGCTGGACACGGGCGTGGCCAGCGCCACCGCGTCGAGCTCCGGGTCGGCCAGGACCTCGTCGAGATCGCCGGTGAACCGCGCCTGAGGAAATCGCGGCGCGACCCGCTCGCGGACATCGGGCGAAGGGTCGCAGCACCACGCCAGCGAGCACCCGGGAAGCGCGGCGAAGTTGCGGGCCAGGTTCGGCCCCCAATAGCCGAGCCCGACCACCGCGATGCGAAGCGCCGATTCGCTCATCGGACGTGCCGGACCAAGGCCTCGACGACTCGCTCTCCCGCGCGGCCATCGCCATAAAGGGGAGGACGCTCCGCGGGCGCCGGGCGCGAGAGCGCCTCCCGCGCCGCCACCGCATCGAGGTCGACGAGCACGTTCCAACCGTGCTCGACGGTCTCGATCCACTCGGTGTTCGCCCGCAGCGTGATGCACGGCACCCCGGCCAGGTAGGCCTCCTTCTGGAGCCCCCCGGAGTCGGTGATCACAGCCCGGGCGTGGACGAGCAGCGCCGCGGTCTCCAGATAGCCGAGCGGCGGAGCGGTGATCACCGAGCCCGCCCCCTCGAGACGCGCCAGGAGGTCGGTCTCGTCCAGCCGACGGCGAGTCCGCGGGTGGACCGTGAACAGCACCGGCAGCGGCATCGAGCACAGCAGCTCCACGAGCCGCTCCAGCCGCTCCGGGTCATCGACGTTGCCGGCTCGGTGCGCGGTGGCCAAGGCATAGCCACCCGGCTCGAGACCCCGCGCGCTCACCAGATCAACCGCCGAGCGGGCCCGGGGCGCCACCGCGGCGGCGACGTCGACCATCACGTCGCCCACGACCTCGACGGCGCCACCCACCCCCTCCAGGCGCAGATTTCCCTCCCCCACCGCCGAGGAGCAGAGGAGCAGCGACGACGCGTGATCGACGAGCACCCGATTGAGCTCCTCGGGCATCGAGCGGTCAAACGATCGCATCCCGGCCTCGACGTGCGCCACGGGCACCCGCGCCTGGGCGCCGGCCATCGCGCCGGCCAGCGTCGAGTTCGTGTCGCCGTAGACGAGCACCATGTCGGGCGCCGCCTCGGAGAGCACCCCCTCCAACGCGCTCAGCATCCGCGCGGTCTGCGAGGTGTTCGATCCGAGGGCGATCCCCAGCTCCCGCTCGGGCGCCGGCAGCCCCAGCTCGGTGAAGAACACCGTGGAGAGCTCGTCGTCGAAGTGCTGGCCGGTGTGCACGAGCAACTCCGAGTGCTCGGCGCGCAACCGCGGTGAGACCGCCGCCGCCTTGATGAACTGAGGGCGGTTCCCGATCACCGTGAGGACCTTCATCGAGCCGCGGCGGCCAACCGATCGCGGATCCGGGCCGCGACATCCTGAGCGACCTGCCGAGTCACCGGACCGGGCGCATCGAACCTACGGTCGTCGATCACCCCCACCGGCTGCGCCTCGCGGGTCGTCGAAGCCAGGAACGCCTCGTCCGCGCCCAGCAGTTCATCGAGCGTGCACGCTCGCTCGGCCGCCCCGGTCACGTCAATCACCACCGCACGCGTGATCGAGGCCAGGATGTGCTCATCCAGGGGCGGGGTGAACAGCGACCCGTCGCTTACCCAGAAGATCGAGCTGGTCGGCGCCTCGAGCACGCGACCGTGAGGCGTGACCAGCAACGCCTCGTCGAAGCCGCGCTCGCGGGCGAGCCGCGAGGCCAGCATGTTCGCGCCATACGACAGCGACTTCACGCCATCGAGCACGCGGGTCGGCGAATAGGTGATCGAAGCCAGGCGAATCACGTCGGGCTGAGCGTGCATCGGCTCGGTGAACAGCAGCCGCCGCCCGCCCCGGGTGATCACGATCCGCAGCAGCTCGTGGTCGGGGCCCACCCCGGCGTGCGCGAGCAGGCGATGCGCGTCCGCGCGGACCGCCGCCACGTCGACGGGCAGGCGCAGGTTCGACGCCGAGCGCTCGAGGCGCGCCAGGTGCTCATCCAACGCGAACGGATGCCCCTCATAGATCCGGATGACCTCGAACACGCCGTCCCCGCGCAGCAGCCCCTCGTCGGTGGCCGGGATCGTCGCGCGCGAGGCGAGCATCACCGCGCCGTCGACCGAGGCCAGCGAGGAGGAGAAGTTAGGCATCCCCATCACGCGACCACACCTCCGCCAGGCGCACGGCGACCGCCGCGGCGGAGGCCATGTCCTGCACGGAAGCCCACTCGCGCACCGAGTGGTACTCGTGCCCGCCGGTGAAGATGTTCGGTGTGGGCAGGCCCATGTGAGTGAGTCGCGAGCCGTCGGTGCCGCCGCGGATCGGCTCGCGGATCGGCTCGATCCCCTCGGCGCGGATCGCCGCCTCGGCCGCCGCCAACACCGCGGGCATCTCCCGCAGGATGCTGCCCATGTTGCGGTACTGCTCGTGGACGTGGAAATCGAGCTGGGCGCGCGGGTCGACGGAAACGACCTCGCGGGCCACCCGCTCGAGCAGGGCGAGATGCTCATCGAGCCGATCGTCGTCGAAGTCGCGGATGATGAACCGCAGCTCCGCCTCGCCGGGCCGGCCGCTCAGGTCGGTGGGATGGATGAACCCCTGGCGGCCCGACGTGGTCTCCGGGGTGAGCGAGTCGGCCGGCAGCGCGGCAACGATCTGGGCCGCCATGCGAAGCGCGTTGACCAGCTTGCCGGTGGCCTGTCCAGGATGCACCTCGACGCCCCGCACGGTGAGCACCGCTTCGAAGGCGCTGAATGTCTCGTCCTGGAGCTCGCCGAGCTCGGAGCCGTCGAGCGTGTAGGCGCAGCGCGCGCCGAAGCGCTCGATGTCGAACAGCGTCGCGCCTTCGCCGATCTCCTCATCCGGGGTGAAACCAATCCGCAAAGTCGGGCGTGGGATCTCTGGATGGGCGACCAGATACGCGACGGCGGCCATGATCTCGGCGACCCCGGCCTTGTCATCGGCGCCGAGCAGCGTGTCGCCGCTCGAGGTCACGATGTCGTGTCCGGTCTTGGCCAGGAGCTCCGGCATCGCCGCCGGATCGAGCACGGTGCCCGATCGCGGAAGCTCGACCACCCCGCCGTCATACGCCCGGTGCACGATCGGCTCAACGCCGCGCCCCGGCGCATCGGGACTCGTGTCCATGTGTGCGATCAACCCGATCGCCACGCCATCGGCGCCGCGATTCCCGGGCACCGTCGCGACCACGTAGCCGTTCTCGTCGAGCGACGCGTCCGTGAGCCCGGCCTCACGCAGCTCGTCGACCAGCACCCGACCGAGGTCGAGCTGGCCGGGCGTACTCGGAGATCCATTGCGGTCGCGGCGCGACTGCGTGTCGATCCGCACGTAGCGTAGGAAACGATCGAGCACGTCGTCGGCCAGCTCCTGGGCCAAGGAAGACGTGTAGGAATCCGCCATTTGGGTGAGTATCGCAACGTAAGGGGGAGGAGGGCTGCCACGACCGCGAACAGACGTGAGGAGTGAGACACAGATGGCAACCCAGACCCCAACACAGCGCTCCGCCGCCGCCAAACGCGCCGCGGCGACGCGCAAGCGAAACGCCGCCAAGCGCAGCGCCGCGAGCACGAGAACCTCGGCCCGGCGCACCAACAGCTCGGCGTCGGTGACCGCGCGCACAAGCGCCCGGACCACCGCCCGCAATGCCCGCACGACGGGCAACCGGGCGGCTGAGACCGCGGCTCGGAGCGCCGACGCCGCCCAGACGCAGCTCGGCGCCGTCGCGATCAGTGCCCAGCGCGTGATCTACACCGCGGTGGGTGCGCTCGCCACCGCGAGCGATGCGCTCAGGGAGAGCGCGCTGACCTACACCAACTCCGGGCGCCTCGTGCGTCAGCTGAACCAGTTCGAGCGCCGCGGGGCCCGCGCGATCGACCGCGGGCGCCGTCAAGTGAGGCGCCGCGCCCGCTGACCCTGAGCGGCGGAGGAAGTACCCGCGCGCCGGCGAGGGGGCGCCGGCGCGGGCGCCGCATGGCGCAAGGCAGGCCGCGCGTGTGCTACAAGTGAGCGGTCTGCGAAAGGAGGACCCCGGTGTCGGGGATCCCGGTCGGCGAGCCCGTGTCCGCAGCTGATTCGCAAGAGCTTTTCGAGCGGTGGCGCCGCGACCGCGACCGCGATGCGCGTGACGAGCTGATTGCTCGTTTTCTTCCGCTGGCGCGCAAGCTGGCGCGACGCTACGTGCAATCGAGCGAGCCCTACGACGACCTCGTCCAGGTCGCCAGCCTCGGACTGGTCAAGGCGGTCGAGCGCTTCGACCCTGATCGAGGCTTCGCCTTCACCTCGTTCGCCGTGCCGACGATCGTCGGCGAGCTCAAGCGCTATTTCCGCGATACCGGGTGGGCAATTCACGTCGACCGCGGTGCGCAGGAGCGAGCGCGCAAGATCAACGAGGCGCGCCAAGCGATCAGCGCACGCACCGGACGGCCCCCGCGGGTCGACGAGCTGGCGCAGTACCTCGAGCTGAGCGAGGAAGAGGTCCTTGATGGTCTTCAGGTCGCCGAGGCTTACGGCACGGTGTCGCTCGACGCCCCGGTTGCCGGTGAGGAAGACGCCAGCCGCCTCGACGCCATCGGCGACGAGGACACCCGCCTGGGTCTGGTCGACGACCAGACGACGATCTTCGCGGCGGCAAAGCACCTGCCGCAGAGAGAGCGCGAGATCCTCTACCTACGCTTTGGTGAGGATCTCACGCAGTCCGAGATTGCCGAGCGAGTCGGCGTCTCGCAGATGCAGGTATCGCGGCTATTGCGCCGCTCACTGCACCGGCTGCGCCAACTCACCGGCGAAACGCGCTGAAGCACGCCAAGGCTGCGGCACCGCCGGGACGAGGACAGAATCCCGGCGGACCACTCAGCCATGGCTGGCTACCAGCGATACCACCTTCGCCGGCCCATCCCGGACTCCACGCCTCCGATCATGAAGCCGATGAGCCACAGGATGATCGCGGCGATCAGCACGAACCAAAGTACGTGCGCGGCGAAGCCAAGCCCGCCGAAGATGGCCAGGATCAATAGCAAGACGATCAGTGCGACCAATTCCACTCCTCCTTTGAGGCTGTCGAACGTCTCGCCGCGTGACTACCCGGTATCGACCTTCGTCACGCAGCACCGTCAACCCGGGGATACGGGTTGCAACGGTGTCGCCAGGCGAGATCTGCCGTTGCCGCTCGCGACGCGACCCGTCACCGACATCAGGACAAATCCTCCTCACGCTCGCTCGAGCGCTCGTGGTCGGCCTCGCCACCGGCGGCGGCGCGCGCGTCGTCGCTCTCCTCCGGAGCAGGCGCGTCCTCGATCACCTGGCGCGCGGCGTGCTGATCGCCGTGGCTCGCGTGCTCGATCAGCTCGCTCTCGGCCTGCTCGAAGCCCTCGGCTTCGCCACCGCCGCCTTCGAGCACCGCGCGGGAGGCCTCATCGATGGGCTCCTCAGAGGGCGGCTCGGAGCTGACGCGACCGCCTATCGCCGCCGCCTCGGCAGCGGCCTTCTCGGCTTCTTCTCGGGCTGGATCAGGAGTTGACATGGGCTGTCGCATACCCGCTCGATTTACTGACAAACGGCTGTTGGCAACGGCACGCCCAGCATCGCCAAGCCAAGATCAGTAGGCTCGCCCCCCGATGCAGAGCCACTTTCGCCTAGCGGCGCGGAGGGAGGGGCCGGTCACCGTGATCGCGGTGAGCGGAGAGCTCGATCTCGCCTCGAGTCCCGCGCTCCAGGAGGAGCTCGAGAAGGTCGCTGCTTCGGACTCCACGACGCTGATCATCGATCTGCGCGAACTCGACTTCATGGACTCGACCGGCCTGAGCGTGCTCGTCAGAGCCCACCAGCGCATCGAGGAACAGGGACGCCAGCTGGCGATGGTGCGGGGCCCTCAGCAGGTGCAGCGTCTGCTCAGCCTGACCGGCGTGGCCGAGCGGCTGACGCTCGTGGATACGCCCGAGGAGCTGCTCGGCGGGGAGTGAAGCGCCGCTTCAGCCGCGGCGCCGGTCGACCATCACCACGTGGAGGATCTCGCCGTCGTCCTGCTGGCGAACCTCGAGCTGATCGCTGAGCATGGTCAGAGCCGACGCCGCGCTGTACTCGGGCGCCTGGTGCGACAGCTGGCTGCCGCTCCCGTCGACGAACGGGCCGATGGTCAGCTCGAGCCGCTGGGCGTCGGTCGAGATCGCGAACGACATGCGCGGGCCCTTGGCCGACCGGCCGGCGTGCGCGGCGATCGCGTCCGTGACCAGATACACGTCGGAGAAACGGTCGAGCGAGAAGCGCGCGCGAGCGGCCAGCGCGCGGGCAACCCGCCCGAGCACGCCGGCCAGCAGGCTGATCGGCGACAGCGACACCACGGCGTCGCCGGACAGCCACTCGGCCTCGTGGTCATCGGCATCCGCCAGGCTCGGCAGGTGGAACAGAGGCTTGCCGTCTCGCTGCCCGGCGAACGACATCCGCACCTCGGTTCCCCCGTCCGGCTCCGAGCGGAAGTCCGCCTGCTCGGCCAGAGCGCGGATCACCGACAGCCCCACGCCGCGAATCGTCTCGTCGGCCGGCGCGAGCGGAGGCAGGCCGGAGCCGTGGTCGAGCACGACGACCTCGATGGCCTCCGGCTCGATGTACATACGCACGATCAGTGGGCCGGTCTCGCCGTCGTAGGCGTGCATCACGACGTTGTTGCACGCCTCGCTGACCGCGGTCTTGAGATCGTCGAGCAGCTCAGGGTCGAGTCCGATCAGCTCGGCCACTCCGGCCAACACGCCGCGGACCAGCGTGAGGGTCTCGGGCCGCGAATCAAGCTCGAGCCGGACCGCGGGCGCGCTTTTGATATCCGCTTGCGGGGTAAACCTATGACCAGTCATGGATCTACGCGTTCGTGCCCTCTACAAGATCGAGCCCCAGCCGGAAGGTCCGGCGCAGGCCAGGCGGATCATCGCCGAAGAGCTTGCCACGCGGGTGCCCGAGACGGTGATCGACGACGTCATGCTGATGGTTTCAGAGCTCGTGACCAACGGAATCGTGCACGGCTCAACCGAAGCCGACGAGCCGGTGATGCTCGACCTGCTGGTCAACGGCCACATCCGTTGCCGGGTGCTCGACCACGGCGACAGCTTCGCCGCTCCTCACGCCCGCGACGAGGAGGTCGGCGGCTGGGGACTACAGGTGGTCGAGCAACTCGCCGACCGGTGGGGTGTGCAGCGTTCGCCACAGCGGACCGAAGTATGGTTCGAACGCGGCTGCTCGTGACGTGACGTCGGCCGCCGGGGCAGCGTTCTGACAACCGCGCTGGCCGGGCGACATGCGCCCGGGGTCCCGGTTCCCCATCGCCCCCTGTGGCCGGAAGCATCCGTCAGGTGACGGATGCTTCGTCGGACTCGGTCATCTCGCGCAGGCGGGCGAGCGCACGACGCAGGATCCGAGAAACCTGCATCTGCGAGACGCCGATCTCCTCGGCGATCTGAGTCTGGGTCATGTCCTGCACGAAGCGCAGGGCGATCACGTGGCGCTCGCGCGCGCTCAGCTGGTGCGCGGACGCGGCGATCGTGACGCTCGCGTCGACCAGCTCGAAACGCTCATCCTCCTGACCGAAGGAGTCGGCCAGTGAGCCGGACTCGCCCTCGGCGTCCTCGCGCGGGGCGTCAAGGGAAGTCGAGTGATGGGCGCCCGCGGTCTCCAGGCCGTCGAGCACGTCCTCGATCGACATCTCGAGGTACTCGGCGAGCTGCTGGACACTGGGCGGCCGACCGGTCTTGGTGGTCAGCTGCTGCTGGGCCTCTTCGACCTTGAGGGCCATCTCCTGGGCGCCGCGCGGAACGTGCACGGACCAGCCCAAGTCACGGAAGTAGCGCTTGAGCTCACCGAGGATCGTCGGCACCGCGAAGGACGAGAACGCGGTTCCGCGCTCGGCGTCGAACCGATCCACAGCCTTGACCAATCCAAGGCTGGCGACCTGGAGGAGGTCCTCGAACGGCTCACGGGCGCCGGCGTAGCGCCGGGCCAGCTTACGGGCGAGAGGAAGGAATCGCGTCACGAGCTCGTCGCGCGCGCTGCGGTCTCCGTGTTGCTGCCAGCGGACGAAGAGCTCTGCCGAATCGGTGCGGGCGATGGCTGTAGAAGTCATGCGCCACTAATACCCACGAGTAGGTGTATTCATGCACGAAATCTGGACGCTCTGGACGAGAGTCCTACGTGCGCTTACCCAGCCGGTTCTCATGGGCCTCGCTTCGCTCGGCGTCCATGGGACCTGGTACCCCGTCCGGAACGGGACCGGGAGTGTCCGGACGGGGTACCTGGCCCCACGGATGCCGCCGGAGGCGGCCCCAAAAATCAGACCGCGACCGGCCGCCGGCGCGGGGTCATCCGCGCGAGCAGGCTGGCGATGAAATGGCCGACGATCAGGTAGACCAGGGCCGCCAGACCCCAGTTGACCGCCATCGCGACCTTCGCGTTGTGAATCGAGAACAGGTTCTTGAACGGCCCGGCGAGCCAGGCGCCGGCGTCATGTATGGCGCTGACGATTCCGTTGCTCTGATTCGCGCCGAGCACGAACAGAACGATCGCCGCGACGATGACCAGCGCAATCAGGCCGGCCAGAGAACGAATGATGCGTGCAAGTCCTAATGCCATGTTTTCCTCACCTCCTGTTCGATTGCTACCCGATCGCATGCGCGAGATAAACGCGGGTAGGAGATGTGCATGGCTCGCTCGATCTGGAACGGCACGATCACCTTCGGCCTGATCGCGGTGCCGATCAAGGTGCACTCGGCCACCGAGAGCCACACGATCCACTTCCATCAGGTGCACGAGTCCGACGGCGCGCGGATCAAGCAGAAGCGGCTGTGCACCAAGGAGGACAAGGAGGTCCCCTACAAGGAGGTCGCGATGGGCTACGAGGTCCGGGGCGGCGAGTTCGTGATGCTTCAGAAGGAGGAGATCGATGCGGCGGCGGGCGACCGCGCCCGGACGATCGACCTCGAGCAGTTCGTCGATCGCGACCAGGTCGATCCGGTGTATTACGACCGGACGTACTACCTCGGGGCGGGCGAGGACGGTGAGGACGCCTACCGGCTGCTCCATGACGCGCTGGAGCGCGCCGGACGCACCGGTCTCGGACGCTGGGTGTTCCACAACCGCGAATACCTGGTCGCGGTGCGCTCCGGCGAGGACGTGCTGGTGCTGCACACCATGCGCTTCGCCGACCAGCTGGTGGCGGTCGACAAGCTCGACATCCAGGCGCCCAGCCGCAAGCCCTCAAAGGGCGAGCTCGACATGGCCGAGCAGCTGGTCGATTCGCTGCACAAGCCGTTTCGCCCCGCCTCGTTCAAGGACACGTACCGCGACCGGGTGGCCGAGCTGATCAAGCTCAAGGCCGAGGGCGGCGAGGTTGAGCTGCCCGAATACGAAGAGCCCGAGGCGCCGGACGACCTCCTGGCCGCGCTCAAGGCGAGCCTCGGGAAGGGAAAGAAGCAGCCGCGATCGAAGGCGAGGAGCTGACGGCGTGCCGCGTTCGCTGTGGAGCGGATCACTCAGCTTCGGCCTGGTCAACGTCCCGGTGGTGATGGTCACCGCGGTGCGCGACCTCGACCTGCACTTCCGCCAGCTCCACGAGCCCGACGGCGCGCCGATCGAGGTCCAGCGCTGGTGCTCGAAGGAGGACGTCGAGGTTCCCTACGAGGAGATCGCCCACGCGTTCGAGTTCGACGACGGCAGCCAGGTCGTGATCACCGACGAGGAGCTCGAGGCGATCGAGCCGCGGCGCACGCGGACGATCGACATCGAGCAGTTCGTCGATCTCGAAGAGGTCGACCCGATCTACTTCGACCACCCGTACTACCTGCTGCCGGCGGGCTCGGATGACGGGTCGGCGCGCGCGTACCGCCTGCTCGTCGAGGTGATGCAGCGGACCGGCCGCGCCGCGGTGGGGCGGTTCGTGATGCGGGCCAAGGAGTACCTGGCCATCGTGCGGGCGCAGGATCGGGCGTTGATGCTCTCGACCATGCTGTTCGCCGACGAGGTGCGCGAAACCAAGGACATCGAGGCCGCCACCCAGAAGGCGCACAAGCCACCGGCGGCGCAGCTGAAGGCCGCCGTGGCGGTGATCGAGGAGCTCTCGGCAGACTGGGAGCCCGACGAGTGGAAGGACCGCTACCGGCGCCGGCTCCAGGACGTGGTCTCGCGCAAGCGCAAGGGCAAGACGATCAAGGTGCCCGAGCCGCGGGACGCCGCTCCCGAGGCGGCGCCGGATCTGATGGCCGCGCTCGAGCAGACGCTGGCGGAGATGCGATCGGGCTAGCTTCGCGCTAGCGGCCCTGCGCGCGCATCAGTCGCTGGGCGCGCGCGGGCAACTCGGCGATCGCCGAACGGCTTTCGGAGAGGCCCTCCCGGAGTTCGCGGTCGCCGACGTCGACCGGCAGCATCGAGTCCTGGAGCTCGGCGAGGATCTGGTCGGAGCGCTCGATGGCCTCCACGGCGCGCTCGACGTAGACGCGCGGATCGCCCGAGTGCTGGCCGCCCGAGGAGCGCTCGAAGGCGCGGCCGGGCAGGCCGTAGCGCTCGGCGAACTCGGCGTGGGTGCGGCGCAGGCGTCCGTAGCCGTAT